>DATFYN010000094.1:0-9954 GCA_035315025.1 Myxococcota bacterium
CGCTCCCTGTACAACTCTCCGAACTCTCAGAGGAGCCTTACTTTTGATGCCGGAACACGTCGGCCGCGCACTCGCGCTTCGCGAACGCGGTCTCCGCAAATACGCCATCACGCCCAGGACGGCGGCGGTCGGCGCCAGCAGCAGAATCGCGAGGAGCACAAGCACATAGCCGGGTAGACCGTGCTTTCTCCTGTAGTCCAAGGGCCCGGGAGGCATCGCGCGCCGCCAGGGCCTTCCCTGACCAGGCGGTGACAAACCGGTGACAAGCAACTCGGAGCCTTACCGCTCAGAACTTCAAGGATTCGCTGCCGAAGTCGCAGGTTCGAATCCTGCCCGGGGCGCCACGCAATCCCGCGTCGGTGCTTGAGTATTTGGCCTGCGTGCTTCACCGAACATAGCCCTTCGCGAACGCAGCGCCGTCTGGGCGCCGTCCAGCGCCGTCTCAAGTGCGTTCGCATAGCCACCCTGCTCACTCGGGAGAAAGTGGCCGTACCAGTCGAGCAGCAGCTTTGCGCTCGCCCATCCACCCTGCGCCTGCACCCACTTGATCGGCGTTCCGCGGGCGAGGTGGATCGTGGCGAACGTGTGCCGCAAGCCGTGCGGCGTGAATCGACGCGCTGGACCAAGAGCCCTTCGCACCAGGCGGTCGAAGACACGAGCGCGGAAGTTGTGCGGGTCGAGGAGCCCACCGTCTCGGCTTTGGAAGACCGGTGTATCGTCCCCGAAGAGATCCGGCCGCTTGGCTTCCAACTCCGCGCGGAGGCGGTCCGAGAGCTCGACTCGGCGCTCATGGCCCGTCTTCGTATCGTTCAGGTATTTGCCGTCCGAGAAGCTGCGGCTAATGCGAGCCATACCGCATTCCAGGTCGACGTCGATCCAACGCAGTCCCAGCGCCTCGCCGAGGCGCGCTCCTGTGTCTGCAAGGAACAACAAAAGCCCAAAGTGGTTGGGAGCTTCTTTAGCGGCCATGGAAAGGAGACGAGCTAGCTCCTCGGAGTCGAGCACGTTATCACGCCGCACCTTGTAGGTCGGTGCGCTGCGACGGCGCCCAAGCCGGAGCCCGCGCTTCCAACGCTCGACGGCGTTCTCGGTCACAACCTCCTGAAGCTCCGCGAAGCCGAGGAGCTGCCGCAGAGTCTTGAGCACATGCTCGATCGAATACGCGCCAAGCGGCCTGTCGCGAACGAGGAGATGATCATGGAGGGCCTGGACATCCGCAGCGCGAATCTTGCGTAGGTCGCGGCCAGCAAAGAACGGCACGAGGTGCCGGCGGAGATTGCCCTCGTGAATATCGCGGCTGCGTAGGGACAGTGCTCCCCGAAGGTTCCGCTTGATCGGGAGTTCGACTTGGATATGGAGCCAATCCTGAGCGAAGCGATCAAAAGGGATCGCAGCTTCGGCAGTAGGCCGCACGCTGAACTCGCCCAGCAGGAGCTTCGTGCGGATCTCCTTGGCCACCTGCTCGGCTAGCCTCTTATCGCGCCCGATTCGCTTTTGTCTGCGCTTCCCTTGGTGGTGCACAACCACCCACCAGGAGCCTCGGAAGAAACGCACCTTCACGCCCACGTCATCGGACCTCCGAGCCATAGCCTACACCTCCCGCCCCGCGAGACTCGCTTCAAGCTCGTCGGCGATCCGCTCGGCCACCGCCTCAGGCGCACTGACCCGCGATTCGAGGAAGGCAAGGAGGTCCCTGGTGCGCACGAGCGGGACCGACCGGACCTTGACCACGGGTAGTTCGCCGTCGCGGATCAGAGCTCGCACGAGGCTCACGGAGAGGCCCGTTGTCGCGGCGACTTCCTCGATTCGAAGGGTGACACGGTCCAGGGCGGCCAGCGGGAGCCCCATGACGCTGCGAGGGTCCTGAGTTCGGCGAGGCGCTGAACGACCATCTTTGCCCCACGTCCATCCAGCGTTTCGCCCGGCGGGGGAGGAGATGTGGCGGCATTGCGAACGCTCATCAGATGAGCCGCTCAGAGTGCAGCTCGAGAATAGTGTGTCGATCTGTCATTCCCCCACCGCTCGAACGGCTTGAGCAGCGGAAAACTTAGGGACTGACAGAAGGGTGAACAATGGGAAATCTTGGGAAATTTACGGTCGACAGCGAATAGCGTATACCATCGCAAGTGAGCGGATAGCAGCGTAGTACACCAAGCGGGTGGCGATCGGAACCGACTTGAGAGCTTCTTGGGAATTCGCCTGTCGACGTCACGACTCACGTCGGATGGGAGCCGAGAAGGTGTAAGCTGTCGCATTCAGGAGTAGAGGCTCCACGTCATCGAGCTGGTGGTCGCAGGATCGAGCAACCTCACCGTTCGCCTGGGCGCAGCTTGATGCGGGCCTCGACATCGCGATCGAGCTCTTGAAGAGGCGGCGCCCGCTTGGGCTGTTGGCTCGCGGGGTGCGCGCTCCGATCGAGCACGCCTTCGCTCACGAGCCTACCAGGCCGCCTCTCGGGGGCCGCCTGCCAGCGCGCCGCAAAGCCACGGGCAGAGTCTTCCTGAGACCGCGTGGGTGGTGGTGCGCTCCTGGTGAGGTCCGGGACCACCTCCACGTCGAGGATGCTCGTACGCACGGGCACCGCCTCGATCTCCTCGAGCTGGCCGTGGCGCATCCGCTGCGTGAGGGTCCACCCTTTCCCTTCGGCGGCTCCAACGACCACTCCCCACAGGCTCGCGACGTCGCCGGACTCGAGCCGCTTCCCGCTGCAACAATCGGCGAGCCAAGCAGGCTCGGGGAACCACGTGGACGCGGCCCTCGACCCCCTCGACGACCCGGCTCGAGACCCAAAGGCATCCCACGCGAGGCCATGTCCACGACCTGGGACGGCCAGTCATGCGGCTCGTCACAGAGCGCGCCTCGGCGCGCGGCAGACAAGGGCCCAGGTCCTGTCGTGCTTCCGGCCAGGTTCAACGCCAACCCACCGTCGCGCCCGTGTCCTGGAGTGGCCCAGCTCGCGGCTCACAACCGTGCCCGGGGACGTGACGAAGCGGGAGTGCCTTGCATCTTCGCGCGCCAGGTGAGCGCGACAGAAGCGTCACGGTTCGCGCCGGGATAGGGCCGGTGGCCGCGTCGAGCCCGTCGCCACCATGAGCTTCCCGAGCGACCCTGAGACGGGTGCGGGCAGCGCCGCGGTGCGCGCTCAAGGGTGGCCCGCACCAAGCTCGCTGCCCCTCGGTAGGACGCGCATGCGGAGGTGCGCGGTCTCGACCTCACGATGTTGCTGCTGCCCCCCCACGCCGTTACCTGAGCCCGTTCACGAGCCTGCCATGACCAGGTCCACGGCCCTGCCAACTGTCGGCACGAGATCAGCCCTACGAGCTGCTCTCCATTACGCCGACTCCTTGCCTTCGAGCGCGCCTTCCATCGATCGCACATCGTGCCCTCCGCGTGCTCGGTGACCGTCTGGATCGGGGCCGTGACAAGGTCAACCCGCTCACCACGATGGCCTTCCGGAGCGACCGTGAGATGGCCCTCGCAGAGTGCGCGAAGCGCCGCGGTGCGCGCTCAAGCGTACCCCGCACCAAGCTCGCTGGTCGTCTTGCGGGATGCTGAAAGACGGTCATGGTGCGTGTCGAGATCGGGCCGGAGACTAGGCCCTGTTCGTCCTCAGCCCGGGCTTCCCGAGCGACCCTTGAGACGGCCCTCGCAGGGTCAGCGATGCGCCCCGGTGCGTGCTCGAGGGTGCCGCGCACCAAGCTCGCCGCTCGTCCTGCACGATGCTCGCAGGGGTGCGCGGTCTCGTCCTCGCGACGTGGCTGCTGCCCGCCCACCTCGTTGCCTGAGCTCGTCCAGGAGCCTGCCATGACCAGGCCCACGGCCGCCCCAATGGTGGGCACGAGATCAGCCCTACGAGCCGCTCTCCGCCGGGTCAACTCCCTGCCTACAACCTGGCCTTCCATCGATCGCACATCGTGCGCTCCGCGTGCTCACGGTGATGCTGGTGCCGGTCGCAATCTGAGTCCTGCCACGCGCGGATCGCGGACCAGCTGAACGATCGTGGCCAGCGTGAAGATGCGGAGCAGAACAAGAGACCCGCGGGGGAATGCGCGTGATCGGGAAGCCGGCAAGATTACGACGGATGGTTGAGACGAATTCGCTTACGCGGCGCGCACTTCGCGTCGGAATTCTTGCATCAGCGCAGTTTTGTGACGGAGGGTCCGCGGGATTCGCTTTCTGCGGCGCGCACTTCGCGTCGGAACCTAGCGGCGGCGCGCGCGCTGTGCAGAATGCGCGTTGTGCGCTCACGAAGGACCGTTCGCTCTGCCTTGCAGCGACGCTGGCCGCTCGGCGTGATCGCCGTCTTCGTGCTTGTGATCGCACTTTCCGCCACGGCCGATCTGCAAATCAAAATCACGTCGTCGATGCCGCTCGGGCTCTGTTGCGAGGTCACGCCGCGCCTCGAGCGGGGCGTCCTCTCGGAGAGCTCCGAGCGACTCGCGAAGGCCGAGGATCGTCACGTGGAAGAGATCCGGCGCAAACGAGAAGCCCGTCTGCGTCAGCGCGGCGCCGAGAAGCGTGCCTGGACGAATCATCGGTGTTCGGCGCAGGGAGCACATCGGCTCGACCTGACGAGTGCCGAGAGGGTGGGACCTTCTGCCGGCTCGGCATCGCACCGCCGCGGCGCAGATCGGCCTGGCATCGCGCTCTCCGGGAGGCGCTCGTTGGGTCCGATCTGTTGAACATGGAGCGAGGTTGAGCCGTGGTGACGAGGCGCGACAATGCGCCGACGATGCGCCTTCGCCCTCGGCGTTACCGCGCCCGGGAACTCAGCGGCTCCGCGTTCCACCTGCGCCGCATCTCGGCGCGGGTCTGGGGTCGGCGGCGCCGGCCCAGGGCCCACCTCCGGCCCTCTTCTCACCTCGGCGCAGCGCCTTCGGCGCTGCAGCGGAGCATCGTCAAAGTCCGCCTCGTCCCGAACCGCAGCGGTACCCGTTGGCGCGCCCACGGACGCTACCTGGCGCGCGAAGGTGCCCAAGAGCCCGGCCGGCTGGGCCTCGGCTTCGATGCCGAGGAGCAGGAGATCGATCTCGCGGCACGCCTTGGAAGCTGGCAGCGCGAGGGCGACCGGCGCCTCTGGAAGATCATCGTGTCGCCGGAGCATGGCGATCGCTTGGATCTTCGCCGCCATGCCCGAGAGCTCGTGGCCCACATGGAAGGGGACCTCGGGACCGAGCTCGAGTGGGTGGCCATCGAGCACTTCGACACGGCCCACCCGCATCTCCATGTGATCGTCCGCGGACGGGACGATTCCGGGCGGCCCCTCTACCTCTCAACCGCCTACCTCTCGCGCGGGATCCGGGAGCGGAGCCAGGAGCTCGCGACAAGGTCGCTGGGCCTGCGGAACGAGCACGACCGCAAGCTCTCCCGCGAGCGGGCAGTTACCGCCCGGCACTGGAGCGTCCTCGACAGCACCCTCGAAGGCGGCATGAACGAAGGGCGCGAGGTGCGCTTCGATGCCGTGCTTCCCTCTTCGCCGATGGACCGGGAGCAGCGGCTCGAGCTCCTCCGGCGCCTCGAGTTCTTGCGCGAGCTGGGGCTCGCCGAGCGCACCGGGAAGCGCACATGGCGACTCTCAGAGAGCCACCGTCCCGCACTTCGTCAGATGCAGCTCGCACGGGACTTGCAGAAGAGTCTCTGGCACCACGGGCGGCCTTTGGTCGAGCCGGGTGCGCCCCAGAAGCTGAGCCGCCTCATGCCTGGAGGAGAGCTCCGAGGCCGCGTCGCCGGACGTGCGGTCGATGAGGCGACGGACGAGTCCTACCTGGTGCTCGAAGGGACTGACGGCGTCGTCCATTTCGTGCCCGAGACGCCGGAGATGGAGCGTGCCCGGGGTGAGAGGTGCCTCGAAGTGGGACGCGTCGTGACGCTCCGCGGGCGAGGGCTCGAGGGGGGAGGGGAACGCGGGGACTCGCGTGGAAGTTCTCGACCACGGGCGGCTCGATGAGCTCGGAGCGGTGAGGGAGCCCGCAACGATCCTGGACCTCGAGGCGGTGCGCACGGTGCGCGCCCGGGGCGACGCTCCTGCACTCGTGCCGACACGGAGCGGCTTCTTTGCCCGCTTCCGCGAGGCGGTGCGCAGTCGACTCACGCTCCTCGCCGAGCGCGGCCTGGTAGGCGAGAGCGCGCTGGAGTCGGCGGCCACGGACCGGCGCAGGCTCGTGCTGGTCGCGACAGCAGAGGAGCGAATCGAGATGGCGATGAAGCTGCGGGAGCGGAGGCCCCTGACCCTTTCAGAGGCCCAGCGGCTCGGTGCGAAGGAGCTCGTCCACGCCGCCCCCGAGTCCGGCCGGATCTATCGCGGCCGGGTCGTGGCGATGGCCGAGGACGAGGCCGGCGCGCGCTACGTCGTGCTCGACACCGGCCGGTTTGTGACGGCGATTCCTGCCACAGGCCAGACCTTTGAGCGAGGCCGGGAGCTGCGAGCGCGGTCGCGGATGGTGGAGTCGTCTGCAGAGAGACGGCGCGTCCTCGCCTGGCAGATCGACGATCTCGAGCAGGAGCGGAGGCGCGGTCGCGAACGGGAGCGATGAGGAGGCACGGCGGAGCGATCGGCATTTGGCATTGCGGGCGGTGCGGTCCATTCAAGGGGTGATGTGAGTCGATTGTCGGGTAACCTCTCGCCTCAGGCCGGAATGCTGAGCGATTTCAACGCGTATGCGTATTGGCGAACCACAGGACTTCATCATCGCTACGAGCGGGTTGCAGCTTGAACGCTTGAACGGTAACCGATGACATTTCCGGGAGGCACACGTACAGAAAATGCCCGTTCGGCTTGGCAATCTGCTCGCTCCCGTTTCCGCCTCGGCTCATGGCATAGTTGGTCGAGCCTCTGACACGCCTACATTGGGTCCGAGGCCCACCTGCTCAAGGAGCCCCACCCGCTGTCGCGTCGAGACTGGGTCGGAAGGGCTCGCGGCGATCTGCCTCGAGAGCTCATCCAGCGCATCACACCAGATACCGTTTTGTGCGTAGATCAGGACCCGCTCCGCCGGCCCCGCCGTTCCAATCGACCGGTCGAGTTCGGTGCTCGGGACAATACGCTGAAGGGTACCACCAGAGAAGGCGTCGCCGGACCGGTGCGCTGGATCCGGAATCACCTCGACGTACCACTTGTAAAGAGAGCCGGGCTCGAGGTGGATCCCGAGGACTTTGAAGTCGAGCGCATGGATGCCGGCCGAAAACGGGCCCTGAAGAGTTTTTTCGAGCAGCGGCTGATCCTCTAGTCCTCGGTTCACGATGACGTCAATCCGCGCGCTTGTGGGCTCGGCGAGGTACCAGTAAAGCGTCGGCTGTTCACGGGTGGTGAGGGCCGCGTGGTTGTCCGGGATGAGCGCGACGATCTCTGCAGTCTCCCCGCCGCGTGTACCGCCGCCTTCGCGACCTCCCGCGGCGCCGTGAGGGCGAACGTAGACGGGGATCCCCGCAGCAACCGCCGGGTTCGGAGTGGTGGACTTTTCAGGAGGAATCGGCTTGGCACTCCTGGGTGTTTGCACCGGCGTGGTTGCGGGAACGGGCTCGCTCGTCTTCGGAGACTGCTGGCTGTTGTCCGGCGTCTCTCCTGCAGTGGCCGCCGCTGCGCTGAGAGCTAACGCGAGTCCAACTCCGCCGATCGCCCATAGCGCTGTTCGCCCCATCACGTCTCCTTCAAAGTGATACGCACCCGGAACACGCCCACGGGTGCGCTCCGTCCGGCGACGCTGCGTGAGCCGAGGGGTTCCAACGTCGTTTCCTCGCCCAAGTGTCGCCGGGTCGCCTCGCTCACGAAGATTCGTGCGGCAACACCGACCTCGGCGAGAAAGGCCTCACGGTCCATGCTCTCGAGCCGCGCCGCCACGTTCACTGTGTCCCCCACGGAGGTGTACTTGAGGCGCTCCGGGCTGCCAATATCCCCTACGACGACTGGACCGGTATGGATTCCCACGCGGAGCCGTCCAGTCGGAAGGCCCCGCTCGCGCCACTCGGCATTGAGCCGCTCCATCTGCCCCGCCATGGCAAGCGCGCAGGAGACCGCATTCCGCGCATCCGTCCGTACCTCTTCGTCGGTCGTCCTTGGCACGGGGACTGAAAAGTTGGCCTTGAGCCCGTCTCCCCAGTAGTCGTCGACGACACCCCCACTGGTCTCGACCACGCGCGCCATGGTGCTCATGAATTCATTCACCCATTGGAGCAGGTCTCCGGGCTCCATCTTTTCCGAGACCTCGGCGTAGCCCTGCAGATCCGCCATCAGGACCGAGATCTCCATGCGCTGCGTCCTGAGTCGGCCCCCCTCCATGAACTGGTCTCGCTTGCGCCAAAGCTCCTCGAGTACGTCCTTGCCCACATGTCGCGAAAAGATGTCGCGCAAGAGCGCCTTCTCCCGCCGCTCCTCGCCGAGAACGTGAGCGACGGCGAGCCCGGTGGACGCCGCAAAGCCGATCCCGGGAGGGAGGATCGGGAGCCACAGCGCACGCCCGAGAGCCACCCAGCCCGCTGTGAGGAGGAGCGCCAGGACCGCGAGTCCGAGGATCCAGACGAGACGGATCGAGCGCGCCCACAGACCCAGGACAGTGCCAAGGAGCGATAGTGTGACGACGGCCGCCGCCTGGATGGGCTGACGCGGAGCACAGACGGGTGGGTCGCCGTCGAGAGCACGCCGCAAGAGCTGATCGACCGCGCGGCCGTGCAAGTCGATCCCGTAGGCCCTGCGACGGCCTGCCGCCTCCGTCAGGAAGGGTGTCAAGAAGGAGTCCTTCACGCTCGGCGCCGTCGTCCCGAGGATCACGACCTTGTCGCGTAGGGCGTCGCTCGCTAGCCGCCCCGACAAGAGGTCGTCAGCAGAGAAGGCCTGGAACGGGAGGGTGCCGCGCAACTGGTCCAGGAGAACCTGATAGCCTCGATCGTCGGTGTTCACGTAGACGCCGTCGCCGGCGCGGAACGGCGCAAGCTGTGCAGCACCCAGGCGGAGTGCTTCTCCCGACGGATCCTCGGCGGCGAGCGAGATGTTCTGGCCGCGCAAGTAGAGGAGCGCCAGTCGGAGGGCGAAGGAGACGTGCATCGCGCCCTGGTTATCCCACAGGAAGAGGAAGGAGCGTCGCACGACGCCATCGGGATCCAGTGGGAAGTCGGTGAACCCCACGCGCTCGGAGCCCTGCAAGTAGCTTGGAGGAGGCGTTCCGGGACGGTCGCGGTCCGGGAGCTGCTCGACGACGACGACACGAGGATCCGACCGCAGAACGGTGGCCAGCTGTTCTGCGCCACTGCCTACGGGCTGATCTCGGTAAAGGTCGATCCCCACGGCGCGCGGGCCGCTGGACAGGATCTGCTCGATGGCTTGGGCCAGGGTCGCGTCCGGTAGGGGGTGACCAAAACGGCCGATGTCCTCCTCTCTAATTCGGATCAGGGCCACACGGTCGAGCGCTCGGTGCGGCCGGAGCCGCAACAGTTCGTCCTGCACGCCAAGTTCGAGGGGCATGAGCAAACCCACGCCGCGTGCTTCAACTACCGCAAGCGACACGATCGCAGCGATGATCAGTCCCGCAATCGGGCGTGCTCGGAGCCAGGAAGAATATCGTGCCATGTAGAGATGGCCTCCGCTTGGCCGCGTTCCCACGGCCGCGGTCGCAAGGAAAGCACCGTTCGCGGAGTGGCCAGCGCGCAACCCGCCCCGTGCCAGTGCCGCGCGGGAGCGAGGCCCTGCACGATCCTACTCCTCCCGACGCGCCGCCATGGCATCAGCCCCTTTTGGGGTGGGGCGACATGCGCCCCCTCCGTTCGATACACGTCCGCGCGTCCAGGGACACGACGCACGCAATCCTGCCCTCACAAGCTCCCATTCGCGGAATGAAGCATTGTAGAATAAGCGATGGACGTCCGGGCACTTGTCGGCGATCTTTGTGCTCCGTTCGCATCGACCGCACTTGCAGCCCATGCCACTCTTCGGATCGTTGAGCGGGATAGTCGCGCAGTGGGGAA
>DATFYN010000095.1:0-3904 GCA_035315025.1 Myxococcota bacterium
TTGTACCCACGACGAGCTGGGCCATCAAGGCACGACATGTCCACGACGACGCTACCGAAGCGGTGCTCAATGAGCCGCTCGATGCCACCCGCGGGAAGGGGCCCTCCGCGCCCATTGATCCAGAGCACGCCGCGGAGGCGGCCGATCGGCTCATAGTCACCTTCCGGGTCAATCACGCATACGGAGTAACCAAGGCCGATCAGCTGTTCCGCGACCGATCCCGCGAGGTGCGACTTCCCGCTCTTGCTGCGGCCGGTGATGAGCATGTTGATTTGCGAGGCCGGCAGGCGCACGCGCGAGCCGTCCTCGTAGCGCCCGAGCTCCAACTGCCAGCGCTTCGGTTCGATCCGCACCTCGCCGCGCAGCACCGGACCACGCAAGAACGCAGCCACGCCGGCACCTTCGGGCTCCTCCAACACCAAATCGGCGTGCGTCTTCAACGCATCCACCGCGTTGCCGACCGCCACTCCGAGCTCGCACATCTCGAGGAGCGAGTGGTCGTTCTCTGCGTCGCCGATCGCGATCGTACTGTGGTGCGAGATTCCGAGATCACCCAGGGCCTGGAACACACCAAACCCTTTCGAGACGCCCGATGGCAAGATCATCATTTCCCCGCGGTTGCGCACGATCTGGCACTCTAAACCAAGCCGGCGGATCTCTTCGGTGACGGCGATGTCCCATGCCCCATCGGAAGCCAGCACGACTTGGCCGCGACGGAAGGGGACGCCCCGCCCTAGCAGCGCTTCGTCGAGCGTAAAGCTGACGGGCGGTGCGAGGAGCCGAGCCACGTGTCCCGCGCACAGCACGGCCCCGTTCTCCGCGACGATGAGGTCGAAGTAATCGTCCGCCTCAGGAAAGACCTCCCGAAGTTCCGCGAGGATGCGGCCTGTCACGAGGACTAGGTTCGTACCGCGCCCGCGCACCTCAGCGACAGCAGCGAGCACGTCAGCCGTGGGGCGTGCGTGCGAGGTGAGTGTGCCGTCGAAGTCCACAGCGATAGCGTGGAAATACGGGGACAAGAGAACTCCCGGAACCGGCGGTGATCCACAGCTTAGCATGGTGCCCGACAGAAGACCCCCGCGGATGCCCGCTGCAGAACTCCGGTCACAGAAGCCGCGCGCCGCTACGGACCCGACTGCGCCGGAACAGCTCACCGAGAACAGACAAGTGGGCGCATGCGACAATTTTATCGAGACAAAACGTGACGAGCTGGTTGTCTAGACCCGCCAAGGTCTCTCCTACCGTCTTACGCGCGCGGACATTCGAATCTCACTTGAATGCGGAACTGAGAACGGCTAGCGTTTAGAACCGTTGAGTTTGATTCCGGCCGCCTCCATCAATAAACCGTAGCTATTCCGGGCTGTCAAAAGGTGACTCCGATGCCTTGTGTCGGACTCGCCCCGGCTTTCGAGCCACAGTCCAGCGGGGTTCACCGTGACGATCAAGTCTTTCAGCCCGATCACGCGCGAGCGCGTTCAAAGCCTTTGTGCCTACCTCACCTCGTCTTTTCCGGAGTCCAAGTTGGACGAGACCCTTGAATCCATGGATACCGGTGCCGTCTTCATCGGAATCAAGCGAAGCGACGAGGAATGGCTCTTCGTAGGCGTGTCCGGTCCCGCCATGACCCGGGCGGAGAGAGAACAGCTCTCCGATGTAGCGGGGAATCTCGATCTCGCCGCCGCGCTGACGCGCGCTCCCAAGGGGCAGCGCGTTTGGATCGACGTCGCCAGTCCCGTCGGGTACGTGCTACGCGTGACGAATAGGGACGCGCATTCGCCTGACCATTTGTCTGACGACGGAGTCCAGTCACCCAATCGTCAGTCGCTGGCCGCTACTGGGATGGAGACGAGTAACACGAGATCGCTCCGCTGATGGCATTCGGCTGGAGTCATCGCCTCAAGGTTAGACTCGCGATGAGAGAACGCGATTTTAACGACTACAATTTGTATTCTTGAGTCGACCGCTCGCCTCCGCTAGCGCCGACCACACCATGCTGAGGAGGTATTTTTGCTGTTTTCTCTCCCTGATCGAACCAAGCCGGAGGTGCGCCAGCGGAGACGGAGCGTCTTCGACCGAGGAGAGTCACACAGGTGCGTGCGGCTACAGCTTTGACGATATTTCGTGATCAAAGCGCGATGGGAACCACGAGTTAAAAAATACAAATTGCAGGTAACCAGCAATGCTCATTCATGACATGACAGATGAGGAGTGTCTCAATACGCTGGCGCGGTTGAGACTCGGCAGGCTGGGATGTGCGCGCGATAACCAGCCTTATATTGTGCCAATCCATTTCGCTTATGACAAGAGGCAGCTTTACGCTTTCTCTACATTCGGTCAGAAAATTGAGTGGATGCGCGCGAACCCTCGCGTTTGTGTCGAGGTGGATGAACTCACCAGTCACTTTCAATGGATGAGCGTCGTTGTCTTCGGTCACTACGAAGAGTTTCCGGACACTCCCGAATACAAGCCAGAGCGGAATCGGGCTCATGAGCTGCTTGCGCAGTACGCGATGTGGTGGCAGCCAGGCTATGTCGCGTCCGCTGCTCACGACGCTGCAGATCTTTTAATTCCCATTTTCTACCGCATCCACATTGACCGAGTGACCGGTCATCGCGCGGTACCGAATTCGGTTGAGGCCGCGACTCTCCCTGGGCCCCCAATGTGACGATAATTCGCCCCGAGCTCCAACTGCCAGCGGCTCGGTTCGATCCGTCACCGCGCCGCGCAGCAACGGACCCCGCAGGAACGCGGTCACGCGCGGCGGGCGAAGGCGGGACCCTCCTCGGCGCTGCACTCGCATTCCGCATGCCGTCGGCGCGATGCCGACCCGCGCGACCGCCCTGCGGCGTGCCGACACAGCAGCCGCCAAGGCGCGGCCGCACGAGCATCGCCGGACGACCGCTCGCGCGTCCCGGAAGCCTGCCTGCGTTCGCTCGCCCGTAGCAGCAAGCTTGGCACGGGGCGTGCTCTCCTTCCGGGCAACCGAGAGAGGAAGGGAGACTCCATGCGAGAGCGATCCAAGACCCATCCCGCCGCGTCGCAGCCCCGCCCCGACCGCGTGAAGCTCGAGCACGACGGGACCTTCTATCGCGCCGGACACAAGCTGGCCGAGCCGAGCGTCTGCCCGGGCTGCGAGGCGACGTACCGCAAAGGTCGCTGGACGTGAGCTCGCCTCCCGCCGACGCGCACCGCGCGACGTGTCCGGCGTGCGAGCGGATCGAGAAGGATTATCCGGCCGGCCTCGTGACCATCCGCGGCGAGTTCGCGCGGGGCCACCGCGAGCAGATCCTCAAGCTTGCGCGCAACGTCGAGGAGCACGAGAAGGCCGAGCACTCGCTGAAGCGCATCCTGAAGATCGAAGACCGCGGCGAGGAGCTCCTCGTCTCGACGACGGACCCGCACCTCGCGCGCGGGATCGGCGACGCACTGCTCCACGCCTACAAGGGCGAGCTGGACTACCGCTACCCCGACGACGAGGGCGATCTCCTGAGCGTGAGCTGGGCGCGCTGAGTGCGCAGCGCGGAGAAAACGCCGATGGAACCGGGCGGACGCCTGCAGCCGAACCGGTCACGCACGTCGTGACTCCGACTGAGCGGCGCGTCCTCATCGCCGTGGTCGGGCTCGGACGCCTCGGCACCACCTGCACGCAAGCCCGCTCGCGTGCACCTCGAGAGAAGACGGCGCGCTGGGCTCGCACACGCGCTCGATCGCTGGCGCGTGACCGGTGACGGGCTACTGCAGCGTTCGCCGCACGCGTTCGCGCAGCTCTTCGAACTCGCGGCCGAGCGTCTCCGTCGCGCGGCTCCCCACTTGCTTCAGTCGCTCGCCGAGCTCCGACAGCCGGGTTTCGATGTCGTCCCGCAGACGGGGTAGGCTCGACGCGAGACGCGCCTCGAACATCTGC
>DATFYN010000096.1:0-8101 GCA_035315025.1 Myxococcota bacterium
GGTCACCACTCCCACTCCCCACCAGAAACACGCCCTCGACCTCTTGCGCGTCCGCTGTTCCCAGTAACGAGCCGGCGATTCTCCTCGACTGCGAGAAGAATCAACCGCTTACGCCCAAACGCCCGGGGAACTTCGGCCTAGGCTATTCGCCAGAGCCGGTCGAGGTCGACGCGAATCGGGTCGGGCCGCTCCGCAGCGCTCGCGCGCTCCAGCTCCGCCCGCTCCTGCTCTAGCTCTTCGACGATGCTGGCCACGGCTGCGCGCCGCTTCGCAATCGCCGGCCGACATGCGGGAAAGGACCGCAAGCTCCTCTTCAATCTCCGCGAGCCGCGCGGGCCTGGGCCTCGGTGAGGCCTCCGCATGGCGCAGCCCTGCGCACACGCGCCGGAGCGCCCGATCGACGGCATAGCGGACGTTCGCGGGATCGAGCACGTGATCCGCGAGCGCGCTGAGGATGCGACCCTCGAGTTCGTCCTTCCGCACGAGGAGCTTGGTCGCGCAGACGGCCTCGCCGCGCGAGCGGCGCCAAGAGCAAGCGTAGAAGTCGCCCGTGACGCCGACGAAGTTGCCGCCGCAGCTCGCGCAGACGAGCAGGCCCGAGAGCAGGTTGCGCCGCGGCGGGCTGGAGGCGCGGATGCCACCGCGCCGGGAAAGCTCGGCGCGCACGGCTTCGCTCACCGCGAGCTCCACGATCGCCAGCTCGGGAGCCTCGCGGCGAATCCATTCCTCCGCGGGCCGGTCGAAGCAGCGCCGCTTGCCGCTCTCGTGGTCCTTGATCCAGAGCGTGCGATTCCAGACGACCTCGCCGCAGTAGACGGGGTTCAGAAGGATCACGCGGATGGCCGAGGGCGACCACGAGGCCCTGCGCTCGCGGTTGGCGCGCGGCCTGGGCGGTGCGATGCGGCTTGCGTTGAGCGAGTGCGCGAGTTGCTTGAGCCCCTCCCCTTCCAAGTAGCGAGAGAAGATCGAGCGCACGACGGCGGCCTGCTCGGGATCTACGGCGAACGGTGGGAGGGAGGCGTCGATCCGAGCGAGGATGAGGCGCTCGCCACCTTTCTGCACGTGATCTGTCTGCCCGCCGCGGTCTGCGAATTCGACCCACTCTTTTTGCGGCTTCTCATTGCCCGAGCCCGCGAGGTGCCGGAGCTTGCGTGGATTGCGCTCGACCCCCTCGGCGCCTTTCTTTTCCGCGACGACGACGGCCGCGCCATGTCGCTCATCGCGCCAGAGTACGGGCAAAAAGTCGGCAATGTGGCGGCGCAGATCGCCGAGGCGACCGGCGCGTGCGTGACGCCGGTCGCGCACATGACGCGCGCCTCCCGGCGCTCGCAGCATGAAGGCGGAGAGGCGGCAAGGGCGGTGCGCGCCGATCCCTTCGGCACGGAGTTTCTACGCAACGGCGCGCGCTTTTTGATCGGGCTTGAGCCGGTCGCGACGGCGAACGACCTCCAAACGCTGCGCCTTGGCACGGAGCGCACATGGCTCCGGCTCGCGACGGGCAAGTCGAACTATGGGGAGACGGATATTGAGATCATCCTTGAGCGCGTCGCCGGCGCCGTGCGGATCGCGGACATGAGCGCCCCGGAATTCGGGCGCCCGGACTTCGAAGCGCTCGACGCCCCGATCGAAAAGACGCCCGGCGACCTTGGTTTCGTGGTGGGCGAAACCGTGAGCAAGACCACCATCGCTAGGAAGCTCATGGGGACGGGTTCGAAGCCGAACTCGCGGCAGCAAGAGCGCGCCGACCGGCTCGCCCGGCAATGGGCGAAGCGCGGGTGGGCGAGGCCGGACGGGAGCCGCGGATGGCGAATCCTCGCACTCGGACCGCCGGTCGCCGAGGCAGGGAATTGAGTCAAGGAAGACGGAAGACGGAGGAAGACAATTGGAAGACGCGTCTTCCCTGGAAGATGGGAAGACGGAAGACACACCTGTGGCTTCCGAATACTCAATTCACGTGGAAAACGCTGCGGTTTCCGGCGACTGCACATCGCGCGCTTGACCTACGCCGCAAGGGAGACGCCCGCCTCGATCGGGCGTCTTATTGGACGTAGCAGCCCCGCGGAGTCCCCCCTCGGCCAACACCCGCCTCTGCCATGTCGAGCACGTCCACGGTAACTACGGATCGGAGCTCCCGGCGGAGCCAGCCGGCCGGAGTCGATCGGGGAACGCCCCGGCCGGGCGGACCAGATCACGGAGTCTGTGGTCGCACACCTGCTGACGGCCGGCCTGCTGTGTCATGGCGGATATCTGCACCGGGGTCAGCCGGGTCGCAACCCGCCCGTCCGGGCGCCGGGCCGAGTGTCAGAACCAGACCGGCAGCCGCTCCGCCTGACGAGTACTCGTACAGAAAATGCCCGTTCGGCTTGCCAATCTGCTCGGCAAAGAATCCTGTGTGCTGCGGCGCTTACGGTCGCCGCCGGGCCGGCTCGCGCTGCAACATCAACGCGACGTCCAGAATCGGTCGCGTGGAAAGACGGATCCGCGAAAGAATCAGCGCGCCCTCCATCGCGGCGATGATCAGTTGGGCCCGGCTCCGTGTTTCGGGTCGCTCCACTCCTCCTTTCGAGAGCACACCGGCGACCACGTCGATCCACTCATCGATGGCGTGTTGCCCGACCGCAGTAATGGTGGGGGACTGCGGCGCCGTCTCGAGCAGGGTTGTGGCGATCGGACAGCCCGAGTGGAAGCCCGACGCCTCCATCCACTGCGCCATGACCTTGCAGTAGGCCCGAAGGAACGCCTTCGGCTCGCGGTGGCGAGCGGCGAGGTCGGAGAGCATCTCGCGGATCATCCCGCCCGCCAGTGCGATCGCGGCCTCGCCGAGCGCTTCCTTTCCATCCGGGAAATAGTGGTAGAGCGAGCCTTTGGGGGCGCCGCTCTCGGAGACGATCTGCTGCAGCCCCGTGGATGCGTACCCCTGCCGCCGGAACAGGCGCATGGCGGTACGGACGAGGTTGTCCTTTTGCTTGGCAGCGCTTCTCACGGTGGCAGCTCTCCGTTGAAATTATATCGATCGGTCTATATAGTGCCACGCGGCGGGTCCGTAGGAGTCCCTCTCCATGAGCCACAAAGCGCGGGTCGAGATTGCAGACGGGATCGCATGGATCACGATGGACGACGGGAAGGTGAACGCTCTGTCCAGCGAGATGATCGGCGAGATCGATGAGGCGTTGGATGCGGCGGAGCGTGCCGGGGCGGTCATCGTCCTGAGCGGTCGCGAGGGCATCTTGTCGGCCGGCTTCGACCTCCCAACCTTCAAGCGAGGCCTCGATGAGAGCGCAGCGATGGTACGGGCGGGGGCGAAGCTGATCGAGCGCCTGCTCGGCCTTCCCCTGCCCGTGCTCACGGTTTGCACCGGTCACGCGTATCCGATGGGAGCATTCCTCATGCTGTCCGCCGACGTCCGCCTTGGCGTCGCGGGCCCCTGGCGGATCGGGATGAATGAGGTCGCCATCGGATTGACGGTGCCGAAGTTCGCCGTCGAGCTCGCGCGCCATCGCCTCACGCCGCCCGGCTTCGCGCGGATCACCACCGCGCCCATGTTCGCCCCGGAAGAGGCCTTGGGCCTCGGCTACCTCGACCGGGTCCTCAACCCCGACCAGCTCGCCGACGCCGTGCAGGACGAGGTCTCCCGACTGCGCGCGCTGGACAGGCCCAGCTTCGCCGCGACCAAGGCACGCATCAACGAACACGCCCTTCACGCGGTCCGCGCGGCCGTGAACGACGAGATCCGGGCCGTCTCTGGTCGCTAGCTCCCGATCTTTCCGCGTCCCGGCGCGCGTTGCTCTCAGCGAGGCCCCCTGGCGTCCACCACTCGCTCCAACGAGGATCGGAAGTGTGCGGAATTTGGGGACAAGCATCGCCACGACCGAGGCCGCCTGGTCCAAGTGCGCAAGGCAGCTATTCCGCGCCAATCGGGAGCATCACCCACGGCTCCGAGCAGGTCTGGACAGCCGGGTAATAGGCACCTGTGGTTTCCGAAAACCTGGTTCACCTCGAAAACGTTGAAGGTTTCGGGCAGGCTGGACATCGAGCGCTTGATCTCCGCCACGAGCGAGACACCCCTTCAATCCGCCGTCGTAGTGGGACCGACCGGCGGTACTCCACGACAGCTATGCGCGAGCTCGGCGCGTCGCCTTGCGGCGGCTCGCCTTCTTCGCGGATCTCCAAATGCGGGGACGTCCCGAAGCGAGGCGGATCTGGGCCTCGGCGGCCATCGCGAGGAAACTCGAACGGCTGGTGCGAGCGGCGCGTGCGGCTGCGTCGATCTTCGCAAGAACACGCTTGGGCAGCGTGATGTTCACGCGCACGGCTTTCGACGTCGGCTCGGGTAGCTCGACAATTAGACCGACCCCATCTGCATTCTCCGGCTGAGCCATGATTGCATCGAACTCGCTGGGCTCGGGGAGCTTTGCACCGTCCTCAAGCATCCCTTCGACGTGGAAGGCAAGTGCTTCGGCCGCCAGGCGACGCGCCTCCTCCAGCGTCCTTCCAGCGGTTACACAGCCTGGAAAGTCCGGAAAGCTCACACCGTAGTCGGACCCGGTCTCTTTTCGAAGAAGGGCGATGTATGTGGCCATGTTCCCCTGCGGGCGAACCCGTCTACTAGGTAGGCAAAACGCGCTAGGCCAACCGAATCCCGGACTGCCTCTCAATGCTCTTGAGGGTGCCAATCGGTAGGTCACGCTTCGGGTGGGGCACGGTCACGCGACCCGGGCGCTGCGAGTGCTTGAGCTGGACGTGTGAGCCCTTTCGAGCCACCTCGAACCAGCCGGCCTCCTTCAGTCTCGAGAGAACCTCCCGGCTACCCACCGATTATTATAATACACACCCATACACATCCCCTCAAGAGACGGCACAATGCGCCCGTCTTCCGCTTCGGCTACGCAGCCAGGAGCAGTCGTGAGCGAACTACGTGGCGTGGCGTTGTTCGCTTCGGTAAAAGCGCCCCCCGCTACCACGGTAACGAACGCCCTCGGAGCTAAGCTCCGGGGGCATTCGTAATTCCAGGCGGAGCAGCCCCCGAACGAGGAACCCGCCTTCCGGGTCCGGCGCTACGGAGAGGCGCCGGTGCGGGAGAAGGCGCCGAAGGGCCTCTCGCGCCCGGTCCGGAGAGCCACTGAAGGCGACCTCGAGCTGCCCAAGCGCCGTCTCCAATGCAGCCCTTAGGTCCTCGGGTTCGGGGATTGCGCCACAGGCGGGCCGGGAGCGCAGCACAACCCGCTCCGCCTTCAGCAGCCGAATGCGATCCGCCACTTCATCGACGCTGCCCAAGTTCGCTGCCAGCGCGATGAGATTCTGAATCTGCGAATCGACCTCCCGCAGACGTGCTCGCTCAAGGGTGCCATCGTGGCCTGCCCGCTCGCGAACCCGTTCGAGGGCCCGCGGAACGACGTACATCGCGTGCTCAGGGACGAGAATTTGCTCGCGGATCGCACCCAGGACGCGCGCCTCGAGCTCGGCTCGAGGGATCCGCAGTCCATTGCCACAGACCGTTGAGCCACGGTCCCGGTGCCAACCGCAGCCATAGCTGGATTCCCGCCGAAGTGCGAAGAAGGCGCCGCCACACTCGGCGCACTGGAGCAAGCCTGAAAGCATGTGTCGGGAAGTGACCGTGTGGGAGCCGCGTGCTCGCCCCGTCAAGCGACCGTCGCCGCGGCGGGGATAGCCGCGAGTCCGCTCTGCGCGCAGGGCTTCGACCCGCGCCCATAGGTCGGGCGACACGATCGCGAGCTCTGGCATCTCTCGGCGCAGCCACTCGGCTTCCGGACGCTCAAATCTCCGGCGTTTTCCGGTCTCGTGCTCCTTAATCCACTCCGATCGATTCCATATGTAAGTTCCCTGATAGATTGGGTTTTGCAGCATCGCTTGCAGAGCCGAGGAGGACCATCCATTCCGACGCGGAGACGGCGCTCGCTCGGCGTTGAGGTGCTGAGCAATCGTGCGCAGGCCCTCTCCGCTCGCGTAAAGCTCGAAGATTCTGCGCACGACCTCCGATTGGCGACGGTCGATCCGCAAGCGATAGCCCGCCGGAATGCTGCGACCGTGCGGGTCGACGCGTCCGCTCGGTAGCTCCTCGGTCCGGTAGCCGTACGGCAAGCCACCCGGGAAGAGGCTGCGCTCCGCCCTCCCCTGCAGCCCGCGATGCGTGTCAGCCTTTAGCTTCTCCAAATACTCGGCTGCGATTACTCCCTCGACGCGCGAACCCAGGTCATGGATCGAGCGCCCTGTATTCACTGCGTAGGCGTTCTTCTTCGCGGCCTTGAGGCGGTTGCGGACCCAGCCGAGGTCTTCCTCGTTTCGTGCCAGGCGGGAGAAATCCCAGCACAGGAGGACGTCCCACTCGTTGATCCGCGCCATGAGCTCGAGGAACTGCGGGCGCTCATGCCTGGAGGCTCCGGAGATTCCGGCGTCCTGCACCACGAGGTCGTCAGCGATGCGCCAGCCCCGGGAAGTCGTGAAGTCGCGGCAACGGGCGATTTGGTCGGCGGGAGAATCCGCCGACTGCCGATCGGTGGACATCCGAGCATAGACGGCAGCCCTCATAAACTCCCTCCGCTCCGGTCTTGAGGAGGATTCGACCGAGCCGTTCGAACGTCACACTGGGGAGAGGGGTCCGTACACGCAGGATTCTGCCGCTTGGCCAGCACGTGGTCCAGGGCCTCGCGGACGTCGCCGCGCGCGCAGGTGGCTGTGTTTCCGTGCGAAACCTGTCGAATTTACTCGCGGCGTCTTCGAGAGGATGGTAGAGCGTCTTTCGCCGGGTGGGTCAACGTGGTTTCGATGCTGCCACCCGCCTTTTGACCCAATCGCGCCGCGGGCTGCGGGGGTTGGGCTTCATGTTTCCTTTCGCTCCTGCACCGTGAGCGCCACGATGGCGATGCGCAGCGCTTCAACTTCCCAGAGATATCCGCAGCGGATGCCCTGTTGTTGGTTGAACGAGAGAGACCCGTTATGTGCGACTCCCCACTGTCGCGCAAGATGCTCGTAGTGGGCGCGCAGATCATCAAGCACTTCGATCGCTTCATGCTTGGTCATCCATGTCCCCCTCCGGCCCGTCCCCGCTAGCCCCGGTCTCGACCGATCGGTGTTTCTTCACGCGAAAGTCATAAACCACCGCGCGCCCTGAGGTGGACAGTGCAATGGTCCCGCGTCCTTCAGCGGATTTACGCGGGGCCGACGGTGCCGCGGACTCAGTTCGTCCCTGGGTTCCGCGGCGCCGGCCTCGCTCACTGCAGCGTGTACCCCTCGGCTTCCTCCGCCGACGTCGCGCGTCGTACCGAGCCGTGCTCATTCAGAACCGCCGTCGGGATGAGGAACTCAGGAACCTCCCGATTGGAGCTGCCCGGTCCCTCAAACTTGAACGATGTAATCTGTTCCTCAGAGAGGGCCAGTTCCACGGTGAGCAGCACGTGTCCGTCCCGTCCCAACGGGAACCTGGAGAGCAACACTCCGTGGAGCCTTAGCCGCATCGCGCTCGGGTCGTCGTGAAAGCCTGTTGCAAGAATCGCCGCGGCATCCTTTTCTGTCGTCCTATGGAAAAGCCTCACGCCGCGCCCTCCGGCTCGTCACCGGCGAGTAGGAGATCGACTTCCTCATCCGTCAGCACGCGCTTGCACTTACGTCCACCGTCCTTCGCGAGCATGCGGTCGGCACGCTCGAGCAGGATGTCAACGATTGGACCATTTTCGTTCGACGATCTCCGGACGTGCCGCACGAGATCGGCGAGATGCACAACTTCGGCGGCTGTCACGCTCACGCCATCCCCTTCGGCCCACGGCTCCGCGGGCCTCGCCCCTGCTGGTCTCGATCTGCGTCCGCCCGCCAGCCTACCCGGCACGGTCGCTGCGCAGCTCTTTCGCGTGGCCAGCGCGATTCCATTGAGTGCGGCATCAGGGAGCTCGCGCTGGGCGCGTGACCGGTGACGGGCTACTGCAGCGTTCGCCGCACGCGTTCGCGTAGCTCTTCGAACTCGCGGCCGAGCGTCTCCGTCGCGCGGCTCCCCACTTGCTTCAGTCGCTCGCCGAGCTCCGACAGCCGGGTTTCGATGTCGTCCCGCAGACGGGGTAGGCTCGACGCGAGACGCGCCTCGAACATCTGC
>DATFYN010000097.1:0-2430 GCA_035315025.1 Myxococcota bacterium
GTCCGCGCCCCGCTCCCTTGGGAGCGAGCTTGCTCTCCAGCACCCAATCGTCCTTGGTCAGTGGGACGAAGATAACGCGATTGACCGCGTCCTCCACCTTTGACAGGGCGCCGGCCGGAACGAGATCCCTGGGAAACTCCTTGATTTTCACCGCTTCCGGGGTGATGCTCGCCCCGCGTGGCAGGTCGACGACGACGACCACGACCGGCCCCACGACCGGCCTTGGCTGCGCGGGAAGGTGAATCGGCAGTAGCTCGAATCCCGGGGGCGCAGCATGCCGCAGCGGGGGATTGAAGGAGGAGAACAGGAGCACGGCCAGGATCGCGATCGCGATCAAGATCAGCAGGGCTGTGATTCGCCGGGTCATTTCACTCCCCCTTCCGCCGGCCCCGCGACCGGCCTTGGCCATGGCCAAGGCTTTGGCGGTCCCACAGAGTCTAGAGGCATTACCTCGAAGTGTGCTCTGCCTGGTGTGCAGATGATTCCCCGGGGATTGGACATGGGCGCCGTGATCCCAGGGTCCCGCGAAATGAGCCAGGCGGCAAGGATGGTGCCTGCGATCAGCGCGATCAGAAGCACGAACTCGATGATTCGGTGAATGCGGGTCATGCGGATTGCTCCTGTTGTTTGGCTTTGCCGATCACATTAAGTAAGGTCAGCACAGAATTTTTGGTATCTTCTCATTTTCCTGAGCAACGAAAGAATTGAGACCGCCGAGTCTCATTTAATGGACCTTTTTGGAGACTGTCCCGAGTTGAGGAAAGCCTGGTCCCGATTCGCCGACCGGCGGTGCTCACCTCCCCCGCTTGTGACGCGGAAGGCCCAGAGCGTCCCATAAGGCCGCCCGTTCTTCCTGAACGCTCAACCGCTTCGGCGGTGGGTCGGGCTCCCGGGGAGTGACTGCCCGGGGTGTAATGATCGACAAGGGCGCCTCGGAGCGGAGGTAAGAAGATCTGCGTTTCCCGCAAGCAATTCGTGTCAGGCCGTTTATCGAGGAAAAAATGAACTGACACCGGAGGTTCTCTGAACTGACACCGGAGGTTCTCGAAGGTCATCACCTCGTTCTCGAGAAGCTCTCGAGCGTGGTGAATCGGAACCTGCTCGAAACCTGCGCCGCGCGGGTCATGGCGACGACGAAGCCCGGGACGATTTCGCCTCGTCCGCGGTTACCGCCGCTGCCGGACCGGCGAGCTCCAGAAGCCACGCGATGCCGCGGGGAATCCCCTCGCGGATCATGCTGTCGTTGTGGCCGCCGGAGGGGACGACCACCAGGGTGACCGACTTGCCCAGCGTGTTTAAGCGTTCGGCGCACGCCTCGGTGTCTGCGACCGGGACGGTCCCGTCATCGCGGGCGTGAAAGAGCAGGATCGGGCAGCTCAGCTTCGACTCGTGGTTGATCGGCGCGTGGCGGACGGTCAGGTCGTCCAACGCGGCGCCGTGCAAGATCTGAACGACCTCCGCACCGAAGTGTTTCACGAGGTTGATCGCCGGCGCGTAAGCGGCACAGCCCCGGATCGTCGGCTCGTGCTCGGCGAAGAGCATCGCCGTCGTCGCCGCCGAGCTGTGTCCTGCCGTGTAGATCCTCCGGGGGTCGACCTGCGGCACCTTCTTGAGCACGAACTGGAGCGCGACGTGCGCATTGACCAGCCCAGCCCGAGCCGCGAGGAACTTCGCCATCGCCTCCTTGTGCTGTTCAAGCATCTCGGCCTCGCTGGCGTTGCGCCCTCCTGGGAGTGCGCCATCGAGCTCATAAGCCAGGACGGCGAACCCGGCGCGGACGTACGGGAGCTGTTCGGCGCGGGCGTATTCGCTGAGGTGTATACCCTGCAGAAGGCTGCTCCCCCCTGCCGTGATCAAGACGCAGGGCAGCGATTGATCGGCGTGGTCACCTGACGGGAGATAAAGCCAGAGCTTGCCTGCGAATCCCGGCTTGTCCCCACCGGGGAGCCGGACTTCATGAAACATCACGCCGGGCTCGATCTCGCGGCCGGGGCCGATGTCGGGCAGCGGCGGCGTCTCGATCGGCCCGTCCTGGTCGGCCGCCGCCGCGCGGACCGCGGCCGGCACGTGCTCCCAGATCCTTCCGAGGTGGGGTCTGTAATAGGTCTTCACGGCGATCAATACGACCACCATAACCAGACACGTGATGATTGCGTCCAGGACCGTGATCGTGCCGATTCGGAATTTCATTCCCGTCGATCCCCCCACGTGGCGCCGATACTAATTCTTATGCTACACCGTTACCGTCCGGAGCTAAAGGTTGCAGGTTCAAGTCCTGCCACTCAGGCGAATCTCGAAGCTCCGCAACAACCTCCTCTTTCGCGCGATACTCTTCCGCGCTCTCTGGGTCGGTGCGGGATAGCCATTCGTGGATGTGTTCGAGGGCGCCGCAACACATGCCTCTAGGATCAAACAGACTCGCCCGAATAG
>DATFYN010000098.1:0-5085 GCA_035315025.1 Myxococcota bacterium
TGCGAACATCTCGTTCGTGGATCAGCGCTTCTCGATGGTACCGGAGCCCAGCTCACTGGTCCTGCTCGGTGGCGGCCTCTCAGGCCTTCTCGCCTTCGGCCGAAAGCGGAGGAGCTAACTAAGGCGTAGCCCCCTCGCCGTTCACGCGGGGCCCTCGAGCCATCGAGGAGCCCCGCGATTCATTTGTTCGACGCGCCCTACGCGCCGCCGCACAAACGTCGATTCGATCAGTCGCTGAGAGCGTTTTCCGCAGCCACCCGTCCGAACCATCGCCCAGATTCCTTGATCGTTCGCTTCCCATTCCCAAAGTCGACGTAAACCAGACCGAAACGCTGGGAGAAGCCCTCTCCCCATTCGAAATTGTCCATCAGGCTCCAAGCGTGGTATCCGCGAACATCGGCCCCCTTCTCGATCGCGCGCCACACGCCGTCGATGTAGCCGCGGTAGAACTCGACCCGGCGTCCGTCGTTCACAACCCCCTTCGCATCTGGACCGTCGGAATACGAGCAGCCGTTCTCGGTCACCTCGATCACGGGGCGATCATAGTCGCGCGTCACGCGGAGGATTGTGTCGTGGAGGGCGTCGGGCCAAACCTCCCAGCCGAACTCCGTCTTGGGTCCGTCATTGCCGCCCCAACCGCCGTTGAGCGGAAGGGCGCCGATCTTGGAATCGCTCGGGTTGTCCGAGACGAGACTCCGGAAGTAGAGGTTGACTCCGATGAAGTCGAGCGGGGCCCGGACGCGCTCGAGGTCTCCGGGTTGCACCCCCATCGCCTGCTCCGGGGAGCCCTCGCGGTAGATCTGCGGATATTCCCCGCGCAGCGCCGGCCGGAGGTAGAGATCGTTGGCGAAACCGTGCCAGCGCTCTGCCGCGGCGACGTCCGCCTCGCGATGGGTCGCCGGCTCGCAGTGCGACATGCTGAAGGCGGTACCGATCACGGCGTCGGGCTTGGCGGCACGGATCGCGCGGTAGGCCTCGCCCTGGGCAAGGTTCACCACATGAACGGCGTGCAGGAAGTCGCTCAGGCTGCGTCGCCCCGGCGCGTGGACGCCGAGCAGGTAGCCGCAGGTCGTGAAGACCCCCGGCTCATTGAAGATCATCCAGTGGGGTACCCGGTCGCCGAGAGCGCGCACGACGGCTTCTGCGTAGTCGGCGAAGCGACCGGCGGTGTCACGGCTTGGCCAGCCTCCGGCCTCTTCAAGCGCCTGGGGCAGATCCCAGTGGAAGAGCGTCGGGAAGGGACGGATTCCCGCCTCAAGCAAGGCGTCGATCACGCGGCGGTAGTAGTCGACACCCTTGGCATTCACCGGGCCGCGGCCGGTCGGCTGGATGCGCGTCCAGGCGATCGAGAAACGATAACTATTCAGGTGCATCGCCTTCATGAGGGCGATGTCATCCCGATAGCGATGATAAGAGTCACAGGCGAAGTCTCCGGTATCGCCGTGCTTAATCCTGCCCGCCGTGTGTGCGAATCGATCCCAAATCGATTCACCTTTGCCGTCCTCTTGCCACGCGCCTTCGATTTGGTAGGCCGCGGTCGCGGTGCCCCAGCGGAAGCCCTTCGGAAACTCACGTCGACTCACGGCTGGCGGCTTCCCCGAAGCGCCTCGAGCACCTGCTCGGGATGAGCCTCGGCCTTGGCGACCCTCGCCCAGTGCTTCTTGACCTTGCCGTCGGGGCCGATCCAAACCGTCGAGCGGATGACGCCCGTCGTCTTCTTGCCGTACATCATCTTCTCGCCGTACGCGCCGTATTTGGTCATGACCTTGCGATCGGGGTCGGAAAGGAGCGGGAATGGGAGCTTGTACTTCGCCCGGAACTTCTGATGGGAGTCGGGGGAATCGGCCGAGACCCCTAGCACCACCACCCCGAGTCCTTGGAGCTCTCTCCAGGCGTCGCGAAAACCGCAGGCCTCTTTGGTGCAGCCCGGCGTGTCGTCCTTCGGGTAGAAATAGAGCACCACGTCCTTGCCCGCGAAGTCCGCGAGCGAGACCGCCTGATTGTCGGCGTCGTGCAACTTGAAAGCGGGCGCAACCTTTCCTTCTTGCAGCGCCATCGGGATCCTCCTGTGTGGGAGTGGAATCACCATCATAACCCGCCGGGCCCTCGGCCCGTGAGTCGCGCCGCGCGCCTTTCACCGAACGGACCCTGCGCCGCGAGCTAAATCAGCGGGTCCACAGTAAGGCCCTCGGGGATCTCGACCTCGAGCCGCAGGAGGGCGAATCCGTAGGTCTTGCCCTGTGTGTCGAGCCGCAGGGATGCCAAGGCGCCGCCATCGAGTGCCCCGTGAAGCACAAAATTGAGCGCCTCCAGATTCGGCAACTCGAAGCGCTCGACGGGGCCCTTGCACCAATCGCCGAACAAGTGCTTCACGCGGTCGGCGGTCACCTCCCGCACCAACACGGGATAGAACTCCGGACGCCGCGCGATCAACCCGATGTTGCAGCGGTCTCCTTTATCGCCCGCCCGCGCGTGCGCGAGGTTGTACAACACCGTCCGCATGCTCTTACTCCGGTAGGCCGCCTCGGCGGTGGCGCCTGTGCGAGGTCTCTGGGGCCGCTCCTTAGGACTCAAGCACCTCTACCGACGCGCGGACGGCGTCGCGCGGCACGAGCGTCGGCCAGTAGTTCACGATCACGCTCTCCTCGGGCCGACCCGACAAAAGCCCCGACGCGGCGCCGGGCACACCAGAGAGCACGAGCGGCGCGATCTCTTCGCCGAAGCGCTTGGCGGACTCGCGATCGCGCGTGCGGATCGCCATGCGGAACAGCACCTCGTTGGGTTCTTCCCGCGGCGCAGGCGCAAGGGGACCGTGCGCACCCGACACGCCGATCAGGTCCACATGGATCTCGTCGATCTCAAGGCCACGCTTCTCACACCGCGCCCGGAGGAGGCGCTCGCTCGCGCGTGCTCTTTCCAAGGCGTGAGGCCAGACGAAGGTCAGGGCCACCGCGTTGCGCCAGCCATCCTGATAGCTCACAGAGACCTTGAGCTGCTCGGGCGCCGGCATGCCGCGGATTCCGAACACGCGTACGCGGTTCGCGCCCAGGTCCTCGAGCCGAATGCTCGTGAAATCCGCCACCACGTCCGGCGTGACGTAGGCCCGAGGATCTCCGATCTCGTAGAGGAGTTGCTCCTTGAGGACGGCAGGCGTCACAAGACCACCCAAGCCGGAATGCTTGGTGACGATGAACTCGCCACTCTCCTCGACCTCCGCGATCGGGTAGCCAAGGTTCGCAAGATCGGGCACCTGCTCCCAGGCTCCGGCAAAGTTGCCGCCGCTGCCCTGGCCTCCGCATTCGAGCAAATGGCCGGCGACGATGCCGGCGGCGCGCCGGTTCCAGTCGTGTGGGGCCCAGTCATAGCGTGCGAGGAGGGGACCGAGCGCGAGCGCCGAATCGGTGCATCGGCCTGTGACCACGATCTGTGCGCCCGCCCGCAGCGCCTCGGCGATCGGCTCGGAGCCCAGATAGGCGTTCGCGGAGAGCACCCGCTCGCGGATCGTCGAAAACGATCCGCCCGTGTCGAGGTTCTCAAGCGCAATCCCACGGGCCGCGAGGCTATCGAGTTGACCCAGGATGTCGTCGCCGGTAACAAGCCCGACGCGCAGACCTGGGATCCCCTTCTTGCGCGCCAGCTCGATCACGGCTTGTGCGCAGGCTCGCGGATTCATTCCGCCGGCGTTGGTTACGACCTTGATCCGGCGTTCGACGATGTCGTGGAGCGCGGGATCGAGCGCTTTCAAGAAGTCGCCCGCGTAGCCCTGGTTGGGATTGCGCATCATCTTCATGCGGAGGATCGACATCGTGACCTCTGCCAGATAGTCCAGCATCACGACGTCGATGGGTCCTCCGCGCACCTGATCGAGGAGTGCGTCATTGCGGTCGCCCCAGAAGCCAGAAGCGCCAGCGATACGGAAAGGTTGCGGCATGCGGGGAGGGAGTTTACCCCGTGCAGGAGGCGACCGCGCGCGCGGGTGGTATACCGCACCCAAGCGCTGAGGCCGAGACTCCGAACACTGGGCCGGGCTCCGCCGAGAGGATCCGGGGGCAGACGGCTGTGGCAGAGACGCAAGCGAAAGGGACGTCCTGTGCCTCACTCGGGGTGCAAGACGCGCTCCTCGTGGCCTTGGTTGCGATTGTCTTCGCGCCGGGCGTTGCTGCGATGGCGCGGGTTTGGGGATCGGTAGACTACCTTTCACACGGCTATCTGATCCCTCTCGTCGCCGCGTGGGCGGCGTGGCGCGACCGCGCGTTGTTGGCGGAGCTGCCGGCGGGGCGCGACCGGCGCGGCCTTCTGCTGCTTCTCACGGCCCTCTTGCTCTACGGACTCGGCCTCGCTGCCGGCCTCGTCGAACTCGAGGGCGTTGCGTTTGTGGCGGCCGTGGCCGCGAGCGTCCTGCTGTTGCGGGGCCCCCACTGGATGCGGGCCCTCCGCTTTCCGATCGGGTTCCTGTTGTTCATGGTTCCGCCTCCCGAGGCGTTGCTGTTGCCGCTGATCGTATGGCTGCGCCTTCTCGTCACCACCGTCGCCGTCGGGATCCTGCACACCATGCATATTCCAGTCGTGCAGGAGGGCAATGTCCTCCTCCTCCCGAACGGCGAGTCGGTTTTCGTGGCGGACGCGTGTAGCGGCGTCACTTCTTTGATCACGCTTTTGCCCTTGGCGGTGCTGCTCGCCTACTACGTGGAGCGCTCGCTTGCGCGACGTCTTCTGCTCGTCTCGTCCGTGGTCCCGATCGCACTCGGCGGGAATCTTCTGCGGGTTGTTTTGACCGTGATCGCGGCCTTGGGAGTCGGTGTTGCGCGCGCGACGGAGAGCGCGTTGCATGAGGTCGCTGGCCTCCTCACCTATCTGCTCGGCTGCCTCGCGCTACTCGCGGTGAGCGCGACCCTGCGGCGGCTGGTGCCCCCGCGGTGAGCGGAGCGCTTGTGAAAGCGGGCGACCCTTCGGGGTCGCAGGCGAAAGCCCTGGCCCTCGCCCTTGGCTTTGACCTCGCCGGGGTGGCCTGTGCAGCTCCTGCGCCGACGAGCAGTTTCTTGCGCGAGTGGCTAGCGCGCGGCTACGCCGGCGAGATGGAGTGGC
>DATFYN010000099.1:0-13654 GCA_035315025.1 Myxococcota bacterium
GTTCGCCGTCTTCTACGCGATCTTCGGCATCCCGCTTGGCCGGCTCGCCGACACCTGGGACCGAAGGCGATTGATCTCGCTTGGCATTGGTTTCTGGAGCGTGATGACCGCCTTGTCGGGTTTCGCACGAAGCTTCGTTCAACTGGGAGCGGCGCGCGTCGGCGTGGGCGTGGGCGAGGCGAGCGCGAGTCCTGCGGCGTTCTCGATGCTCTCCGATTACTTCCCGCAGCGGCTGCGCGCGACCGTGCTCGCAATCTATGCAAGCGGCATCTACATCGGCGGGGGCGTGGGCATCTTCCTCGGTGGCGCCATCGTCGATCGCTGGGACGTCCTGTGGGCACACACGGCGCCGCCGTTGGGCTTGCGGGGCTGGCAGGTCGCATTTTTCGCCGTGGGCCTGCCGGGCTTGCTGCTGGCCCTCTGGGTGCGCTCGCTGCGCGAGCCCCTGCGCGGGCAGATCGACGGGATCTTTGCTCCCGTCGAACCCACTCCCTTCCGCAAGTTTGGCCGGGAGCTGGCATCGATCCTTCCGGGCTTCAGTCTCTGGAGCCTGCGGCGCCACGGCGGTAGCCCGCGCGATCTCGCGTTCAATCTCGCGGCGGCGGCCGTGATCATCCTGTGCGCAGCATGCATGACGAATCTGCTCGGCAATGCCGTGCAGTGGAGCGCCCTCGGAATCGGCCTCTACGCAGCCGTTTCTTGGGCACAATCCTTGCGGCTGCGGGATGCTCCGAGCTTCGCTCTCATTTTTCATACACCGTCGCTGCGCTGGGCCTCCTTATCCTTCTCCTTTCTCGCGTTTACCGGCTACGCGCTTGGATTTTGGACGGCGCCCTACTTTGTGCGCGTGCTCGGGGTGCGGGAAGGCGAGGCGGGGCTTGTGCTAGGCCTCACCGCAGCGGCGGCGGGCTTTGTGGGTGTGACGCTTGGAGGCGTATTGGCGGATCGTTGGCGCCGAAAGGGCGCAACGGGACCGCTCCGCGTGGCCATCCTGACCGCGATTCTTCCCGTTCCCATCGCCGTCGCGATGTTTACGACCCAAGATCACGCGCTGGCGTATGCCCTGAACTTCCCGCTTGCGGTCTTGAGCTCGATGTGGATCGGACCAGGTGCCTCCACGGTGCAGGATCTCGTTCTGCCGCGCATGCGAGCCAGCGCGTCGGCCGCCTACCTGCTGGTGATTACGTTTGTTGGCCTTGCGATGGGACCCTACACCGTAGGCCGGATTAGCCTCGCACTCGGCAATCTGCGCGCGGCGATCCTTTGTGCACTGTGCGCCAACGCCCTGGCGCTTCTGTGCGCTGGGCTCGCCTTGCGGCACGTGGGTGCGGACACCACGAGCCGCCTCGATCGAGCGCGGGCGGCAGGTGAGGCGTTTCTCTAGCCGGCTGCCGCCGGCTGCGGGCGCGCTCGAACCCGCGAGATCCGGCAGCGCCGCGGATTTGCTGGAGGCGACGCCCAGATGAGCTGTGGCGCGATGAGAGAGCGAAGCCGTGAAGAGGGCTGAAACGCGCTGGCTCCGCGCTACGCGCGGCGCCCTCGCCCTCGCCGGGTGTGCCCTCGGGTGCTCCGCCCCAGCCGACCCCGGCCACACCCGACCTCAGGCGGTGCGCACCACGCCCTACACGCAGCGCGACATCAGCGTACTCGGACTGCGCCTTCGTTACATCGATGACGGACCCACACTGCCGGCGCGCCGCGACCGGGTCGTGGTGCTGATTCCCGGCCATACCTCCAGGATCGAGGAATACGACGGCCTCGTGCCCACCCTCTCGCGGGTTCATCGGGTCTTGGTGCTCGACTTTCCGGGGAGTGGCTACGCCGAGAAGCCAGACCGCGAGTACACGCTCGGGTTCTATGAGGACGTGCTCGTGGCATTTCTCGACCAGCTCGGGATCGGGCAGTGCGTGCTCGCCGGGGGAAGCCTTGGAGGCAATCTCGTCCTGCGCCTCGGCCACCGCTTCCCCGAGCGCTTTCCGCGGCTTGTGGCATGGGCTCCAGGAAGCGCGTGGGAGGCGCAACCCCGTCTGGCAGCGCTTTCGCGCACCATGGCGGGCTACACGCTCTTCTGGCCGACGGTCTGGATGCAGTCACGCTTCTGGTACAGCAAGGATTGGCCAGGACGGGACAGCGCCCTCGAGGACACGTTCGCCTACTACCGAGAAGTCCTTTCTCCTGGCTTCGTCCGCATGTACTGGGGCATAGCGGCGGATCAGGTCGGGCAGAGTCTGTTTCCGATCGCGCCCGAGATCCAACAGCCCACGCTGCTCATGTGGGGCGACCGGGATAACGGGGCGAATATGGGGGGAGGCGTGGCACGGCTGCACCAGCTGCTGCCCCACAACGAGTTCCGCATCTTCCGAGGCGCACGGCACTCGCTCGCGGCGGAGGTACCGGATCGCCTGGCAGACTCGATCGACGAGTTCCTGCGACGCCCCGCGTCTTTGATGCCCTGACATACCGGGGTACCCTCAGCTCGTGAAACGCACCTGCTTCTTCCACGCGGGCTGCCCCGATGGCTTTGGGGCGGCGTGGGCCGTCCGACGTACCTGGGGCAACGATGCGGAGTACGTGGCCCGTGGCCACGAGGACCCCTTCCGTCCGTCCGAGTGGGGGGGAAGCGTCGTCGCGTTCGTCGATATCTCGCTTGAGAACCGGGCACTTCGCGCCCTCGGCGAGGTGGCGGCCCACGTCCTCGTGCTCGACCACCACCTCTCGGCGCGCGATCACTTCGAGTCGGATCGAGGCCTCGAAAATGCGCTGAGGGCCCATGGCCACCTCGTGCGCTTCGACCTGGAACGCTCGGGGGCGACCCTGGCCTGGCATCACTTTCACGCCGACGTGCCCACCCCGAGCCTCCTCGCCTACGTAGAGGACCAGGATCTCTGGCGCTGGAAGCTCCCGGGATCGGAGGAGGTCAACGCGGCGATTTCGTCCTATCCCCGACGCTTTGACGTGTGGGACGAACTGGCTGAGATGCCGGCGGAGGAGCTCGCACGACAAGGTGCGCCAATCGTGCAAGCGAATCGCTGCGAAGTGGAGCGTCTGCTGCGCACCGCCCATCCCGTGGCACTCGGCTCGCGACGCGTGGAGGCCGTGAACTCCGCGCTCCTGCGCAGCACCGTGGGTCACGAGCTCGCCAAGCGAGCCGCCTTCGGCGAGCCCTGGGGGCTTGTCTACAGGTTGCATGGCCGCCGTGCCGATGTCTCGCTCTACTCGATCGGCGGGCTCGACGTATCACGGATTGCAAAGGAGTACGGCGGCGGCGGTCACCGAAACGCGGCGGGTTTTAGCGTCTCGCTCGAGAAATGGCTCGCCGACTTCGTTTGAATCCGGGACGCCGCACAGTCGAGGAACAAGACGCCGTGCTCGGCGCTGGATCGCACGCGCTCGCGATGGCCAGGCCGAACCTGGGGCTGCGCCAAACGCGAGGAAGGACGCATCCCCGCGCGAGGCATGCATTCCGCGAACCGTGGCCGACATTTCCTGGGTGGCGGCGTTAAGCCTCTTCTCGCCACCTTTCGGGCGTGACCGTTCGGATCGACAGGGCGTGAATCCCCCCGCCCATCTCGTCGGAGAGCGCGTCGTACACAAGGCGTTGGGCGGCAAGCGCGGCGAGCCCCTCGAAACGTGACGACACGACAAGCGCGCGGAAGTGCCCTCCCCCTCCCCGCGCGCCCGCGTGACCGGCATGAAGATGGCTCTCGTCGACGACCTCCACGTGCGCCGCCGCGAGACGCTCGCGCAGCTTGGCTTCGATTCTTGCTCTGCGGTCTGCGCGGTCAGTCATGGGGAAGGCCGAGGATCCTCTCTGCGATGATGTTCTTCTGCACGTTGGGGGTGCCGCCTCCGATCACCACCTCAGGCCAGCTCAGGGCAAAGTGCTGCCAGCGGCCCCCGTCGACGGCCAGATCCGAGCCCTTCGCGAGCAGGCCGTAGCTTCCTTCGAGTTCCAACGCGAGTTCACCGAGGCCGATCTCGAGCTCCGCCCGATGCAGCTTGTTGATGGAGGTCTCGCTGCCGAGCGGCTCGCCGCGAAGCTGGCGGGTAAGAAAGCGCATGCCGTTCAGCCGCATCGCCTCGATGCGCGTCTCCGCCTTCGCCACACGCCGGCGAATCTGCGGATCCTCAAGGGCGGGACAACCGTGGCGCTGCGAGCGCCCCGCAAGACCTTTGATGGCCTCAAGCGCGCGACGCAGGCCCTCTACCTCCGCGATCCCTGAGCGCTCATTCGCGAGGGCGGAGATGGTCACCTTCCAGCCCTCTCCTTCTGCACCGAGGCGGTTCGCCACGGGTATCCGCACGTTGTCGAAAAATACCTCCGCGAACATCGCCCCGCCGGTCATGTTTCGGATCGGGTGGACGGAGATTCCCGGCGTACCCATCTCCACCAAGAGGCAGGTAATGCCTTCATGCTTGGAAGCCGGATGCGGGTCAGTGCGCACCAGAAGGATCATCCAGCGAGACCACATCGCGATCGAAGTCCAGATCTTCTGGCCGTTCACGACGTATGCGTCGCTGTCACGCGTTCCGCGGCACTGCAGGGACGCGAGGTCGCTGCCCGCCCCGGGCTCGGAATAGCCCGTGCACCATTGGTACTTGCCGTCGAGGATGTCGGGAATGAAGCGCCGCTTCTGGGCTTCAGTGCCGTACTGAATGATGGCCGGTCCGACCCAGGCGAGGCCCATGAAGCAGGTGCCAAGGGGCGGCGCCTTGCGCTTCGCCATCTCCTCCTTGAGAATCACCTGCTGCATCAGCGTGCCGCCGCCCCCTCCGACCTCCTTCGGCCATGAGAAACCCACCCAGCCCTTGACCCGCACTTTGCGATTCCAGTCCGCAAGGAACGCGGGGTCGTTGGTGTTCGTGCCGGCCGGCAGGCTCTCGTCGAGGAAGGCACGCACCTCGTCGCGAAAGGCCTCTTCTTCACGCGTGAGATTGAAGTCCATCGGCTTAGAGACCTCCGAGCTGCGCGACACGCTCATAGTGCCAGTCGGCGTCGCCAAAGATCGATCTCGCCCACTTCGAGCGCTTCAGGTAGAGCTGCGCGTCGTATTCCCACGTGTACCCGATGCCTCCGTGCAGGCCGACGGCATCGAGGCCCGCCCGGGCGAAAGCCTCGCTCGCATACGCTTTGGCCATGGAGACCTGCCGCTGCGCCTGCGCAGGAGAATCGTCGAGCATCCAAGCCGCGTAGTAGAGCAGCGATTTGAACGACTCGATATCGACGTAGATCTCGGCGAGGGGATGCTTCACGCCCTGGAAGCGGCCGATCGGCGAATTGAATTGGATGCGCTGTTTGGCGTAGCGGACGGTTAGGGCGAGGGCCGCCTCGGCGGCCCCGATCATCTCTGCGGTCACCGCAGCCGCGCCACGATCGAGAAGGCGCGTCACCGCGGGTCACGCCGCCTCCGCCGGACCGAGAAGCGCATCGGCCCGCACGCGGACGCCGTCAAGACGCAATCGTCCGAGACGCTTCGTTTCATCGATGCCCGGAAGATTCTCGGCGCTCACTCCGGGCGCGCCGAGCTCGACGACCGCGAGTCCGACGGCCTCGCGATCGCGTCGCGAACGAAACGCCACCACGAACAGCGTGGCTGTACCCGCGTCTAGGACGAATAGCTTTTCGCCGTGCAGGACATAGCCAGCTCCCTCGCGTTCGGCGACGAGCTGTATGCCCGCGACGTCGAGCCGGTCGCTCGCCTCAAGGAGTGCGAGCGTGCCGATCGTGGCACCCGATGCCAGGCCGGGGAGCCAGCGCTTTCGCTGCCCATCGTCGCCCGCGTCGTGGATGGCGGAAGCGGCGAGGGCCGTGGCAAGGAGGGGCGACGGGAAGAGCGATCGGCCGGTCTCCTCGAGGAGGATGACGAGATCGACGAAGCGCAGGCCCGCGCCCCCGTATTGCTCGGGGACTGCGAGCCCGAGCCAGCCGAGCTCGGCGATGCGCTTCCACAGCTCGGGCGAAAAGCCCTGCGGAGTGGCTGCAATCCTGCGCACCTCCTCCATCGGGCAGCATTGATCGAGGAACTTGCGCGCCTCGGCCCGCAGGAGCTCCTGCTCGGCATCGAATCCGAAGTTCATGTGCGCTCCCAAAAAGATCGGGCCCAAGGGACGCAGCACAGGACGTCCGGGTTCAGCTTGCCCGCCAGGGCGGGCCCTGTAAAGGAAGGCGGCGGGGCGACGAGAACGGCGCCGCTGGCACGCAGGGGCGTCGACCCAACGCGAGGGACTCGGAGCGGCTGCGCCGCCCTCGGCGACGGGTCCGCGCTCCCGCCGACCGAAGCGCCGCGAGTTGGACGCGGCCCTTCTCCCCGTCCCGTTGGCCCCACGAAGCGGTGGCCACACGGCTCCACAGCCAACGCTGGTAGAATTCTGGCGGCTGGAAAGCGAACCAAAGGGCCACCGAGGAGACGACGCCAAAGCCGGATCCGATGCCGCGTGCCCAGGCTGCGTTCTAGCCGATAAACGCGACCGTCACCCAGAGCACGACTGCAACTGCACTGGATCCCCAGAGGCGGAACCGCTCCACGACCACCGGATCCAGGTCACGAGCGTGTCGATAGTCGCGCCAGCATCGGAAAGACTCAGCCGCCGTCCAGAGGTATCCGGCGAGAAGCACGGGATAGATCGAAAGCGCAATCAGCGAGTGCAATGGCGCCTCGTTCCGAAATGGCACGCGAAGCGCCACCCCTGGGATGCAACGCGACTCCGATGGGAACCGCTGTGAGCAGACGCTGCTTCGGGCGGTAGAAGATTTGCGTGAACCGCACCATGCGCGAGGCCGAGACACCGGTCGCGGCGTACAGCGCAACGAAAACGATCCGCCAGGCTCCCTCCGATGGTGCATCACCGGCGTTTACGGCAGCAGCCACGATCGAGAGTGACTGAAGAACGGAGGCCGAGAGCGGTGTCGCTGCAAGCCAACCGGCCGCCGCACCGCCTCGTGTGCGCGAGAGGCGCAAGAGGCCGGCGCCGAGGACCGCAGAGGTGACGATGTAGAGGACCGCGGTGAGGAGGGCGAAGGCTTCCATAGGGACGCGATTCGGTCGAATTCACCGGGGCCTTTACCGGCGCCTCGCCCAAGCCCGAACTCTTGTTTTCCTCTGCAAGCGAGGAGAAGTCGCCGACGGGCCAGGGGAAGGCCTCGTCGGGACCGAAGGGGGGAGCGCGGCGCCGCCTCGACGGGCGGACCCCCGTTCGGAACCTACCGAGGTCAGGGCCTCCCTCGGGAGCGTCGAAGGGATTCGCCCGCGAGCGGCTGCAGCACCCCCTCTTTCCCTATACTCGAGAGCGATTCGTGGGTCGGTCGGGCCCGGCCGGTCCCGTCCCAGGTGAACGCCCTCGAGACCCCTCGTAGGGATCGGAGTGTCCGATGAGCGAGCTGGCCCAGGAAGTCGAGCCGAACGAGATCGCGGGGTTTCGTCGCGAGGTCCGAGCGTGGATGCAGGCGAACAAGCCGGGCGATCCGGGCTTCAAGCTCCCGCAGAGCTTTCTCGAAGTCGAATCGGATCGGCAGTTCGAGTTCCTGCGCGATTGGCAGCGCAAGGTCTTCGACGCAGGGTACCTGGGCCTCGACTGGCCGGCCGAGTATGGCGGCCAAGGCGACCCACTAAAGCGTCAGCGCATCGTGAGCCAGGAACTCTCCCGCGCACGTGCACCCTTCCTCGTGAATGTGATCGGCCTTCAGTGGGCCGGCCCTACCATCCTCCACTACGGCACGGAAACCCAGAAGAAGCGCTACCTGAAGGCGATCCTCTCCGCAGAGGAGATCTGGTGCCAGGGCTTCAGCGAGCCCGGTGCCGGGTCCGACCTCGCCAGCGCGACGACGCGCGCGGAGCGCACGGTGGAGGGCTGGCGTGTCACCGGTCACAAGGTCTGGACGACGCTCGCCCACAAGTCGAAGTGGATGATCTTGCTGGCCCGGACGGATCCTCGCGCGGGAAAGTACGAAGGCCTTTCCTACTTCCTGTTCCCGATGGACGCAACGGGCGTGACCGTGCAGCCCCTCGTCAAGATGACCGGCGAGGGCGGGTTTAACCAGGTGATTTTCGACAACGCGCCAATGGGGCGCGAGGCTCTGCTCGGGCAGGAGGGACAGGGCTGGCAGGTTGCGATGACGACACTCCTCTTCGAGCGGGGCGCCGCCGAGGGCTCGGGCGGCGGGCAAGCGACCTCGTCCGCGGAATCGGTGCAGCGCCTTGCTTCTCTCGCAAAGCGCGCCCGCCGCGGGGGCGGCACGGCGGCCGAGGATCCTGTGCTGCGCGACCGGGCGGTAGAGCTTTGGATCCAGGAGGAAGCACTCCGTCTGGCGTCGCTGCGCGCGCGTATTCCGGGGCTCAACCTCGACCGGCCACAGGCTCTGCGTCTCATGAACAAACTCGTGTACAGCGAGTTCAATCAGCGTCTGTCCGAGCTCGCGTGCGAGATGCTGGGTCCGGCAAGCACGCTGTGGCTTGGGGATGCGCATGCCGTGGACCGGGCGGAGTGGCCACGTGCGTACATGAACTCCTTCGGCATGACGATCGGCGGCGGCACGAGCGAGATCCAACGCAATATCCTAGGCGAGCGCGTGCTCGGTCTTCCGAAGAGCAAGTAGAAGCCCATGTCTTATCCCCAGATCCCCGCAGACTTCGGATTCACAGAGGAGCATGAGGTTCTGCGCCAATCTGCGCGACGCTTCCTGGAAGAGCGTTGCCCGATCTCAGAGGTACGCCGCCTCGCCGAGTCGCCCCTCGGACACGATCCGGCGCTTTGGAAGGAGATCGCCCACCTCGGCTGGCTCGGGCTCGTATTGCCAGAAGGGCATGGCGGTGCGGGCCTGGGCTACCTGCATCTTGCGCTGCTCCTCGAAGAGACGGGGCGCCGGCTTCTGCCCGCTCCGATTTTCGCTGCCATGCTGGCTGGCTTCGCGCTCGAGGCGGCAGGAAACCCGGCCCAGCGCGCTCGGCTCGAACCCGCTCTCGCCTCCGGCGATCTCGTCGCGACGTTCGCGTTGTGCGACATGGGCGGCGGCTGGGAGGCGGCGGAGATCGAGGCGACCGCCGAGGCCCGCGACGGTGGCTACCTGTTGCGAGGCGTCAAGCCTTTCGTGATCGCCGGCGCTGAAGCCGGACTCGTCATCGCGCCCTTCCGCGAGCGGGGCGGCGAGCTAGCGCTCTTTGCTGTTGATCTCCCGAGTCGTGGCGTCCGGGTCGAAAGCGAGATTGGCGTCGATCCGACGCGCCGCAGCGCGCGCCTCGTGTTCGAAGACGCGTTCGTCTCGGCCTCGGCCCGCCTGGACACGGCAGGCGCCGCGACGCTCCATCGCGTGCACGTGCGCGGCTTCGTCGCGCTGGCTGCTGAGATGGTGGGAGGTGCTGAGTCGACGCTCCTCATGACGCGCGACTACGCGATCGCCCGCAAGCAGTTCGACCGGCAGATCGGTGCCTTCCAAGCCGTGAAGCACCCGATCGTTGACGTGATGATCGGCGTCGAATTGGCGCGCACCCATGTGCTCGCTGCTGCCGCAGCGCTGGATCACGAGCCCGATTCGGCGGAAATACCGGCGCGAATGGCCAAGGCGATTGCGAGCGAGGTGTATCCCGTGGCGGTGCGCAAGGCGGTGCAGCTCCACGGCGGTTATGGCTTTACCTGGGACTGTGACGCTCATTTCTACTTCAAGCGCGCGCTCTGGAGCCGAGCAATGCTCGGGGATGGGGCCCACCACCGACGGTTTCTCGCCGCGGATCTGCTTGGCCCGAGCGCGTAAGCCCGCGGGCAGCACGAAGCTTCGGTGCTCCCCCGAGCGGGTAACCTCGGAGATGGGTATGACGCGGCAGAAGGAGGACGATGTGTACGACACCCACCGGCCGCGTGACGTGGCTGTACCGCGGGATGCGGTGAATCTGGGACTCCACTGGGCCTTCATGCGCTAGGCGACGCAGAGCCTGTCGAGGTGCGCGTCGCACGTCTCGACTGGCAGGCCATCGCGCGGGACCTCGACCGGCTCGGCTACGCCACGACGCCGGCTCTTCTCTCGCCCGCCGAATGCCGCGCGCTGCAGGATGCCTACACCGATCCAAATCTTTTCCGGTCCCGCGTCGAGATGGCACGCTACCGCTTTGGTGAAGGCGAGTACCAGTATTTCGCCGACCCTCTTCCTCCGCTTGTCGCGACCCTGCGCCGACTGCTCTACGAACCGCTTGCGGCGATCGCGAACCGCTGGTCCGAGGCCCTGCAACGGGACTCCCACTTTCCCGATCAGCTCGATCAGTTCCTCGCGCTCTGCCGGAGCCACGGACAGACCCGGCCAACGCCACTCCTGCTGCGCTACGAGACCGAGGGCTACAACTGCTTGCACCAGGACCTCTACGGTCCAATTCACTTCCCACTGCAGGTGACTTGCCTGCTCTCGGAGCCCCAGGACTTCGAGGGGGGTGAGTTCTTGCTGGTCGAGCAAAGACCACGCGCCCAGTCGCGCGGTCACGTCGTGACGCTTGAGCAGGGGGCGTCCGTGGTGTTTCCTGTGCGCGAGCGGCCCGTGCCTTCGAAGCGGGGCTTCGCGCGGCTGCAAATCCGCCACGGCGTTTCCCGGCTTCGAAGCGGCCACCGCATGGCGCTCGGCATCATCTTCCACGATGCTACGTGAGTCGTCCGCTCCGTCCCGCGGTAGACTCCTTGGGCTACGACGAATGGCCCACACGGGAGTGCGGATGAACCCCAGCCGAGCGGAGGAGCTCCCCGGAACCATCTCCCCTCGGGAGGCGCACCGCTTCGATGAGGCACGCCTCGAATCTTACCTGCGGGCGAAGGTCGATGGATTCGTCGGACCCCTAAGCGTGTTCCAGTTTGCCGGCGGCCAGTCGAACCCCACCTTCGTGCTAGACACGCCCACGCGGCGCTACGTCCTGCGCAAGAAGCCCCCTGGCACGCTGCTGCCTTCTGCGCACGCCGTGGACCGGGAGTACCGGGTGATCACCGCCCTCGGCAAAACCAGTGTGCCTGTGGCGCGCACCTTCGCCTTGTGCGAAGACCCGTCGGTCATTGGGACTCCCTTCTATGTCATGGAGTACGTCGAGGGTCGCGTGCTGCGAGATCCGGCACTCCCGGAGATGACGCCGCTGGAGCGCAGCGCCATCTACGACACCATGAACGACGTTCTCAACCGTCTTCACCGAATCGATCCCGCCGCCGTGGGTCTCCAGGAATTCGGCAAGCCCGGCAACTATTTCGCGCGGCAGATCGCCCGCTGGACGAAGCAGTACGAGATGTCGCGCACCGATGACATCCCCTCCATGACCAAGCTCCTGGCGTGGCTTCCCGCGCACATTCCCCCGGGCGAGGAGACGCGTCTTGTGCACGGCGATTACCGGCTGGAGAACATGATCTTCCATCCCACCGAACCGCGGATCCTCGCGGTGCTCGACTGGGAGCTCTCGACCCTCGGCGATCCGCTCGCCGACCTTGCCTACAACTGCATCCTCTACCACACCTCCGGAGCCACCACGGGGGGCCTTGTGGACGTCGATTTTGCGGCGACAGGAATCCCCTGCGAAGCGGACTATCTGGCGGACTACTGTCGCCGCACCGGCCGAGCAAAGATCGGAGCCTGGAACTTCTACCTCGCCTTCTCGCTCTTCAGACTGGCGGCAATCGCCCAGGGCATCCTCGGGCGCGCACTGCAAGGCAACGCGAGCTCCGAGAGCGCCCGCCAGGTCGGGGCCCAGGCGCGTTTTCTGGCAGATGCGGCGTGGCGGATGGCTCAGGAAGGCTAGCGGCCACGCAGCGGCTCAGGCGTCGGCGCGACCTACCCACACGGTCTTCACGTTCACGAACTCGTGCAAGCCCTGGACGGAGAGCTCCCGGCCGTACCCGGAGTGCTTAATCCCGCCAAAGGGGAGCCGCGGGTCGCTCTTCACCAGCCCGTTCACGAATACGCTGCCGCTCTCAATGCGCGCGGCGAGAGCCTCCGCGGCGTGGGTGTCGCGGCTCCACACGCTCGCACCGAGCCCATATTCGCTTTTGTTGGCGACGCTCAGGGCCTCCGCGTCGTCCCTCACGCGCATCACCGCGGCCACCGGCCCGAACGTCTCCTCGTCGGCCACAGCCATCCCGGGTGTGACCCCGTCCAATAGCGTCGGGGCGTAAAAGAAGCCGGGCCCGGGGAGACGCTGCCCACCGGTCACGAGCTTCGCACCGGCCTCGATCGATCGGCGGACCTGCGAATCGAGGGCGAGCAGCAAGTCTTCGCGTGCAAGCGGCCCCACGTCCGTGTCCTCGCGCTGAGGATCACCGAGCTGCAAGCCTTCGAGCTCTCGGCGAAACGCCTCCACGAATGCGTCGGCCAGCTCGTGGACCACGACAAAGCGCTTTGCAGCGATGCAGCTCTGTCCAGCGTTTTGGGTGCGCGCCTGTGTTGCGGCGCGGGCGGCCGCGGCGACGTCAGCGTCTGCACGAACCAAGAAGGGATCGCTTCCACCGAGCTCGAGCACGCTCTTCTTGAGCGCGCGACCCGCCTTCGCCGCGATATCGGCGCCGGCACGCGTGCTACCCGTAAACGTGACCGCCTTCACGACGGGATGGGCGATCAGCTCACCGGCGACCTGCGTGGAGACGAAGAGCGCTTGAAAACCGCCCTCGACGACGCCCGCCGAGGACACCATCCGCTCGATCTCGAGGGCGCAGCGGGGCACGTTCGGAGCATGCTTCAAGAGCGCGACATTGCCCGCGGCAAGCGCCGGAACGGCGAAGCGGAATACCTGCCAGAAGGGGAAATTCCACGGCATGATCGCGAGCACCACGCCGAGGGGATCAAACCGCACATAGCTCCGCGCGGCGTCGCTCTCGATCGCCTCCGGCGCAAGCAGGGCGGCGGCATGCATGGCGTAGTGCTCGCACGCCCAGGCACACTTCTCGACCTCCGCGCGCCCTTGCCGCACGGGTTTGCCCATCTCGAGCGCAGCGATCGTCGCGAGCCGCTGCGCCTCCGCGCGAAGGCCCGCCGCCAGCCGGCGCAGGGCCGCGCTTCGCTCGGCGAGCGGGGCCTCCGCCCAGAGCCCGGCCGCGCGGCTCGCGCGCGCGAGCGCTGCGTCTAGGCCGCGGGAGTCAAGCTCGGGGAACGACTCGTGAAGCTTGCCGCGAAACGGGTCGATCGACAGGAACGGCATGTGGCCCCGAGACCCTCACCATGGGATCGGCTGCCGATCTCGAAAGAAGCCCCCCGAAGGCCCACCGTCCGGCAGGGTGGCCGCCCACACGATGGTGTCACTGCCCTCGAGCGTGCTGCGATCCGCCTGGGCGCCGCCCATGTCGGTGCGCACCCAGCCGGGGTCCACGGAGTTCACGAGTACTTGGGTCCCCGCGAGTTCCGCCGCGAGCACCCGGGTTACGGCATTGAGCGCCGCCTTCGAACTCCGGTAGGCGGGCCAACCGGCGCGCATGTCGGCAAGCTGCCCGAGCCCACTCGACACGTTGACGACACGCCCCCATCCCCGTTCGCGCATGCCGGGCACGATGGCCTGGCACAGCCGAACAGGCCCGAAGAGATTCGCGGCGTAGGTGCGCTCGAAGGTCTCAGGGTCCGTGGGGAGTACTGCCGGGGCCGGACGAGGCGACTTCCCATCGAGCATCACGCCGGCGTTGTTTACGAGGACGTCGATTCTCCCCAACTCGATCTGCG
>DATFYN010000100.1:0-2065 GCA_035315025.1 Myxococcota bacterium
CGTACCAGCTCCGCGACGCTCTCGCGGCGAGCCTCAAGCTTCCCGCCGACACCGCAGACGCAAAGGAGACCATCCGCATCGCCGGCGCCGTATGCGCGTGCCGCCCGCACAGGCTGCGGTGGGAGGGCGCGCCGCCGGGTCTTGGCGTCGCGCTCGCCGAGGCCGCGCGAAAGCAGAAGGACAGCTTCGACGGGGTGCTCCGTGAGGCGGCCAAGCACATTCTCGGAGGGGCGGAAATCCCATCGCGCGACGTGGAACTTGGCCGCCTTGGGCTCCGCTATCGCCGCGAGGCACAAGGAGGCATCGGATGGCTGCGTTGAAGATAGGAGATCGGGTCGAGCACGTAAGCGACCCGTCGCTCGGGGCTGGCGTCGTGCGCTTCGTCGAGGAGATCGCCGGCGGCCGGAGTGCGTACGTGGCCTGGGGCGGTGCGACCGGTGTCGAGAAGTACACCGTGGAGCAGCTTCGGGTTGTCGGGGACTTGCCCGGAAGGCTTGCGAGCGCAGGGCCAGGTACCACTGTGCCATTCCAGCTCCGGGTCCTCGGCCGCTGGTTCCAGGCGCGCCACGAGCAGACCGGCGAGATCACGAACCAGCCGTTCGACATGCTGCCGCATCAGGTCGTCGTCACGAACCGCATGCTCACAAGCCCGCCCGCCGAGGACGGCGGCCGCCATTGGCTCATCGCCGATGACGTTGGCCTCGGCAAGACTATCGAGGCCGGCATGATCCTCGAGGTCATGCGCCACCGCGCCGGCGGCGCGCTCCGCTGCTTGGTCGTCGCTCCGGCGGGGCTCGTGTATCAGTGGCGGATGGAGCTCTCCGCGCGCTTCGGGCGCCGCTTCGAATTGTTCGAGAGCGGCGACGTGAACAAGCTCGAGGCGTTCGACCAACTCGTTGCGTCGATTGACACGTTGAAAATCCCGCGGAACAGGAGAGCGGCCCTGGACGCCCACCCTTGGGATCTCGTCGTCTTCGACGAGGCGCATCACCTTACGAAGCCCGGCGTCCAAATGTACGACCTGGCCAAGGACCTGCGCGAGAAGAAGAAGTCCAAGAACACGTTCTTCCTGACCGCGACGCCGCATTCCGGCAACCACGACCATTTCTGCAACATGCTCCACCTCTTGCGGCCGGATCTCGGCGGCGGGCCGAACAAGGGCTTGAAAAGCCTCCCGGACTTGCCGCTCGCGGAGATGATCATCCGGAACCGGAAGCACCTCGTAACGGACGCGAAGGGCAACAAGATCTTCCTCGGCATCGCGAAGGCGATGATCCTCCCGTTCCAGCCCACGGAGGCTGAGGTTGAGTTCGCTGAGGACGTGAAGAGCTACCTGAAGCACGGTTATGACGAGGCCAGCAAACTGGACAGCCAGGGCAGGTCGGCGGTGGGCTTCTTGATGGCCACCTTCGGGAAGCTCGCCTCGTCGTCGCGCGAGGCCCTGAACTCGGCGCTCCAGGGCCGGGTAGACGTGCTGCAAGGAATGCAGAGTGCAATCCAAGGCGCAAATGACGAGGTGCCCGACGAGAACGCGGTGGCTGCCGTCGGGGGCGCGACCGCGAAGGGGAAGAAGGGGAAACAGAGCCTGATCCGCGGCGAGGCGAAGTTCGTCCACAAGCTCCTCGCTCGTCTCGAAGCGTTGCCTGGCCCCGATTCGAAGCTCGACGGGTTCGCGCGGGAGCTCGGGAAGCTCGTCGAGAAAACGCCCGACATCAAGGTGCTCATTTTCACCGAATACCGCGCGACGCAGGAAGTCCTAACAAATAGGCTCGCCGGCCTTTTCGGCAAGGAGAGCGTGGACACCATCCACGGTTCGAAGGAACCCGAACGTGCTCCAGCAGCGGATCGGGCGCGTCTACCGCTACGGGCAGACCAAGCCCGTCGTTGTGTATAACCTCAGGGTCGACACCGATAGCGACGCGTACGCCGACAACAAGGTCTACGAATACCTTGAGAAGAAGCTCGGTGACGTGGTCGACGCGCTCGCCAAGGCGACGGGCGAAGGAAGGGAAGACCTTCTCGGCGACGTGCTGGGGCAGGCCGCGGTGGTGGGCCTCTCGCTGGA
>DATFYN010000101.1:0-21080 GCA_035315025.1 Myxococcota bacterium
CACGTCCGCAAAGTTGACGCCTGCCGCCGCGACACGAATCCTCACCTGCCCGGGGCCCGGCAGAGGATCCCGCTCTTCGCGGATTTCGAGCACCTCAGGCGGTCCTGGTCTCGGGATCCAGATCTGACGCATGGCGGTGTCCCTCCTTGTGGCGGCCGGAATGCGCTGCTTTCAACGCACGCTCCCGTCCGAGAGTACCACTGGGCAAAAGACGCCGTGCGCCCAGGCCCCGAGGCGCTCGGGTCGCGGACGGGAGCGCGGGAGAAAGGGCTAGCGGGTACTCCGGATCCCCCATTCCGGACAGCGCAGCACGCGCCCGGGGCAAGAACCCGCGCTAGGAGCGGCTGGAGCGGCTCGGTTTGCGCGGGGTTTTCGTGGAATTGGCGTTGACACCCGCCCCCCAGGCTCGTACCCAGGAGCGCGATGGACGACGCGACGCCCACGCCTTATGTGCCCGCGTCGGCCTCGATGACAGAGCTCACCATGCGTGGTCTCGTCGTGGGCTCACTCCTCGGCATCTGCTTCGCCGCTTCCTCGGTCTACCTCGGGCTCAAGATCGGCCTCACGGTCTCAGCTTCGATTCCCATCGCCGTTCTCTCGATCACGCTTTTCCGCGCTTTTGGCCGGGCGACCATCCTCGAGAACAACATCGTGCAGACGACCGGATCGGCCGGCGAATCGATCGCAGCGGGCGTCGCCTTCACGCTCCCGTCGCTCCTCCTCATGGGCTTCGACCTCGATGTGGTGCGCGTCACCCTGGTCGCGCTCTTTGGTGGCGCGCTCGGCGTTCTCATGATGATCCCGCTGCGCCAGGGACTCATCGTCCGAGAGCACGGGCGGCTGCCCTATCCCGAGGGCACCGCCTGCGCTCAGGTGCTGATCGTGGGTGACCAAGGTGGCACCAGTGCGAAGACCGTGTTCAGCGGCTTTGGCCTGGGGGCGCTGTTCAGCCTGCTCGGAAACGTGGGAAAGTTCTGGGGCGAGTATCCGTCATGGAGCTTCGACCGCTTCTTCCCCGGCGCCTCGCTCTCCTTTGAGGCGAACCCCGCACTCTTGGGCGTCGGCTACATCATCGGGACGCGGGTCGCCTGCGTGATGCTCGCAGGCGGTGCGCTCTCGTTCTTGGTGCTGATCCCGCTGATCCACTTGTTTGCGCCCGAGCTGACTTCGCCGCTCATTGCGGGCGGGACCAAGCCCGTCCGGGAGATGACCCCGGGGCAAATCCGCAACGCTTTTGTGCTCTATATCGGCGCGGGCGCCGTGGCGGCAGGCGGCATTCTGAGCCTCGTGCGTTCGCTGCCCACGCTCTGGGCAGCGTTCCGCAGGGGCGCCGCGGACTTCTCTGCGAGCGGGGCGGCCGGGCCGCCACGTACCCAGCGCGACCTTCCCTTCTCCCTCGTCGTCGGGGGAAGCGTCGCCCTCGTTGCGGCGATCGCGCTCGCGCCCCCGCTTGGGATCAACGCGCTTTCGGCCGCCCTCATCGTCTTGTTCGGGTTCTTCTTCGTCACGGTCTCGAGCCGTATCACGGGGCAGATCGGCTCATCCTCCAATCCGATCTCGGGAATGACCGTGGCGACGCTCCTTCTGACCTGCTTGCTGTTCGTGGCCGCAGGCTGGTCGGGGGTGCCCTACAAAGAGATGGCCTTGTGCACCGCGGCGCTGGTCTGCGTCGCTGCGAGCAACGGCGGCACCATTTCGCAGGATCTCAAGACCGGATTCCTCGTCGGCGCCACACCCCGCGCGCAGCAGATCGCGATCATGGTCGGCGTCGCCACGAGCGCTCTCGTGATCGGATGGACGCTGCTCTACCTGAACGAGACTGCCACGACCTATGCCGTGCGCAGCTATCCGGATTTCGTCGCCACCGACGAAAGCGTGCGCGAACTCACGAGGGGTGACCCCGCCCGCGTCGCCTTCGCTGCCCGTCCCCATGAGTTCCGTGGGGCGGGCTATCGCGTGCTCTACGTGCGAAAGCCGACGCGGGGGGTTCCGACTGGCAAGTATCTCGTCGCTAGCGATGGGCGGATCGCCTACCTCGTCGATCCAGGCGTATGCGGAGTCGAGCCCGAGCAGCATGCCGCAGACGGCAGCGTGGAAAAGACTGTCTCCAAGTTCGATGCACCGAAGGCGCAGCTGTTTCGGCTGATCATCGACGGCGTTCTCGGGGGCGACCTCCCCTGGAGCCTCGTCCTCGTTGGCGTCGCGCTCGCCCTCCTCGTGGAGCTGTGCGGGGTCCCTTCCCTGCCGTTCGCAGTGGGCGCCTACCTCCCGTTCTCCACGTCGACATCGATCGCGTTGGGGGGTGCTGTGCGCTGGCTCGCCGACCGGCGCTCGAACGGCGGGAGCGATCCCGCAGACTCGGCCCCGGGCGCTCTCTTCTCCTCCGGTCTCATCGCGGGCGGCGCGATCGCTGGCCTGTTCTACGCTGCAATCGCGGGCCTCGAGACCACGGCAAGGGACGCAAGCGGCACCGTGCGCCCCGTACCGCTTCTCGAGCACTGGGGACTGGTGCTCTCGCACCGGCTGCTCGGCGCCGAGGCCGCGCGGCGCCTCGAGACGAGTGCGGCCTGGTCGATCGTGCCTTTGCTCGCCCTCGCGGCGGTCCTGCTGTGGGTCGCGCGCCGGCGCGGGGCTCGCCTTCCTTCCCCCTAGCGGTCCCTCGGCGTGTAGCGCGCGGGCCGAATGGCAAGCACCGCATGGGCTCGCGCCCCGCTCGCCTGCCCACGCAGCCCCGGCATGAAGGCCACTCTCCGCCCTCGCCACGGCGCTGCGCGTACGCGTAAGATGGGCCAAGTCGGAGTAGGAATCATGCTTGCCCATAACCCCCTCCACAGATCCGGACGAGCGGTGGTCGGGATAGAGTCCAGGCGCGCGCGCCGACAGGTGGAGCGTTACCACGTCCGCCCTTTCGGTTACGGGGTGGGTTCCGAGTTCCACCATGGGCCACGTTTCCTGAAGCCCCCCTACGATTCCGGACGGTCGGTTTTCCCGAGTCCGGTTCTGGCCTCGGCTCTGCTCGCCATTTATCAGGGCGGGCCTTCCCCCACGATACGAGGCTGCGGCGCTGACACGCCCTTCACCCCTACACCATGGAGTTTGCTTCGACCCTTCGCCGCGGAGCGCAGACCAGGAGATCCAGCTCAAAGTCTGGCTGCGCCTCAGCTTCCGTGGCCACCGAGTGCCCAGAGCCCCTTTGCCCGCGGAGGGCGTTACCCCCAGCGGGGCGGTCTCGCCGACCGCCTGGAAGAGCATTGCCTCTTCGTCCTCGCTCATACGGGCTCATGCGCCGAACCGTCACCCTCCCCGCACCTCCGGTGGTCCCGTTGTGCGCGAGGTCTTTGCACGTATTCGTCAGTCCGTGCTGGGCAACGGTCCTTCCGACATTATCTCTGCACCCCTGCGCAGGCGCCTGGACCCATACCCCGCCGTCCTCCTCGAGTGCACTTGTTCATTTCTTCCTCGAGGACACCGGCCTCGCACCACGGGAACCGTGCTCGGTGGACGGAAGTATCCCTGCAATGCAGCTTCCACAGGGGGCCGTATTTCGGGGCGGCAGTCATTCGCTTCGCTTCAGGCTCCTACGCTCGCTAGGCCCCCATGCTGCACCGACCGCGGCTCTTGCGGAGCCGGGCCGCCGGGCCGTTTTCACCACGCATCTCCCGGCCGGTCACCCGGTCCGGGCTGTGGCATCGCTTCGTGTCCGATCTGCACAATTGACACGGCTGGACTCTCACCAGCTGGGTTGCAGCCTTGTCGGCTGCTCCTTCCCGCATCCGGCTCTTGCTTCAGGTAATGACGCCAAGTCGCCTCAATGGGTAGGGGGGGCAGATGCGGGCAGGGGGCAACCAGCGGTGGATGAGCCGTCGCATCCGGTTCCAGAGGACTCGTCCGTTCTGGCTGCGCCGCGACAGGACGCGGTGCCAGCGCCAGCCGACCTCGAACCGTCCGTTGATTTTCAGCGTACGTCCTTGGAATTCGCCACACGTCCCGCAGCGTTATCCACTGCGGCTGAACACGGGATCTCCCGGTTCCCGCGCGAGGTGTTTCCGTGCGTGCACGGGGTCTCTGACCGCGCGGGACCCCTGCGTATCTCGCGATATCGACACACAGGGTGGGGCCTTCCGCTTTCTCCTACAGCGTCGGCGTCCCGAAGGAAGGATCTTTCGCGGCTCCATACCCGGCCCGCGCGTACCCCTGTCAACGCTTCGACGCCGCCCTTCCGGGCGACTCCGCATGACTCAGGGCCGTCGTGGGTCGCTAGCCCTTCCACGTATGACTCTTTCATTCACAACACCTCGCCGGTCTGACCGGCGCACAGGAGACCCCCCATGCGCGTCGAATTCGGTGGCCCTCCCACCGGCCCCCTCACGGGCATCCGGGTGGTCGACCTCTCGACCGTGGTGTCTGGCCCGCTCTGTACTCAGGTGCTCGGCGACCTCGGTGCCGAGGTTTGGAAGGTCGAACCCCTCGCAGGCGACACCACGCGGCGTCTCGGCCCGCCGTTCCGAGGCGGTCTCACCGGTTTTTTTGCGCACTTCAACCGCAACAAGCGGAGTATTGCTCTCGATCTCAAGTGCACGGAGGGTCAGCACGCCGCCCGGCGCCTCGCGCTGCGCGCGGACGTCCTCGTGGAGAACTACCGGCCCGCCGTGGTGACCCGCCTCGGCCTCGGCTACGAGGAGCTCTCGCGCGAGAACCCCCGGCTTGTCTATCTCTCGATCAACGGTTTCGGTCCATCCGGACCCTACTGTGACCTCCCCGCGTACGACACCGTGATCCAAGGCCTCGCCGGATTCATGCCAACCCAGGGTGGCGACGGAACGCCGCAGCTCGTGAAGAGCATCATCGCCGACAAGGCGACCGCACTCACCGCCGCCTACGCAGTGATGGCAGCTCTCCTGGCCCGCGAGCGCGGCGACGGTCGTGGCCAGCACGTCCAGGTACCCATGCTGGATGCATTCGCAGCGTTCATGCTGCCCGATGTCATCACCAAGGAGGCGTTCAAAGCGGAGGACGCGACCCCACGACCCAAGCTCCCCGATGTGCACCGCACATGGGAAACCGCCGACGGTCACGTCGTCCTCCTGGTCCTTGAGGACCATCAGTTCGCCGGGCTGTGCCGCGCGATCCGCCGTGAAGACCTGCTGGACGATCCGCGTTGCAAGAGCCTCTTGACCCGCATCATGCACGGGCGCGCGCTCTACACAATCCTCGAGGAGGAGCTCCGCAAGTGGCCGACGGCTGAGCTCCTTGAGCGTGCACGGCACTTCGGCGCGCCGTTGGCGCCCGTAAATGCGGTCAGCGATTTCCTGCGCGACCCCCAGGTGCAGTCCAACGAAACGGTGTTGGAAGTCCCTGACTCCGAGGCCGGGCCCATGCGGTTTCTTCGCAACCCGGTCCGCTTTGCGCGCACTCCGGCGAGCCTGCGCCAGCGCCCGCCGCGTCTAGGGGAACAGACCGACGCCATCTTAACGGAGGCGGGTTTCACGAGCGACGAAATCGCACAGCTGCGCGCGGAGCGCGTCATCGCGTAAACGGCGATTCGCCGAGAAAGTTCTGTTCGTCGCCCGCAATGCTTGAGGTTTTGGGGTAGATCCACCATCCGGATCAGGAGCCTCGAGCTCGACGTCGAATCCCGGCCGATGGCGGGCGCAAGTCGGCTCAGCGTCTCGACGGCCAGGGCACGAGCTTCGAAACGCGCTGCGCGTGTTCGGCGTAGCCGGGACGGCGCGCCAGGCTTCGTTCCTCGAGCATGGGAATGCTGGCGAGCAGGAACATGCATGTCATGGCGATCGGTCCGATCACGGTCCACACCCACGCCGGATGGGCGGCGAGGCCGAACAGCCAGAGACCCCACCAGAAGCCAAGCTCGCCCAAGTAGTTGGGGTGGCGCGAGTAGGCCCAGAGCCCGCGCCCGCAAATCTGACCAGGCTGCTTTTTGCGGTTGAAGCTGCGCAGCTGTTCATCGGCGATCGTCTCGACGGCGATCGCGCCGCCGGTCACCACCAGGGCCAGCCAGTCGAGCGCGCCCCAGGGTTCTCTCCCGAGGGCGAGTGCGGCGTAGAGAGGGAGGCAAGCGAGGAACACCTGCAGGGTGGGGAAGTAATGGATCGCACCAAGGCTCACGAGCCAGTACGGCAGCTTGGCATTCGCGCGCAGGTCGCGGTAGCGCCAGTCCTCGTGGTGCAGACCCGGCCAGCCGCACGCCCAGTTGTACGTGAGGCGAAGTGCCCAGGCGACGACGAGCCAGAGCACGAGAGCGTGGCGCACGGAAGGGCCGCCACTCGCCGGCAGGACCTCCATCCAGTAAAGCGCAACGACTGGAGGTGCGACGCTCCAGTAGGGGTCGTACACGCTCGAGTTGGAGAGCGTCATGCTAAAGGCAAAGATCACCAGCGTGGCCGTGGTGTCCGCCGCCAAGACCGTGAAGACGGGGTTTGCGGACCCCATCACGACGCCCACCGCGAAGGCAACGCCGAGCGCCACGAGGTAGGCGGCGATCACGATGCCGAACGAGGTGCTGCGCCCGGCTCCTGAAACTCGCGCAGGGCGACCCATGCGGCCCGGAGCTTACGATAGGCCCCGAGTGCCGGCTGCGGGTCAGGCAGTTGCGCCGAGACTTATGAGCACCACGGTCGCGAGGAGAAGCAAGAGCCAGAACGCCTGCTTTGCCACCGTTCGTCCCTCCCAATGTCCGTTCCGGACCCCCCCGAGAATCGGCCGGGGGCAAGCGCCGCGCTATGAAGTACTTCACACTGGAGGGCATGCCGTCCGGTCCGGACAAGAGGCGTCTGCTCGCGAGCGTGCCCCTTTTCGCCTCGCTCGAGGAGCGTGATCTCGACGCCCTTCTTGCAGTGACGACCACCAGGCACCTCGCTGCCCGGGAGGAACTCTTTCACAAGGGCGACCCCGGGGCGCAGCTCTATGTCGTGATGAGCGGCCGGCTTAAGGCGAAAGCGGAGGCCGCGGACGGCAAGGAGGTCATCTTCTCCCTGATGGGGCCGCGGGAGGTAATCGGTGAGATTGCGCTCCTCGACTCGAACCCGCGCTCGGCAACGGTCGAGGCAATCGAGGCGTCCGAGCTCCTCGCGCTGAATCGACGTGACTTCTTGCCTGTGGTGGAGCGGCACCCGAAGTTGGCGCTCCAGCTCGCGGGCATCCTGGCGGAGCGGCTGCGCCGGCTTTCCGCTCTCACGGAGGACACGGCGTTCCTGGCCCTCCCCTCGCGTCTTGCGAAAAAATTACTCTCGCTCGCCGAAAGCGACGGACTTCCCACGCCGGAGGGAACGCGCATTCGGATCCGTTTGCCGCAGAGCGAGCTCGGGGAGCTTGTCTGCACGAGCCGCGAGAGCGTGAACAAGCTCCTGCGAGCCTGGGTGCAGCAAGGAGTCGTCGGCGTCGACCGCGGGTTCATCACGCTTCGAAAACGCCGCTCGCTCGAGGCGCTGTCAGATCTCTGGATCGTGTAAACCCGCAGCGCGCGCTGCGAAGGAAGGAGGAGTTCGATGACTGCAACCGCTCTGGTGACTTCGTTCGCACTGATCGAATACCTGTGGATCGCTTTCTCCGTCGGCCAGGCGCGGGGACGCTACGGAGTGGCGGCGCCCGCGACCACGGGCAACGAGATCTTCGAACGTTGGTTCCGGGTCCAGCAGAACACGCTCGAGCAGCTCGTGGTCTTTCTGCCCTCGCTGTGGCTGTTCGCGCTCTACGCGAATGGGCGGATCGGTGCTCTGATCGGTCTTGTCTTCGTCGCGGGCCGCTACCTGTACGCGCGCGGCTACGTCGAAGATCCGGAGAAGCGGGGTCGGGGATTCATGATCGGGTTCGTGGCCACCGCTGTGCTGTTGGCAGGAGGGCTGATCGGCGCGCTGTGGAAAATCCTCTAGGTGGAGTCTTTGAACGATCCGAAGCTGCAAGCGGTTCTCGAGCGACTCCACTCCGCCGCCCGTGGCGACCGCCTGCGCTTTCTCGGCCTTCTGCCCTCCGTCTTGCCGATGCTTTTCGGCGGCAAGGCGCCGCCCGCGGCCGAGCAAGCGGCACGGTTCAAGGACGTCTATATCCCGATCTCCCGGGCGCAGGGGCGGTTCCTCTACCTCGTGGCGCGAAGCCTCGGGGCTCGCCGGATCGTGGAGTTCGGCACGTCGTTTGGCATCTCGACGATCTATGCGGCCGCCGCGGCGCGGGACAATAGCGGCATGGTGATCGGCTCCGAGCTCGAGCCGGGAAAGCATCGCGCGGCGCGCGCGAATCTCGCCGAGGCCGGGGTCGGCGGGTACGCGGAGATCCGGCTCGGCGACGCGCTCGAGACGCTGGCGGATGTCCCTCCGCCAATCGACCTCGTGCTACTCGACGGGTGGAAGGAGCTCTACCTGCCGATGCTGAAGCTCCTCGAGCCGAAGCTTCGCACCGGCGCGGTCGTGCTGGCGGACAACATTCATACCTTCCGCTGGGCGCTTGCACCCTACGTGAGCTACGTGCAGTCAGGCCAGAACGGTTTTGCGTCGATCACGCTTCCCCTTGCCGACGGCTTCGAATATTCGGTGAAGCTCTAAGGCCCAGGGGCGCGAGAGCGCGAGATTTCGCGCCACCCTCGCGGGGCGGCCGTGAGGTGCGGCGGGATCCGCGCTCTACGTTCCCGACTGGCTGCGGCCCCGCTGCTGCAGACTCGCACGCCGCGCGGCGATCATCTCGGGCGATAGCTGGCGAGCGTGTGCCCGGGACGCCTCTTCCTCAAGCTTCAGGCCCTCGCCAAAGGAGCGCGCAAAGCCCTCGTCGATCACCCGTTTGTACTCCCGCAGCGTGAGCGGGTCGCAGGTCAGCATGTCCCGCGCCAGCGCAAGGCAGGTGGGGAGGAGCTCTTCCGGCGGAACCACCCGATTCACGAGGCCCCACGCCTCGGCCTGCGAGGCGCCAAGGTAGTTCCCCGTAAAGGCCAGCTCCTTGGCCCGATGGATCCCAATGAGCCGCGGGAGTTTCTGGGACAAACCCCAACCGGGCAGGATTCCGACGCGGGCGTGCGTATCCGCAAAGCGCGCCTCCGTCGACGCGATCAAGACGTCGCAGGCAAGTGCCAGCTCGAATCCGCCGGTCACGGCGACGCCGTTGATCGCGCCAATCGTCGGACGGTCGAAGCGGTGCATGGCGCGCACGATGTCGGCGTCCGCGATCGCGCCCGTGGGATCGCCTCGAGTGGGCGATTCGCCGCCTAGCTCCTTTAGATCGAGGCCGGCGCAAAAGGCGCGGCCTGCCCCGGTCAAGATCACGACGCCGACGCTCTTGTCGGCCTCGAGCTGGCTCAGGCTAGCCGCAATCGCGGCGCGGAGTTCCCGCGAGAGCGCGTTCAGCTGGGCGGGGCGATTGAGCGTCAGGATTGCGATGCCGCCGCTTCTCTCGACTTCGAGAACGGGCTCGGTCATGGGCGCCTCCAGGCCTCTCACGCCAGCATAGGCCGCCCCTCGCGCATCAGGCGAACTCAAGAATCCCGAAACGCAACGGCCGATGGAAATCAGGCGGTTCGGCGAAGGTCGCCGACCAGGAACTGAACTGGCCTTCTCCCGCACGGTCGATCCGGAAGAAGTTCCCTCGCCAGCGCTCTCCCGGCCGCGGTGGCTGGACGCCGCCGAGGGATCTGAACGGGATCGCCCATTCGACGCTCCACCAACAGTCGATATCGTCTCGCCGGTCGAGCGTCCCGCGCACGCGCACTCCGCGGCGCCAGCCCTCGCAGATCCAGCTTGTGTCGAGGACCATGGAGCGGCGGTCGAAGTCGGGACTCACGACGCTGGCCTCGAACCAGGCTCCGCGGGGATTCATCTCGAGCTCGAAGTAGCGTCGCGGGTCCGAGCCCGGGGCGAGGAACGCCTCCACCACGTCCTCGGTGTAGATAGGCTCGTTGCGACCCGAGTAGCTCCCGAAGATGTCGCGGTCGATGCACTGGAAGGCCACGTAGAGCCGGGTCTCGTCGTAACAGACGCGCAGCGCCGTCGGCTGGAACTCCACGGCCGCTCCGAGCGGGGGCGCATCGGCCGCGAGATGGCGGAGCGCCTGCTCGCTGGAGAGCTCCATCTCAGGGGTGCGTCCATGCGAGGGCAACAACCACACCGGTGCGATCTCGGCCCAGGGGGGCTTGTGGATATCGCCGTCGATGCGGATGCTCTGGGCGATCCGCGAACAGAAGAGAATGGGAAGCGGCGTCTCGCGCTCGACCATGACGAGGCCCCATGAGTAGCGACGAGAGGCTTGCGACGCCTGCACCCGCTCTCGTGCGCCAGGTCGCCGCCGCATTCGCGGTCCGGGGGCGCTGGGTCTCCTCGACGCCGTGGGGCAGCGGCCACATCAACCAGACCCTCTTGGCCGTCTTTGAGCAAGACGGTCGCATGCGGCGCTATATCCAGCAGCGGATCAATCCCTTTGTTTTTCCAGATCCGATGAAGGTGATGGAGAACCTCGAGCGCGTGACCGCGCACCAGCGTGCGGTGCTGACGGGCGAGGGGGTGAGTGACCCGGACCGACGCGCCCTTCAGCTCGTGCCCACCCGGTCGGGTGCGCTCTGCTTCGTGGACGCCGAAGGGTCGCATTGGCGCACGTATCGATTCGTGGAAGGTGCGTCGAGCCACGACGTCGTGCGGACGCCGCGGGACGCAGCGGTCGCGGCCGAGGCTTTCGGCCGGTTCCAGGCCCAGCTGACGAGCCTTCCTGGACCTCGTCTCCACGAGACGATCGCGCGCTTCCACGACGGGCGCGCTCGCATGGAGGCGCTCCTGGACGCCGCGCGTACCGACCGCTACCAGCGCTTGTCGGGATGCCGGGCGGAACTCGACTTCGTGCTGGCCCGGGAGGCGATGGTTGATCGGCTGCCCTCGCTCCACGCAAAAGGCGCCCTCCCCGAGCGCATCACCCACAACGACACCAAGCTCAACAATGTGTTGCTCGACGACCGCAGCGGCGAGGCGGTGTGCGTGATCGACCTTGACACGGTAATGCCTGGCCTCGTGCACTATGACTTCGGCGATTTGGCGCGCACGGCGACGTGTGCGGCGGCGGAAGACGAGCGTGACCTATCCCGGGTTGGCGCAGATCCCGTGCTCTTCGCTGCCCTTTGCGAGGGCTACCTGCGCGGTGCCGCGCCCTTCCTCACCGCCGCGGAGTGCGCGGAGTTGGCTTTTTCCGCGCGGCTTCTCACCCTCGTGATCGGCCTGCGCTTCCTGACCGATCATCTCTCGGGCGATCGCTACTTCAAGGTGCATCGTGAGAACCACAACCTCGATCGCTGTCGCACGCAGCTGCGGCTCGTGGCCAGCATGGAGGAGCAGCGCGGTCCTATGGAGGAGATCGTGGCTCGCGCGGCGGAGCGCTTCTTGCCGAAGTCGTGAGAAGCTAAGACCCATCCAAGGCTGCGCTCTCACCAGGTGACGCTCGAGGGGAGCGGCGAGCGTAGAATCCGGCGCCCGGGTGGCCGGGTGCGGGCGGGAGGGTGTGGGATGGCCGGTCGTCTCGAAGGCAGGGTCGCGATCGTGACAGGCGGAGGTAGCGGCATCGGCGCTGCAGTAGCCCGACTCTTTGCGGCGGAGGGCGCCGAAGTCACGGTGTGCGGAAGGCGCAGCGGGCCGATCGAGGCCGTCGCCCGGGCGATTGCCGCGGACGGGGGGCGCGGGCGGGCGGTCCCTGCCGATGTGGCCGACGAAGCCCAGGTCGAGGCGCTCCTCACCGAAACCCACGGTCGAGCCGGACGCCTCGACGTCGTCGTAAACAATGCCTATCAGCTGGCGCTTGGGCCGCTCGCGCAGCTCTCGACGGAGGACTGGCACCACTCCTTTCGCGTCACGCTCGACGCCGCATTCTTCGGCACGCGCGCCGCGCTGCGTTTGATGCAGGCGCAGCGGGCCGGTGCCATCGTGAACGTCTCATCGACCGCGGGGCTCGCGGGCCAGGCGGGGCTCGGGGGCTATGCGTCTGCGAAGGCTGCGCTCGAGAACCTGACGCGCACCGCGGCTGTCGAAGCTGCAGCCTACGGCGTGCGCGTGAACTCGCTATGTCCCGGGGTCATCGCGACGGAAGGCACGCTTTCGGCGTTCTCTGATGCGCGTTTGCGGGCCGCGATGACCCGCCAGATTCCCGCAGGTCGCTTCGGTTTGCCCGAGGAGGTTGCGCGCGCTGCGCTTTTCCTCGCGAGCGATGACTCGAGCTACGTCACCGGCGCGACTCTCGTGGTCGACGGTGGTCAGCGCGCCTGTCTCGGTGCGCCCGCGTTCGACGAGGCATGGACAACCGCGTGAGAAGGAGAAGCAGTCGATGGTGAAGATGGTGGCGGCGCTGCGCCGCAGGGCGGGTATGACGCCGGAGGAGTTCCGTACGTATTGGCGCGAGAAGCACGGCCCGCTCATCCAGCGCCTGCCCGATTTCACGCGCCACATCCGAAAGTACGTCCAGATGCACCCCGTAGACTTGCCCATGCCCGCGGACGCCACGGGGATGCCGCGCTACGACGGCTTCGCCGAGATGTGGTTCGACAGCTTCGAGGAGATGGGAGCGGCCTTCACCGAGGCCTCCTACCTCGAGCATGTGCGTCCCGACGAGCAGCGCTTTCTGGATCTCGCGGGCTGCAGTGTGCTGGTGGTCGAGGAATTGGTCATGCACGAGCGCTGACACGCAGTCCCTCCCCCGGCGAACAGACCAAGGAATCGCGCGCGGACCCTTTTGCGCGCGGCAGAAACGTCGTGGATTCGCGCGGCCGCGCGCTGTGAAGCCCGCTCCCCTCACCGGACGTGGCGGCGGGGCCGCCGCCTAGGCTCTCCCGTACATGCCCGCGAGCACCAGGGCGGCGGTCACGACGCCCAAGAGCGCGCCCGTCACTGCGGTCCAGCCGGCCCGTCGGTGCCACACGCGCAGCCCGGAATAGCGCGGGAGGGTGGTCGGTATCCCCCTCACGATCGGGTCGCGTCGCATGGCGAAGGCGCGCGAACCCGCGACCGCGCCGCCGAGCAGCATGGTGAAAACACAGAGCTCATGGACTCGGAGCACGATCACGGACGCAGCGCCCCAGCGCTCGAGCTCTTCGCGCCCGAGAAAAGCGACCTTGAAGAGGTAAGAAACGATGAAGCCGATCACGAGTCCGGATGCGAGGAGCATGCAGCGCCGATGGAGAAGAACCTGGCCCCGGCGGATGGCCCGCACGCCCACGAAGGCGAGTGCAAGGATCAAAAGCATGTTCGCGAACGCAGCCGTCCAGTAGAGCAGCTTGCCATCCATTGGCTCTCCGACCGCCGCCGAGGGTCCGCGCGCCCGCTTTCCCTACCGCTTCTCGCGCACCCGCTTCGCGGCCGGTCGCTCGAGGCAGCGCCCGAGCCACGCGTCGACGCGCGGCCACTTCGACAAGTCGAGCTTCACCATGCGCGCCCACGAAAGGACCGATGCGACATTCAGGTCCGCGACACCGAAAGCCTCACCCACAAGAACGCTCCTGCCAGCGAGCGCAGCCTCGAGCACCTCGAGTGGTTTCGCGAGCTGCGCCAGCGCCTCGGTTGCTTTTGCCGGATTGCGCTGCTCCTTCGGCAGAAGGGCGGTGTGCAGGAGGTACGCAAGCAGCGGGGCCTCGAGTTCGGTCATCGCCCACAGGCTCCATTGGTAGGCGCGGCCTTCGTCGGCGATCGATTGGGGCCAGAGCCCCTTGTCGTAGCGGCGCGCGAGGTAGAGGTTGATCGCCAGCGATTCCCAGAGCACAAGCTCCCCGTCCTGGAGCGTCGGAATGTGGCCATTCGGGTTCAGGGCGAGGTATTCGGGCTTGCGCGTATCACCGGTCGCGAAGTGCGTCGGCACGTTCTCGTAGGGCACGCCGAGCTCTTCGAGCATCCAGAGTGAACGTGCCGCGCGCGACATCGGCACTCCATAAAGCTTGATCATCGGGTATTCCTCCAAGGCGAAGGTGCATGAACTCTCGTGGTGCTCTGCAGCATAGCCAGTACGGAGCGTTTGTGTCGGCGGCACCACTTTTGTTTTGGCTTCCTTCCGCCGATCATGTCAGCGTAGAATCCGGCGCGGTTTTCCAGGGGGGGGGAGGGCGCGTGCTACAGCGCGCGTTGTTTGGGACGCTCCAGGGAGTGAGTCAAGGCGTCGAGCTCGCGGTTCGCGGAAGCGCGGCTCCGCTCGTACTCGGCCTGCGCTGGCGCGGTTGGCAGCGCCTTGTGGGACGGGAGGGGGCGCCGGCCCCTCGGCGGGGTATCGCACTCGCCAGCAAGGTTGCGCTCGACGAGATCTTCTACGCCAGCGAAGTGGTCTCGGCCACCATGGCCTCGTTGCGGGAGCTGCGCCGCGTGGCGAGCGAAGTCGAGGAGGCACTCGCACTCTACGAGGCACGCGGTTGGCTCGACCACCCGGAGCGTTTCCACACAAAGCCTCCCGCGCTGCACCACGTAGAGATCGAGACGAAACGTTCGCGTTTCGGCGACCACGCGCACGCGCGCTTCGAGAGCGGCTACACGCCGCACCCGGGAGAGCCGGGAAGCGCACGCTGGCTGGGCTATCAGGCGAACCGCATCGCCCATGTGCGGCTCCTCGAGCATCCCGGAGCGCCGCGGCCTTGGCTGGTCTGCATCCCCGGCTATCGCATGGGTCAAGTCGCGGTCGACTTCACAGGCTTCCGCACGCGCTGGCTACACCGGACGCTCGGTCTCAACGTCGCGGTTCCCGTGATGCCGCTCCACGGCCCGCGCCGCGCGGGCCGGCGCGGGGGGGACGGCTGGTTTTCGGGGGAGCTCCTCGACACCGTCCACGCCCAAGCGCAGGCGATCTGGGACCTGCGCAGGCTCGTCGACTGGCTCTGGCGCCACAAGCGCGCACCGAGCGTCGGTGCGTATGGCGTGTCGCTCGGCGCGCATACCGCCGCGCTGCTCGCAGCGCACGAGGCGGAGCTGGCCTGCGTCATCGCGGGGATTCCCGCGTCCGATCTCATACGACTGCTCCGCACCCACGTGCCCGAGCTCGTGGTGCGCACTGCCGAGCGGCTCGGGCTGCGGCTCGATTCCGCGTCGCGAGCGCTGCGCGTCGTCTCCCCCCTCGCGGTGCGGCCTTTGGTGCCGCGCGAGCGCCGCTATCTCTATGCGGGTGTCGCGGACCGACTCGCGGCACCCGAGCACGCCCTTGACCTCTGGCGGCACTGGGATGAACCGCGCCTCGCCTGGTACCAGGGCAGCCACCTGTCCTTCCCATGGGAGCAGTCGGTGACCGCGCTCCTGCGGGAAGCCCTCTTGAACAGCGGTTTGCTCGCGCGGATCTAGCGCACGCGCACGGGCATCGACTCGATGCCCGTGATGAAATTCGACGGCCGCAGAGAGGGCGGCGCGTCGCTCGCAAGTTCGAGCGGGGGGAGGCGACGGAGGATCTCCTCGAACATGACGCGCAGTTCGAGGCGCGCCAGGCTGGCCCCGAGACAGAAGTGCGCGCCGTAGCCCCCGAAAGCGACGTGATCGTTGGGGTCGCGCTCCACGTCGAAGCGAAACGGCTCCCGGAACACACTCGCGTCGCGGTTTGCAGACGGGTAGAGCAGGAGGAGCTTGTCCCCGGCGCGCAGCTTCTGACTCCGCAACTCGACGTCGCGGGTCACGGTACGACTCATGTTCTGAATCGGTGTCACCCAGCGCAACATCTCTTCCACGGCCACCGCGAGAGTCTCCGGCCGGCGAGCCAGCTTCTCCCGCTCCTGCGGGTGGCGCAGGAGCTGGTACATGCCGCCGCTAATCACGTGGCGCGTGGTCTCGTCGCCTCCCACCAAAATCAGAAGCGACTCCTGTAGGAGCGCGTCGTCGTCGAGCTTTTCGCCATCGATCTCGGCGTGGACGAGCACGCTCATGAGATCCGGTCCGAGCGGTTTGGCCCGTCGCTCGGCCACGATGCGGCGGTGATACTCCGCGTATTCGCCGAAGGCGCGCATGGCGCCGGCCTGCGCCTCCAGCGTGGCCGAGGCGGAGGTTCCCCGGATCATGTCGTCGGACCAGCGCAGGAGATCGTCCCGGTCTTCGGGCGACACGCCGAGCATGTCGCCGATCACGATCATCGGAAGCGGCGCCGCGACCTCCCGGACAAAATCGAACTCGCCCTTGGCACGCACTCGCTCGACGAGCTCCACGCAAATCGCCCGTACCTTGCGTTCTTCGGCCTGGATGCGCCCCTTGGTAAAGCCTCGGTTCACGAGGTTGCGGCGTTGTTTGTGGGAGGGATCGTCGAGGTTGATCATGGAGGGGATCGGGGGGGAATCCGGCCGAGAGCCTCCGGCGCTACTAAACGTCCGAGCATCCTTCGAGAGCTCCATCACGTCGCGATGGAGCGCGATCCCCCAGACTCCACTCGACTCGTCCCAGTAGACCGGGGCGTGCTCCCGCATCCACGCGAAGTGGGGATGGGGATCGCCCGCATAGAAGTGGCCGTCGAGGAGACGGATCTCGGATCGGACCGGATGGGCCGGCATGGGCTCGTCCTCCGCCGCGTCGGCGGCGGTCAGTTTGAAACACGTTCTATTCCAGCGCCAGGAGATTGGGAATACCGGGAATGGGCCGGAAACCTAGAGGCCCCTCACTCTGTCCCGACCCAATCCTTACGAAGCCAGGCTCCCGGCGCGGGTTTGCATCGCGGGTTCCCGAAAGGCAGCGCGGGCCGGAGGCGGCGGCGGACGCACCTTGCACCTTGCCCCCGGGAGCCGGACCAGGACGGCCCCCCATCGGGTCTGCGCTACACGTTCTGCCGTCCCCTTCAGGAGGGAGAAGCGTGCCCCGCAAGGTCCAGCTGTCGGCGACCTCGACGCCGAGCAGTGGCGAGCCCCTCGTGACCGTGCGCCGCCTCCACCGCCGCGACCTCAATCGCGCGTGGGAGTTCCTGAAGCTCGTCTTCCGGGACGTGAACCGCGAGACGGTGGAGTACCAGCGGCCGCGCTCGAAGAAGCGATTTCTTGAAGTCTACGAGGAGGAGGGAATCGAACAGCTCTTGTTCGAGGTGAAGCACGGCTCGCGCCAGGAGGTCGTCGGCTACGCCGAATGTGCGGTGGAGGCGATCGGCAGCGACAACTGGATCAACCCCCGCTACTTCGAGAAGCGCGCCATGCGGCCACTGTTTGTCGAAGAGCTGGCCGTGCATCCCGAGTACCAGGGGCGAGGCATCGGGGCCTTCGTGCTCGATCAACTCGAACATCTCGCCCGTCTTCGGGGCTGCACCCATCTCGTGCTCGAAGTTGCCGAGAACAACCGCGGCGCCATCAGCTTCTACCGCAAGCGCAACTTCTACAAGCTCGATGCCGCGGTTTTCCTCGCCAAGCGCGTGCCCATGGAGGACGAGATCCTGCCGCCGCGCAAGCTCCCCCGCGAGCGCAAGCGAAGCGCGCCGGTGCCTGCGCCCGCCGAGCCGGCACCGACCAAGGAGCGCGTGTGACGGGCGAGGTCCGGTCTCTCGTCTTCGTGTCGGGAGGGTCGAGTGGCATTGGAGCCGCGCTGGCACGGGGGGTGCCCTGGAAGGGGAGCCGTGTGCTGAGTCTCTCGCGCCGACCGGCGGCAGGGCTCGAGCACCTCGCGGTCGACCTCGCGGAGCCTGCGGGCTGGGACGGGGCGGCGAAGGCTTTCGCACGGGAGATGGCGGGTTTCGCGGGCGAGCGCGTGGTTTTCTTCCACGCCGCCGGAACGCTGGCGCCGATCGGTTTCGCGGGAGAAATCGACCCTGCGGCCTACCGCCGCAACGTGCTGGTCAACAGCGCAGCGCCCCAGATCCTTGGCGACGCGTTCTTGCGTGCCGCACAGAAGACGCGGGCACGCTGCGACCTCGTGTTCATCAGCTCGGGGGCTGCCCACAGCCTCTACGAGGGCTGGACGTCCTACGCCGCAGGGAAGGCGGCGGTCGACCAGTGGACCCGGACGGCGGGAGCCGAGCAGGCGCGCCGTGGCGGGCGTTGTCGTGTGCTCGCAGTGGCGCCGGGGGTGGTGGCGACACCCATGCAAGCCGAGATTCGCCGCACCGCCGCCCGAGACTTTCCGGAGGTCTCGCGCTTCGTCGAGCTCGAAAAGGTCGGGGCACTGCGGGAGCCCAACGACGCCGCCCGGGACATCTGGGCCCTCCTTGCGCGCGACTTTCAGAACGGGGCGGTGCTCGATCTGCGAAGGCCGCAAGGCGCCCCCGCCCCCTCTTAGCAGTACCGGGGGTCCGCCCCTGAGGGCACACCCGCCCGCCGCCAAATCCCTTTAGCCGGGGAGCCGGCTTGCCGATGCCAAGACAATCAGTTAGTAAATGATTACTAACATCTCTGGAGGCCTAGAATCCGAATGGGATCCGACGCTGCAAGCCCCCTTCCGGTGGCTCCTCGCCCGGCCGCGGGCGAGCGGCGCGAGCAGATCCTACGGGCCGCCATGGACTGTTTTGCGGCCCGGGGGTTTCGGGGCACAACGACACGCGACATTGCAGCGCGGGTGGGTCTCACAGAGGCGGCGCTCTACCGCCACTTCCCCAGCAAGGAGGCCCTCTACGACGCCATCGTCGAGCACAAGATGGCCGCCCCGGAATGGATGGAGTTCGTGGCCGAGGCCGCCGCTGCGGGCGACGATCGGGCCGTGTTCGGGGGCCTTGCCCATGCGCTCCTCAGGGGCGCCGAAGACGACCCGTCATTCCTCCGCATCCTCCTCTACACCGCGCTTGAGGGGCACGCGCGGGCCGCCCCGTTCTTCGCCACACGCGTGCGCCGCCTGCGCGAGTTCCTCGCGGACTACATCGCACGCCGCACGCAGGAAGGCGCGTTTCGCGCGATCGACCCAGTGCTCGGAGCGCGGGCCTTCCTCGGCATGGTGATGGACTTCGTGATCGTGCGAGAGGTTTTTCAGCAGCGCGACGCCTACCCCCACGCGCGCGAGCAGGCGGCGGAAGTCTTCGTCGCACTGTTCCTCGACGGAATCCGCAGCGCAGGTGCGAGCCGTGGCTGAGCATCCTCCCGACGAGAAGCCGCCCCGCGGTCGCCGCCGCTTTGTTCTGCTTGTGGCCGGCCTCGGGGCGATTTGCGTGCTTGCGCTCGGCGCGCGCTTCGTGGGGAGCATCTTTGGTGGCGAATCTACCGACGATGCCTTCGTCGAGGGTCACGTCGCCTTGGTCGGCGCCGAGGTCTCGGGTCGTGTGATCGAGGTCGCCGTCGAGGACAACGACCGCGTCCGCGCCGGTCAAGTGCTGGTACGCCTTGACCCCGCCGAGTACGAGGCGCGAGTCGCCAAGGCGCGTGCCGATCTCGACGCCGCCACGAATCGCGAGAATGCCGCGCATTCCGCCGCTGCGTCCGCGGACGCCGACGGCCGCGGCGCCGAGACCGAGCTGTGGCGCGCAAAACAGGACGTGGAGCGCGTTCAGTCGCTCTTCGAGCGCGGCGTCGCGAGCCGTCAGCAGCTCGACGAAGCCATCGCGAAGCGGGACTCCGCGCTGGCGCGCGTCTCCGCGGCCGCGAACCGCGCCGACTCAGAGCGCGCGATGCTCGGCAACTCCGCGCAGGTCAAGCAGGCCGAGGCCGCGCTGCGCAGCGCCGAACTCGACCTTTCGCATACCCGCGTGGTGGCACCTTTCGACGGCGTGATCGGGCGGAAGAATGTCGAGCTCGGCGCGCTCGTGAGCTCCGGCCAGCCGCTCGTCGCCGTGGCGGCCGCAGTCCCGCCGTGGGTGATCGCCAACTTTAAGGAGACCCAGATCGCAAGAATCCACCCCGGCGAAAAGGCCGAGGTGCATGTGGACGCCTTCCCCGACCTTTTGTTTAAGGGGCACGTAGAATCGATCGCGGCAGCCACAGGTGCCACCTACGCATTGATCCCTCCCGACAACGCCACCGGGAATTTCACCAAGGTCGTGCAGCGAGTCCCGGTGAAGATCGTCCTCGATGAGCCCCCGAGCGATCCGCTGCGGGTCGGGCTCTCCGCGCAGGTGCGCGTTGGCGGCCATTAGCGAGACCGCGCCCGGAGCCACGGTTTCCCTCGGGCGAACGCTGCCCGCCGACGACGGGAAGCTCGATTTCCGCCGTCTCATGGTGGTGATCGCCGTCTTGACCGGCACGCTGCTCGAGATCATCGATTCGAGCATCGTAAACGTCGCACTTCCCGACATGATGGGCAATCTCGGCGCGAGTCTCGACGAGATCTCGTGGGTGGTGACAGGCTACATCCTCTCGAACGTCGTCATCATCCCCATGACGGCGTTTTTCGCGGGGCGCTTCGGCCGCAAGCGCTACTTCACCAGTTCGATCCTCCTCTTCACGGTGGCATCCTTCTTCTGCGGCTTCGCCCACACGCTTCCCGAGCTCGTGACCTTCCGGGTGATCCAGGGCCTGGGAGGTGGCGCGCTCTTGTCGACCTCCCAGGCCATCTTGGTCGAGACCTTTCCGCCGCAGCGCCAAGGCAGCGCCCAAGCGATCTTCGGCGTGGGTGTCATGCTCGGCCCGAGCCTTGGCCCAACACTCGGCGGCTGGATCACGAGCAACTGGACTTGGCCGTGGATCTTCTACGTCAACGTTCCTATCGGCTTGGCAGCGGCCTTCCTCTCTTCCCGCTACCTGCAGGATCCCGACCACCTGCGCGGCCGCCGCGGGATCAGCGTCGACTACCTAGGGATCGCCCTTCTCGTCGTGGGGGTGGGCGCGCTCCAGTTCGTGCTCGAGCGGGGCGAGCGCTACGACTGGTTTGAAGACAACGCCATCTTCGCTCTGACCATAACGGCCTTTGTCGCGCTGGTGGGCTTCATCGCGTACGAGCTGCGCTGCAAGCAGCCCGTGGTGGATCTCCGGGTGCTGCGTCACCGGGCGCTTGCCGCGGGCTGTGTCTTTGGAGTCGTGATGGGGGTCGGGCTCTACGGCAGCGTGTTCCTCTTCCCGGTCTTCACGCAGTCGCTCCTCGGTTGGACGTCGTGGCAGTCGGGTCTTGCCATCCTGCCCTCGAGCATCGCCACCGCGCTCATGATGACCGTCGCGGGCCGGCTCGTCTGGCGGATCGGCCCACGACCGATTCTCTGGTTCGGAATCGGAGTCTTCATCCTGGGCCTCGTGGGAATGAGCCACTGGACGCTCGAAAGCGGCTGGGACGACCTGT
>DATFYN010000102.1:0-9473 GCA_035315025.1 Myxococcota bacterium
CTATTTCCTGCAGGTGCTCGACGCGATCGAGCACGCGCACGATCACGGCCTCGTCCACCGCGATCTGAAGGCGGCGAACGTGATGTTGTCGCATCAGGGAATCGTGAAGGTGCTCGACTTCGGAATTTCGCTCGTGGCGAGAAGCGTTCGACGTGCTCGCGGAGCCGAAGGCGCGCAGAAAATGGGAACTCCCGCGTGGATGGCGCCCGAACAGGTGCGGGGCGAAGAGGCGGACGTCCGCACCGACGTCTACGCACTGGGACTCCTCTTGTACTACCTCACGACGGGGCGACTTCCCTTCGAAGCGGAGAGCCCCGCCGCGCTCTTGCGCGCGCACGCGAGCCAGCTGCCACCGCCGCCACGTCGCTTCGCGCCGACCCTGCCCGATGCGGTCGAGAAGCGGATCCTGCGTGCGCTCGCCAAGGACCGTACGGAGCGCTTCGCGAGCGTGTCGGACTTCCGCGCGGCGCTCGCCAAGGACTTCGTCCCCGGTCTCACGGTGCCGCTCCCGTCCGACACGATCGAAGGGATCGTCGAGAGCGCGCTGCCGGACGAATTGGAGCGCGAGCCGGAGAGGCCCTTCAGGGCGCGTCCCGCCGTTCGCGAAGAGGCAGCAAGCTCGACCGTTCGGATCCCCACACCACCCGCGCGCGCTGATGCACCGAGTGGGCTCGGCACGTTCTCGCTCACGCGTCGCTGGATCGCGATCGGGCTCCTCATCGCGGGCTCGGTTGCGGCGACCTTGTATGCGGCGCTACACCAGGGTACGTCCACACCGGCCGCGGCTGTGCGAGTCGACGAGCCTAGCCCGGCTTCGCCTCTGCGAAAGGACGAACCGGCCGCTGCGCACGAACCGGCGAGAGAACGCCAGCCCTTACGCCCGCCCAGCAAGAACGAGAAATGGGTCATTCGAAGGCACTAGTCGCCCTTCGCACTTGGCGTGCTCCGTGGTGAATTCGGGTGGACGCTCTTCGGGATTGTGTGGGTTCTGGCAATCTTCGGCATCGTGCTCACAACCGTCGGACGATGCTCGTCCTCTAAGCTGTCCACGGGGGTTTACCTCGCCATGGGCTGGCTCGTGTTGATCGCCGCGCAACCCTTGTGACGCATGCCGAAAGCCGGTCTGCAGTGGTTGTTCTGGGGAGGGATCGCCTACACGGCGAGCGTCGTCTCCTACGCGGCGAAGCGGGTCCGTTACAGCCACTTTGTATGGCACCTTTTCGTTCTGGCGGGAACGGTCTGTCACTGCTTCGCCGTGCTCTGGTACGCCTTCTAGCTCAAACTGCACTCCACCTGTTTCTTTGCGCTCGTGTACAGTGCAGTTCGGCGTGGTTACCCGTTGGACTGGACCGAACCACCAAGCGGACGCCAGCCCACCTCCCCCCACCCGGCTAACCGGACCGGCTGGAGGTGTTACGTCCCCTCCGATGTAGGAGGCTCCGACAAATGCCGCCCAAGAATGACTTCAAGAAAGCCAACCCCTGCCCCTCCGACATCTTCATGTTGCTGTAAGGACTGGCGATCATAGGATCGACGATCCTATCGAGGTATCGATAGGTCATGGTCCAAGAGACGGTGGCGCTTCTCAAAGAGGAGTATCCTGTGCTCGCCCTTCGACGTCGCGCCCCGAAATTGCACATCGGGAGGGGTGCCGCGCCGGCGGGGCTGGAGAGCGGCTCGTGGAGTTTCCTATCGATCCGATCCCGGAGAGTGTCGGTGCGGGTAGATATCTGCGTCTCGCCCCGCTCGGCGCAGGCGGCCAGCGACGGGTCTTCCGAGCGCACGATTCCAGGCTCGACTGCCCCGTGGTTATCGCGATGTTCCATGCGTCGGATACGGGAGCCCTGGCGAAGATCGATCACGAGGCCGATCTAACGAGCCGCCTCGGTGAACACCCAGGCCTAGCCCTGCTGCAAGACGTAGGACGCGAGGGGGAGTACATCTATGTCGTGACCCCATATGCGATGGGCGGTGATCTCGCCTCCAGGCTCGATCGAGCAGCGGGCGGCCGCCTCGCCGAAGCCGAGTTAATCGGTCTGGCCGACGATTTGGCACGCGCGCTCGTCTACCTCCATGGCCGGCACGTGGTCCATCGCGACATCAAGCCGGCGAATGTGTGGTTCGACGCCGAGGGCAAGGCGATGCTCGGGGACTTCGGGCTGGCGCTCGAGATCGGGCCCGGAGCAAAGACTCCGGCGCCGGGCATCGTGGGCACTGCAGCGTACATGCCCCCTGAGCAGGCTCTTGGACGCGAGGTCGACGCGCGCAGCGATCTCTATGCCCTTGGAGCCACGCTCTACGAGGCGGCAGTCGGTCGCCCTCCCTTCGAAGGGACGACCGCTCCCGCGATGATCCTCCATCATCTCCACTCGGTACCGGAGTCTCCGTCCCGTCTTCGGCCGGATGTGTCCGAGGCCTTCGCGTCGTTCGTGATGAGCCTCCTCGAGAAGGATCCTGCGCGTCGACCCCAGAGTGCTGCAGCAGTTCGCGCATCCCTGACGAAGGTGGCCGAGGCGGCTCAGCAGGAGGGGAGGCGGCCAACACCGCTCCCCGATCCGGCTCTGGAGCGCGTCTTCGTCGGACGCGAGGAAGAGCTCCTGAAACTCCATTCGGCACTCGACGAAGCCCGAGCGGGGCGCGGCAGGCTGATGGTGGTGGCCGGTGAGCCGGGAGTCGGAAAGACCCGGCTCACGGAGGAGCTCTCGAGCAGAGCCAGAACCCTAGGAGCCCGTGTGTTCGTGGGCCACTGCTACGACGGAGAGGGAGCTCCGGCCTATTGGCCATGGATCCAGATGCTGCGGGACTACGCGGAGTCGCGGGCGCCGGAGGAGCTGAGGGCGGAGATGGGTCCAGGCGCCGCGGACATCGCGCAGATCGTTCCCGCGGTGGCGATGCGGTTGCCCGGACTCGAATCCCCCGCATCCCTGCAACCGGACGAGGCCCGGTTCCGTCTGTTCGACAGCGTTGGGACGTTCCTTAGGCGGGCCTCCCGAGCGTCGCCGCTCGTTCTCGTCCTCGAAGATCTCCACTGGGCGGATCGCTCTTCGCTCCTGCTTCTCGACTTCCTGTCCACCGAGATTGCGAGGATGGCGCTGCTCGTTGTAGCGACCTACCGGGATGTGGAGGTGGACCGCCGCCATCCCTTGGCGGGCTTGCTGGGTCGGCTACCGCGCGCGCCTGGATACGAGCGCATTCGGCTTTCCGGCCTGACCGAGCAGCAGCTTCAGGTCCTGCTGGACCGGCTCGCAGACCGACCGGTCCCTTCCTCGTTCGTGTGCTCGATTTACGATGAGACTGAAGGCAATCCGTTCTTCGTGCTCGAGATGCTCCGTCACCTCAGCGAGGAAGGCATCATCTACTTCGAGCAGGATCGCTGGACGAGCCAGGTGAACCCACTCGAGTTCGGCATGCCAGCGGGAGTCCGCGAGCTGATCGGGCGTCGTCTGACGCACCTTTCCGCGCCCTGTCGCCAGGTGCTCGCCGTCGCTGCGGTCCTGGGCCGCGACTTCGAGGTGGAGACCCTCGGACGCCTAGTCCACGAGGACAAGCTCGACCTCCTGCTCGAGGAGGCTCGCGGCGCGCGCTTGATCGAGGAGAGAGAACGCCCCCGCCTGCGCTTCCGCTTCTCGCACGCCCTCGTTCGTGAAGTGCTCTACGAGGAGATCGACGCGACGGAGCGCGCGAGACTCCATGGCCAGGCCGGTGAAGCGCTCGAGGACATCCATGCAGCGGACCCCGAGCGGCACCTCGGCGCGCTCGCGCACCACTTCAGCGAAGCAGCGCCGACGGGCAATCCCGAGAAGGCCATCGCTTATGCGGAACGAGCAGCCGTCCGCGCCTCGGCGCTCACCGGCTACGCGGAGGCTGCCGAGCACTACGAACGCGCCCTCCACGTCCTCTCGATCGCGGTCCCGGCCGACTTCCGCCGCCGTGCCGCGCTCCTCCTCGGCCTCGGATCGGCCGTAATGAAGGCTGGGGAGAGCGATCGCGCGCGCGAAATCTTCCAGGAAGCCGCGGAGATCAGCCGAAAAATCGGATCGAAGGATCAGCTTGTCGACGCCGCGCTTGGGTACGGCGGGCGCGACGTGGGCGGCCTTACGACGCAGGTCGGCACCGTGGATCGGGCCCACGTCGATCTGCTCGAGGAGGCGCTCGGCGCGCTCGGCGATGGCCAGCCCGCCCGACGCGCGATTGTGCTGAGCCAGCTCGCTATGGCTCTCTACTTCACGGGGGCCCGCGAGCGCGGCGAAGGCCTGAGCCTCGAGGCCGTGGTCACGGCGCGCAATCTGGGAGACCCCGCAACACTCGCCCATGCCCTCCACGCCCGTCACTACGCGAACTGGGGTCCGCTGAAATTCGAAGAACGCCTCGCCGAGACCGCCGAGATCGTCGCCCTAGCTGAGCGCGCCGGAAATCGGGCTCTCGAACTCACTGGAAGAACGTGGCGCATCGCGAGCCTTCTGGAGGCGAGCCGCCTCGCCGAGATGGAGCGCGAGTTCGACGCCTGGTGCCGTTCGGCGGCCGAGACGCGTCATCCCTTGCAGCATTGGTTCGCGCATCTTCACCGGGCCATGCGGGCGCTCCTGCGAGGCGACTTTAGGGAGGCCGAGCCGCTCATCCACCGCGCGGGCGCGGAGGGGCAGCGCTCCCGTCCGGATGAGGCGGCACAGGGCCTCGGCACGCAGCTCCTGACGCTGCGGAGCCAGTGCGGCGGGCTCGAGACTATGCTCCCGGCGGTGGAGGGCTTCGTCGCGAAGTACCCAGGCATGCCCGGATGGCGCTGCGCGCTAGCGTGGGCCAACGCGCTCGCCGGACATGACGAAAGGGCCAAATCCGAGATTCGGCGCATGGCGGCGGTCGATTTCGCCGAGCTCCCCCGCGACCGATTCTGGTTGGTCGGGACGTGCCTGCTCGCCGAGGCGGCTGCTCGAATCGGCGACATAGACGCGGCGGAGAAGCTCTACCCCCTTCTGCTCCCGTTCGAGGGGCGCAATCTCGTGATCGGATTCTGGGCCGCAGCCTGCTTCGGTTCGATCGACCGCTATCTCGGTCTTCTGGCGCGCACGACGGAGCGCTACGACGTCGCGGACCTCCACTTGCGATCCGCTCTCGAGCGGAACGAGAGGCTCGGCGCACGGGGCTGGGCGGCGCACGTCCTAAACGAGATGGGAGAGCTCCGGCTCGCGCGCGGAGATCCGGAAGACCGGGCGGAGGCCATCGTGTTCCTCGACCGCTCTCTCGATACGGCCTCGCGTCTCGGGATGTTCCCGCTCACGGAGAGGATCCTCACGCAGAAGCTCCGCGCCCAGGGAAGCCCGATGACGGCTTTGCGATGCTCCATCGACGTCGTCTCCGAGCGCGTCGAGAAGGAGAGGCCGGATCTCGGGCGGCACGCTGCACCCGACGGGACTGTCACGCTCCTCTTCAGCGACATGGTTGGGTTCACCGAGATGACTGAAAGGCTGGGAGACCAACGCGCCCATGCTGTAATCCGGGAGCACAATGCGATCGTGCGCCGTGCGACAGCGCTGCACGGCGGATTCGAGGTCGAACTCGAAGGCGACGGTTTCCTGCTCGCCTTCTCGAGCGCCCTCGCGGGATTGCGCTGTGCGGTGTCGATCCAGCGGGCCTTCGGCGAGTACCGGAAGGCTCACCCTGAGCAACCGATCCACGTACGCATCGGGGTCCATACGGGAGAGGCGATCCGACAAGGACGCTCGTTCTTCGGAGGAACGGTGATTCGGGCTGCACGGATCGCAGGGAATGCCGGCGCGGACGAGGTTTTGATCTCGGGCGTGGTGAGGGACGTGTTGCGCGGTGTGGGGGACCTCCGAATCGGGACTGGTCGGGAAATCGTACTCAAGGGCTTCTCGACTCCGGACCAAGTCTTTCCCATCTGCTACTGAAGCTTCTCGAACACGATCCGGCGGTGACCCAACGCCTCCCGTTCGAAGCACTGACGGTTGTAGCCATGGACGAGGGACTCCAGCTTGAAGCCGAGGTCGCGATCCCTGAGCGCCCGCCGCAGGGCACGCGGAACTGCGAGCAGCTTTCGCACGGACGGACGCCAGACACGGTTCCAGGCGCGCATGGTCAGGACGTAGTCGAGTCGCCCATCGAGGATCTCGACCGGCGAAAAGAAGGGCCGGGCACATCGAACGATCTGCTCCTCACTGCGTGGAACAAAGGATCCCGGGTAGAACCTCATCAACACCGCAAGCAGATACTCGGTGGAGCCGCGAGGCGCGTCGAGCGAGACGGCGGCAAGCGGCGGCGCCGCTTTTCCAAGTATCATGGTTTGAAGGTAGAGGCGCCCCCGAGAGGGAAGGGTCTCCCCGCACCAGCGGAAGAACGCGGTGTAGATCTCATCCTGTCTGCCCTCAGCGTGCTCGCGCGGGGAACAGAAGTGCTCGAAGGCACCCACGCTCGCCACGCCGTCAAAACGACCCAGCTCGCCGGGCCGCGTATCCCGCCAGTCGAGAAGCCGGGCGTCGAATCCGTGCCGCCGACACGCCGCCGCCTGCGCGGTCGAGAGCGTGAGGCCGACTCCTACGCCGTCGCCGCGACGAATTGCGTCGAGGAGCGGCCCCCAGCCGCAGCCCACATCGAGAATTCTCCGGCCCGGGCGGAAGCCCAGGGAACGGAGGATGTACGCGTGCTTGTCCCCCTGTGCACGCTCGAGGCTCTTAGTCTCATTTCCCTCGTACAGCGCACATGTGATATCTGCGTGATCTCCGAATGTGAGACGGAAGATCTCGTCCATGTAGTCATATGTCGCGGAGATCTGGTTCTGGTCAGCCGTCGCCCGTCACCGTCCTTTCCGCCTGAGGTTCACGCCAACCGAGTGGAGGTGCCCGAAGACCTCACGATAGGTGTCGAGCAGCCCGGGTTGATGGAAGCAGAGCTCCCGCTCTTCGCAGAACGCCCGCACCAAGGTACCCGCCCGACGAAGCTGACGCCGCGGCATCGACGGAAAGAGGTGATGCTCGATCTGGTGGTTGAGTCCGCCGAACAGGAAGTCCACGAGACGGGAGCCGCGGACGTTTCGGGAAGTGACGACCTGCGCCCGGAGGAAGTCTCCCTGCGCCCAGTCGCCGGCCACGGGCATGCCGATGTGATTCGGCGCAAACACGAGGCCGAGGTACAGGCCGAGAGCTCCGTGGAAGGAGAAGAGAAAAGTCATCGCGTCCGCCGGAGAGAGCAGCCAGAACGAGCCTCCATAGAGTGCAACGTAGTGCAGCGTCATCAGGATCGGCTCGACGATTGCATGTCGGGCGCCCCCCCGAGCGACCACGATCAGGCTGTGGGCCTTCAGATGGAAGGCTTCGAGCAGCAGCAGGGGCGCGAACAAGTATGCCTGCCACTTCGCAATCCAGCGCCTGAAACCCATGCGCTCCCGGGCTTCCTGCGCCGAGAATGCCAGAATATGAACCCGCGCGTCGGGATCGCGTAGGACGTCGTTCGGATGCGCATGGTGAAGGTCGTGCTTTCTCTTCCACCAGCCCACGCTGGCACCCAACACCAAGCATGTGAGAACGAGCGTGAGCGCTTCGGTCCGCTCGCGAGATCGTGCGAGCTGGCCGTGAGAGGCATCGTGCGCCAGGAACGCAACCTGTCCAGCGAGGAACGCCGCAGCCACGCCGTCGAGTAGGAAGGACGCCGTCTCGCCAAGTCGGGGGAGCGCCGTGAGGACAAGGCCGAAGGCGAGGATCGTGATCGCCACGCGAGATGCGTCGCTCCAAGGTCGCCTCTCGAACAAGCCCTCCGCTTCAACCGTCCGACGAAGCTGGGCATAGGCCACGGCCTCACGACGCGATCCGGTCCAGGTGTCGGTGCACTCGCCGGCGGCCACTGCGCACATGAGTCGCAGTATATTGGCAGGCGGGTGGCGCGAGAAGGTCTATGATCCCCAACGGGGCTGATCCAGCGAAGGTCGCTCATGAGCCGCGAAGCGACGTTTGCCTCGCTCGACGTAATCAGTTCAGACGCATTCGCAGAAGGCTACCCTCACGAACAGTGGGAGCGCCTCCGGCGGGAGGCGCCGATCTGCCGGCTCGAGCTGGCCGATTTCGATCCATTCTGGGCGGTCACTCGCCACGACGATGTGGTGCGGATCTCTCACGATTCGGCTCTCTTCCTCAACGCTCCCCGGCTGATGATGCTGCCCAACTCGGCCCGCGCGCCAGAACGGGAGCGGAGCGATCCGGCCCGCAAGAGCCGCCTGCGCACGTTACTTCACATGGACAATCCGGAGCACCGGAGGTACCGACAGCTGGCGGTCCGTTGGTTCACCCCCCATTCGATCCGGAGCCACGAGTCGGCGATCCAGGAGACGGTGCGCCACCTGCTCGACGAGCTCGGCGTGGGGCACGGGTCGGTTGAGCTGGATTTTGTGACCTCCGTCGCGGGCCCGCTGTCGATCAAGGTGATCGCTCGGCTGCTCGGCGTTCCGAAGCGCGACGAGGCGCTCGTGCTCCACCTCAGCAACCAGGGGATCGGCGCGGAGGATCCCGAGTATCGGGCGGCCGGTGAGTCCTCGCGGGAGGCACGCCGGAAGGCGACCCGGGAGCTCTTCGCATACCTCACGCAGATGGTCACGGATCGCCGCGCGCGTCCTCGCTCGGACCTGGCGAGCCATTTATGCAATGCGGAGCTCGATGGCGCGCCCCTGCCGATGCTCGAGCTTCTCTCGTATCTCGGAATCGTCGCCGTTGCAGGGCACGAGACGACGAAGAATGCCGTCGTTGGCGGAGTGGCGGCCTTCTCGTCTCGGCCCGCGGAGTGGACACGTCTGCGGCGCGACCCGTCGCTCCTCCGTTCGGCGGTCGAGGAGATCGTCCGCTTCAGCTCGCCCGTAATCCACTTCACGCGCACGCCGACGCGCGACGTGGAGATCCGCGGTCACCGGATCCGCGCAGGAGATCCGGTGACGCTCTTCTACCCCTCGGCGAACCGAGACGAGACGGTGTTCGAAGGACCCGACCAGTTCCGGATCGATCGTGCGCCGAATCCCCATGTCGCCTTCGGCGCGGGGGAGCACTTCTGCCTGGGTGCGCACCTGGCGAGGCTCGAGCTCCAGGTGCTCTTCTCGGAGCTGAGCGCACGGGTGGGCGCCATCGAGCTGACCGGCCCACCGGCGCACCTGCGATCGAGCTTCGTGGGAGGCTTCAAGCGCTTTCCAGTGCGTCTGGAGCCCGCAGTGGCTCGCCGCTCCGTGCGGCCCTGAAGCGCCTGAATAGCTACTCGGCGAGATCAGCGACGAATCCAGGCCAAGACCCCCCGGAGTCGGCGCCTCGCAAAGCGACTAGGCGAGGCGGCGACCGCCTTCCTCGAGGCGCTGAGCACGTTGCCGCCGGCGCCGGCGCTGACGATAGCGTCGGTCCAGCGGCCGAAGCGAGCGCGGTCGGCCAGCAGGACGCCCAGGAAGTGCGCCACCACGAACTCGCGGAGCATGGGCGCGAGCGCCTCCACCT
>DATFYN010000103.1:0-4101 GCA_035315025.1 Myxococcota bacterium
GCTCACCGAGGCGGAGGCGGCCTTCCGGATCCACAAGAGCGACCTGTCGATCCGGCCCATCTGGCACCAGAAGGCCGAGCGCGTGCAGGCCCACATCCTGGTCTGCTTCCTCGCCTACGTGCTGTGGAAGACGCTCGAGCAATGGCAGGTGCGCGCCGGTCTCGGCAACAGCCCGCGCACAATCCTGGAAGAGGTCGGCCGCATCCAGAGCACCGACGTCGTGTTGCCCTTGGCCGATGAGCCCCACCGCGAGCTTCGCATCCGCTGCGTCGTCCGGCCCGATGCAACCCAGGCCATGCTGCTCGATCGGCTCGGGCTTACGCTTCCCGAGCGACTCCGCGTCCCCCCGCGGATCGACGAAATGTAGTGCCGACTTTTGAACCTAACCCCGCGAAAAGCCACGAATCCGACCCGACAACTGGCGAAGTTGGGCTAACGCAGGCAGGAGGTCCCCGCCGACGGGGAACCGAGCGGAAGCGTGGCCACGAAAGCAAGAGCGAGCACGAAGCGCCAGCGACGCACACGGGCGCCGCGAGCACCGCCCGCCACCATTCCGATCACTCCGGCTCCTGCTGGGTCACGCAATGAATCGCGCCAAGACCGTAGACCAAGTCGTTAGATGGGATTCCGACGATCTCGCGGCCCGGCAAGAGCTCGCGTAGCACGGCGAGCGCCCGGCTGTCCGAAGGCGCGCCGTAGGTCGGAACGAGCGCAACCCCGTTCGCGAGGTAGAAGTTGGCGTAACTCGCAGGGCATCGTTGGCCGTCGACGAAGCGCGGCGGTGGCATGGGTAGCGTGGCAATCGCCAGCGGCTTGCCCTGCGGGTCCCGCATCGCGCGTAGCCGGGCAAGGTTTGCCTTAAGCGGCGCGAAGTTCTCGTCCGCCGGGTCGTCCTCCAGGGCGGTGACCACGCTTCCTGCGTCGACGAACCGCGCGAGGTCGTCTACGTGGCCGTCCGTATCGTCGCCTGCAATGCCCTCCCCCAGCCAGAGTACGTGACGAGTGCCGAGCTGATCCGCGAGGACGCGCTCCATGCATTCGCGGGTTCGCGCCGGACCACGATTGGGGTTGAGAAGGCAGGACTCGGTGGTGAGCACGGTGCCTTCACCGTTGCCGTCGATCGAACCGCCCTCGAGCACGACACCCGCACGAAACCGCGGCACACCGAGGGCCCGGGCCATTTGCTCGGGTACCGCGTTGTCCAGATCCCAGGGGCCATACTTCTTGCCCCACGAGTCGAATTCGAAATCCACGAGCGCCCGCTCGCGCCGGCCCGCCTGCTCGCGCACCACCACGATGCCGCCGTGGTCGCGCACCCAGGCGTCGTTGGTCGCGATGCGCTGGAACCGCACGCCGCGGTCGACATCCACACCCGCCGCCAAGAGGAGTTGCCGCGCGCTGTCCTCGAGCGGAGAGCTTCCGACGTTGATGCGCACGAGCTCGTGCTCGTGGAGCGCTCGTACGATCGCTACGAAGACAGCCGGCACCGGAGCGAAGTGCCCGGGCCAGGTGTCGAGATTGTGGGGCCAGGAAAGCCACGTAGCCGCGTGGCGCTCCCACTCCGCGGGCCAGCGATAGCCGAGGCCGGCGGGCGTTTGAGGTTCGGTCATCCGTCGCGATAGCGTTTTAGCAGATCGCCATACGCATCAATACGTCGATCGCGCAGGAAGGGCCAGCTCTGTCGCGTCTGCTCCACGAGGCCGAGATCGCACTCCGCCAGGAGGATCTCCTCGTCGGAAGAGGAGGCGCGAGAAAGCACGCGGCCGAAGGGATCCGCCACGAACGACTGGCCCCAGAAGCGGATGCCCTCCTCGGGGCCCACCCGATTGGCGACCGCCACGAAAACGCCGTTCGCGATGGCGTGCCCGCGCTGGACGGTCTCCCAAGCGTCGTGCTGCGCTGCGTCGATCGCGATCCCCTGGTCAAACTGCCAGCCGATCGCCGTCGGGAAGAAGATCACGTGCGCACCGCTGAGCGCCGTGAGCCGGGCAGCCTCGGGGAACCACTGGTCCCAGCACACGAGCGTGCCGATCCGCGCGTGCCGAGTCTCCACGGACGAGAAGCCGAGGTCGCCCGGCGTGAAATAGAACTTCTCGTAGTAGAGAGGATCGTCTGGGATATGCATCTTGCGGTACATCCCTCCGATCCGGCCATCGGCATCGAGCGTCACCGCCGTGTTGTGATAGAGGCCTTCGGCACGTCGCTCGAACAGCGACGCCACCACCACGACCCCGCGTGCCGCCGCGAGCTTGGACAGCGCCTCCGTACTGGGTCCAGGGATGGGCTCGGCCAACCGGAAGCGTTCCGTCTTTTCGGACTGGCAGAAATAGCGGGAGCGGAAGAGCTCGGGAAGGCAGACGACCTTGGCGCCGCGCCGCGCCGCCTCTTCCACCCGGTCGAGCGCCTTGGCGAGATTTTCCTCCGGATCGGCAGAGCAGCGCATCTGGACAAGCGCCAGCGTGACGGGCGGCCGAGCTTCGTGGGCGGGCATGGCGGTGGGTTACGCCACGCTCCCACCGGCCGCAAGCCTCGAAGCCCCGGGAAGGGACGTGACCTTCCCCGTCACGTCTGGGGCACAAGCTCGGGCCGTCTCTCAAAGGGGGGTGGCGATGGGGGCTTCGGGTCTCCGATCTTCTGCGCTAACGCCGTGGCTCAAGGCCGCCCTGGAGCCCTTGGTGGTGATCGCCGGCTTCCTGGCATTCGGGCTCGCCTGGGCGGCGGTGCTGGGCACCCAGGAGAATCGCGTGTCGGCATCCGAAGACATTGAGGAGGCAGGACTCGAGGCGCGGACCGGTGCGCCCGCGCCGTGTCTTTGGCTCGTCGATGGCTACAACGTGCTCCATGCGGGCGTTTTGCGCGGGCGCGATCGGCGCGGATGGTGGACGGCTTCGGTGCAATCGCGGCTCGTCGCGATCGCCGATACGTTCGAAGACCCCGCCGCACAGATCATCGTCGTCTTCGACGCGGCAAAGCCCGAAGCTCCGCGCGCTGCCGAGCCTCCGCCACCCTCGCGTGTGCGGCTCGTGTATGCCCCTTCCGCAGACGATTGGCTGGTGAGACACGTGCGGACTTCGCAGGCGCCTGAGCGCATCGCGGTCGTGACGGCAGATCGCCAGGTCCAGGGCCGTGCACGCCACGGTGGCGCCAGCGTGATTTCCCCCCTGGCCTTTCTCGCGCGCTGCAATCGAGGCGCCGGCGACCCCCCGGTAGCCGGTCGCTCCGGCGACGTGGGTGGTTAGATCCCGGCCCGCAAGCGGCTGCGGTAGGTCGGCGTCCCGTAGACCTGCGGGTTCGCACAGCGCGGCAGAGGCCGAAAGGCGAGGCCCGCCTGCAGATTCGCGAGCGCCAGATCGACCATGCGCGCGCGCGTCGCCACGCTGGCGCTCCCGATGTGGGGAGTTAGCACGACGTTCGCAAGCTGGAGCAGGGGACTCGTCTTCGGCAGCGGCTCGTTCGCGAAGACGTCGAGCCCTGCCGCGGCAAGGCGCCGGCTACGGAGCATCTCGACCAGGGCGTCTTCGTCGAGGATCCCGCCGCGGGCTGTGTTGACCACGATGGCGTGGGGCTGCAATCGGGCGAGGGCTTCCCGACCAAGGAGCCCTACGGTCTCGGGCGTGCGCGCGACGTGTACGCTCACAAAGTCCGCCGCACGCAGCAGATCCGGCAGCGCCGCGGGCTCGACCCCGGCGACGCTGCGCGGGGTGCGCGACCAGCCCAGAACCCGCATCCCAAAACCCTGGGCGCGCCGAGCCACCGCGCGCCCGATTTCACCGAGCCCAACGATGCCCAAGGTCGCGCCGTGAACGTCGCGGCCCAGCATGAAGTCGAGCCCCCACGGTGCGCTTTGACCTCCAGGCACTCCTTGCGACGCGGTCTCGTCGCTACTCCAGGCACCCGACCGCACGAAGCGATCCCCTTCGACCACGCGCCGCGCCGCCGCGAGAAGGAGCGCAAACGCCAAGTCGGCCGTGGTTTCGGCCAAAACCGAAGGAGTATGTCCGACGGGGATGCCGAGAGCGGTCGCCGCCTTCACGTCGATGTGATCCACACCCACCGAGACGCTGGAAACGACCCGCAGGCGCGGGGCGGCCCTGAGGGCCG
>DATFYN010000104.1:0-9785 GCA_035315025.1 Myxococcota bacterium
CCGCCGACGATCGAAGCTGCGATCAGGGCCGCGGATTTTCGTTCGTGGAGCGACTCGACGCTCGCGACACTCGCACTCCCGGCATCAAAGGCGAGGTCGTCGACCTGGCCCCCCACGAGCGCAAGCGAGCCCGCGGCACGCGCCAGATCCTGCGCGGCAAAAAGCAGCGCTTCCGCGGGCCACTCTGGCGCGCCGCTTGCCAACACTTCGAAAGCCGCGGCGAGAAGCGCATCCCCGGCCAAGACGGCGATCGCCTCCCCGAACGCGACATGGACGGTGGGGCGCCCGCGGCGCTCGACATCGTCGTCCATACAGGGCAGGTCGTCATGAACAAGCGAGTAGGTGTGGACGAGTTCGACGGCGGCCGCGAGGGGGAGCGCACGCTCAGGTGGCGCGCCAACTGCCTCTGCGGCCGCGAGCGCAAGCGCCGGCCGCAGGCGCTTCCCTCCCGGGAAAAGGAGGTGACGCATCGCTGCGTGGAGGTGCTGCGGCGGGATGCTCGCTGCCGGCAATGCGCGTTCCAACACGGCGTCCACGAGCGCTCCGCGCTCCGCGAGGTACGCAGCGACGTCCACTAGTCCGTGTCCTCCGGGCCCGCGAAGGGTCGCGCCACAAAGCCGGCGCCTTCGCGCACGAGCACTTCGATCCGGCGTTCGGCGACCTCCAGCTGGGCCGCACAATGACGGGACAAAGCGACTCCCTGCTCAAACGCCGCAAGCGCGGCCTCGAGCTCGAGGTCGCCCTTCTCCAGAGCCTGAACAATACCCTCGAGACGCGTGAGTGCGGTCTCAAAGGGCAGCTCATCCGTCGGCGCGGGGGGGATCTTGGCGGACGGCGAACCCTCGTCCATTGGAGGACGATGCTACTTCTCGGGCGCTCGAGCGTCAACGCAGCGCTGCGCGAGACTCAGCGATTCTCAGGCAGACTCAGCACCCGTCGCCACGGTCGCGCCGGTTCCCGCGTGTTTTCCACGGTGGCGGCGAGCTCGCCCTCGCCAAGACGCACGCGCAGGCGGTCGCCTGGCGCGCATTCGTCGGCACGCCGCACAATCGCGCGCGTGTTCGCATTCCACACAATCGCGTAGCCGCGCGCGAGCACCGCGAGTGGAGACAGCGAATCAAGACGTCCTGCGACGGCGGCGAGCTGGGACCGGGCGCGCTCCGCGTGGCGCCGGGCGGTGCGCTCGAGTGCCCGTGCGAGTGCCTCGAGCCGTACGCGCTGCGCAGCCACGCGCGCTACAGGTGCGACACGCGCCAGCGCTTCGCTGCGCTGGCCAAGGCGAGCCGCTGCACGCTCGACCACGCGCTCCGCAGCGGTACACAAGCGCACAAGGTCGCGAGCGCACCGGTCACGCAGCACTGCGCGGTCGGGGAACGCGGCCGCGGCGGCGACGGATGGCGTCGGCGCCCGTAGATCTGCCACCAAGTCCGCAATGGAAAGGTCGGTCTCATGACCCACCCCGCTCACCACCGGCACGGGGCAACCCGCAATGGCCCGCGCCACAACCTCGGTGTTGAAGGGCTGAAGATCCTCGAGGGACCCGCCGCCTCGCACCACGAGAATCACGTCGACCGCGTGCCCCCGGGGTAGCGACGCCAACGCCGCGAGGGCCGCAGCGATCTCGTGTTCCGCGCCATCCCCTTGGACACGCGTCGGTGCCAGCAGGAGCGGGGTTGCGGGGAAGCGCCGTCCACTGACCTCGATCACATCGCGCAGCGCCGCTCCAGACGCCGAGGTCACAAGACCCACGCGACGCGGGAAGGCGGGCAGTGGTCGTTTGCGGGAAGGGTCGAACAGCCCTTCGCGCTCCAAGCGTGCCCGCAGCTGCTCGAACGCGAGCTGGAGAGCGCCCCGACCGCGGGGTTCCACGTGCCGCACCAAAAGCTGAAGGTCGCCACGCGCCTCGTAGACCGAGCACTCACCCAAGGCGATGACTTCGAGGCCGTCCTCGAGCTCGAACGGCATGCGACGCGCGTCCGCGCGGAACAAGACGGCGCGCACTTGCGCGGTGTCATCCTTCAGCGAGAAGTAAAGGTGGCCCGAGCTTGCGCGGCGCAGGTTGCTGACCTCTCCCGCCACCCACAGCCTTCCCATGCTCTCTTCGAGGAGGGCACGCACCCCCGCGAGCAACTCTGCGATCGTGAAGATGCGCCGCTCGGGGAGGGTGCGCGGCAGGAAATCGGTCACGACGTGCCGCGCGGGCAAGCACTCACTGCGCGGGGGCTTCCGGATTCTCGACGGCCGCCGTCTTGGGGCCGCTTCGCAGTCGCTCGAAATAGGTCCAGCTCTTCAGCACGTCGAGCGCGCGGGCGAGCTGCAGATCGCCCGAAGCCGCTGTCCCCTCGCCCGCATCGCCCCCCTCATCCAAGGGCCGCGCAGGCGCTTCGGGCTTGGCGTCTTCCTGCGTAAAGTGGTGCTCGAGGTCCCTCTCCCGGATGCGGTGCGGCCCTTCCTGAGCATCCCCCGCGGCGGCGACCTGCGGCGCGGCGTCGACCGTGATATCGGGGCTGATACCGACCTCTTGGATCGAGCGACCCGAAGGGGTGTAGTAGAGCGCGGTCGTGAGTCGCAGCCCGGAGCCATCCTCCAGGGGGTACACGGTCTGCACCGAGCCCTTACCAAAGGTGTGAGTCCCCACCACCATCGCCCGACCCTGGTCCTGGAGCGCCCCGGCCACGATCTCGGAGGCACTCGCGCTCCCGCCGTTGACGATCACGACCAGCGGATAGCCGGGCTCCGTGCCATCCGGGCGCGCCCGGAATTCTTGGCGCTGGCTCTCGACGCGACCCCTTGTGTAGACGATGAGACCGTCCGAAAGCCATGTATCGGCGACGCGCACCGCCTGGTCGAGCAGACCGCCTGGATTGTCCCGAAGGTCGAGCACGACGCCGTGTAGTTCGCCCTTCGATTCTTCGCGGAGCTTGTCGAGCTGCGCGTGAAGGTCCTGATCCGTGCGCTCTTGAAACGCACGGAGGCGCACGTAGCCGTAGCCGGGCTCGAGCAGTCGGCCGTCCACGGAAACGACCTTGACGACGTCCCGGACAACGGTGAAGGGCTGCGGCCGATCGAATCCTTCGCGGAAGATATTTACGGTGATCTTCGAGCCACGAGGCCCTCGCATGAGCTTCACCGCATCGAAGAGCGTCATCGTCTTGGTGAGCTTGCACGGATCCGTCCAGCCCTGGGGCAGCTTGTCAGGACAAATCGAGACAATCTGATCGTGCGGCTTGATTCCCGCCTTTGCCGCGGGCGTGCCTTCGATCGGGGAAACCACCTCGACAAACCCGTCCTGTCGTTTCGAGATCTCGATCCCGAGCCCGTAGAACTCGCCCTTCGTGTCGATCTGCATCTCTTTGTGCGCCTCGGGGTCGAGGTAGGAAGAGTGCGGATCGAGTTCGGCGAGCATCCCGCGGATCGCACCTTCGACCAGCTTGTGCTCATCCACCGGCTCGACGTAGCTCTTGCGGACGAGGTCAAGGACGTTGGTGAAGAGCGAAAGATCGTCGTAGTTGGTCGCAGCCTTGCTGCCGACCGGGCCGGCGGCCCCGAAAAAGATCGTCGCCGCCGTGGCGCCAGCCAGAAACGTGAGAGTGAGGCGGAACTTGCCGAAGCGCATGGAAGGGTTGAACTCCGGATGCGGGCCGTTCGCGTGGCTTCGCAATCGGCGGGCCAAGCGATGGGCTTGATCACGGGATGATTGCAGAGAGTCCACACCCCGGGCTAGGGGGCCAGCCACTCGCTCGGGTCGAGCGCCTCGCTGCCGCGCCGGATCTCGAAGTAAAGGAGTGCTCCGCCGAGCGACCCCGTCTCCCCGGCGGTGCCGATCACGTCTCCCGCCCGCAGCGCGTCACCGACCTGAACCCGGATCTCATCGAGGTGGCCGGCCACCGTGAAGTACTGTTCCCCGTGGTCCACGATCACGAGCTTGCCGTATCCGCGGAACCAGCCTGCATAGCGCACCTCACCATCGGCCACGGCATGCACGGGTTGACCGAGCTGCGCGGCGAAGTCGACGCCCTTGCGAAAGGTTTCCGTGCGAAACTCGCTGTCGACGACACGGCCGAAGCGCTGGACGAGGGGGGCAGCGACGGGTGGCGGCAGCTGGCCGCGCAGGCTCGCAAATGGCACCGAAGGCGCACGAGAAGGAAGCGTACCGGTCCCGCCCGCGCGCAGGCCCTCGAGGGTCGACTCGAGCGCCTGCGAGGCCGCCTCGAGCTCCTGGATCGCAGCTTGCTCCCGGGCCCGATCGGTTCGAACCTGCTTGAGCAGGTCCTGCTTGGAAGCCAGCTCGAGACCGAGCTCGCGGCTGCCTCGGGCCAGGCGGACCGCGGCCCGGTCACGCTCGGCGGCAGCGGCGAGGGCGGCCTCTCGGGCGCGGGTGAGCCGCTCACCCTCACGGCGGTAGCGGGAGACGAGGGCCGCGTCCCGCTCAAGGAGGTTCTGCAACGCGTACATCCGCGCCAGGAGCTCGCGCGGACCGCTAGCCGTGAAAATCGCCCGGACGGGTCCGACAGACCCTGCCTTGTAGAGCGCGACGACGCGTGCGGTCATGGCGCGGCGTGTGATCGCTTGACGCTCTGCCGCCTCTCGCGCCACCCGCTCAGCCAGATCGAGGGCTTGCCGCGCCTCGTGCGCACGCTCCTGCGCCCCGCTCACCTCCTGGGACAGGTCCGAAGCTGCGCGGTCGATGCCCTCGAGCGTCTCAAGCAGGCCGTGTTCGCGACGCTCAAAGGACTCTAGCCGCTCGCGCCGCGCATCGATCGCATGCGGGAGGTCCGAGAGTTCCTTGCCCTTGGAGTCGCCGCCGGGGGGCTCGGCCGCCGGCAGGGCGAGGGCCAGGCGAGCCGCAGCCGCCCAGGCCGCGACCACGAGACCCGCGGCCGCGGGACCCCTGTGGCGGCGACGGGCGATCATTGCCGAAGGCCTCCGGCCAGCGATGCGGCCGAGCTCACCACCCCGAGCAGCGCACCGATGGCGACGAGCACGAGCATTTCGGACGGAGCAAAGAAAGCGGGTGGCGTGTCACCGAAGACCAGGGTGAGCGCGGAAGCAAGGCTCGGGAGTGCAAGGCGATAGAGGCCGGCCAATCCGCCCACCGCGAGCGCACCGCCGAGCGCCCCCTGCAAGGCACCTTCGAGCAGGAAGGGGATCGCCACGAATGTCCGGCTTGCACCAACCAGTGTCAGAATTTCAATTTCATCGCGTCGCGCGTAGACCGCCAGGCGAATCGTGTTCGAGACGATGAGCAGCGTCGCGAGAGCAAGTACGATCCCGAGCCCGACACCGACCGCGCGCAGGAGCGACAGCACACCGGCGTAGCCTTGCACCCAGTCCTGCGCATTGGCGAGCTCGGCGATCCCGGGAAGACCTTGAAGTGACTCCACGACGATGCGCACGCCCTCCGCATTCCGGCGGTCAGGCGCCAGCGAGATCTCGAGCGATGCCGGCAGAGGGTTTTCGCCGAGGGCCTGCAAGAGGTCGGCTCGCCCTTGGCCGGCGCGCTCGAAGCGGCGACGCGCCTCGTCCTTGGAGACGGATACGACCTCTTGCACACCCTCTACGGTCTGGACGCGCGCCGCCAATGCGGCGCGTTCTTGGTCGCCGAGTCCGTCCGCCAAATAGGCAGTCACGGTGACGTCTTCACCGATCCGCTCGAGCAGGCCCTGCATGTTTTTCACGACGAGAGCAAACGCGCCGGACAGAACGAGGGTCACGGCGATCGTGAGCACAGCCACCATGCTTGTAAGCGGACTCGCCCGCAGGCCCCGCAGCGCCGTGCGACCGAAGTACAGGGCGCGGGCCGAAAGAGCGCGCAGGGGGCGCGGATCGCTCAAGGCTGGGTCCCTGGAGCCGGCGTGTCCTCGACGAGCCGCCCCCCCTCGAGCCGAAGCGTCCGGCGCCGGTAGCGTCGCAGAATCGTCTGGTCATGGGTCGCGACCAAGACGGTCGTGCCTCGGGCAGCGGCGCCCGAGATCAGCTCCAAGATCTCCAGCGCCATTTCCGGATCGAGGTTCCCTGTAGGCTCGTCGGCCAAGAGAAGCTCGGGCTCGTTGACCAGAGCGCGGGCGATTGCGACGCGCTGCTGCTCTCCACCGGAAAGTGAGAGCGGGTGGTGATGGCGCCGGTGCTGGAGTCCGACCTGCTTGAGGATCGCGAACGTGCGGGCGCGCGCTTCCCGGGCGGGGGTGCCGACGACGTCCAAGGCCAGCTTCACGTTTTCCTCGACCGTGCGGCGCGGGAGCAGTTTGAAGTCCTGGAACACCACGCCGATCCGGCGGCGAAGCGGGGGAATCGCCGACTCACGTGCGCGCCCGACGTTGCGGCCGAGGATCAAGATCTGCCCGTCGCTGGGGCGCTCCGCGGCGAAGATGAGCCTCAACAAGGATGTCTTCCCGGCCCCGCTTGGACCGGTCAGAAACACGAACTCACCCTTGCCGATCTCGAGCGTGATGTCGTGCAGAGCCCACGTGCCGGCGAGATAGGATTTGGAGACGTGGTAGAGCCGTACGAGCGCTGCGTCGCGGCCGCCGGCGGCCTCCGCGTCGCCCAAGCCCGCTCTCACCGCGCGGGTCGCTTGCGCTTTCGAGCGCTCTCCACGAGGTAGTCAAGCACCACCTCGTCCAGCGGCTTTTGTGACACGATGCCTTCGCCAAATACCCGCGCGAGTGGATCCGCGACCCGGGGAGCGTCGCGTGGCGCTCCACGGGCGGCCGCACCGTCCGGCTGCGTCGTGGCCCCAGTATCGGACGTATCCGCGAACGCGGCTGGACCCAGGCGCTCACGAATCAACCCGTCGAACTCTCCTCGACGAAGCCGCTGCAGCATCGACTTATGCTGAGCCTCCATGAGACTCCTCACTTCGTCGGGCAAGTCCTTGGCGGCGAGGAGGTCTTCGTACCCCCGCTTCTCGGACGAGAGGATGTTCCCACCATGGAAGAGATGGGTGATGATATGCGGGTGCGCGCGGCCGCTGTCCTCGGTCTGCACGTGGAACAGGACGCCGCGATGACGGATGTTGGTGTTGAAGCCCGAGAGCATCGCGGGCCTCTTCCCCCCGAACGTTCCACACGGCGCAGGCTGCCTGGCCGACCGGTTGTTTGCAAGCCGGCCGCCGCCGTATCACCCCGTAGCGATCGACACTCCGGCCCCGCCGACGTATCGGCCAGCCCTCCATACCGCTGAAATGCCCGGCACAAAAGGGCCGGCCGAATCCCGGGTGAACCTCCCCCCGGCAAACCGGGCGCGGCCCGGCGAGGTGGGGTGCGGAGGCCCTTGCGTCGCGCGTCGACCCCGGGCGTGCGGGACGCCACCGACCCGAAGCGCGAAGGACGCATCTGGACCCGCGCGCGTCAGACCGCCCCGTCGCGGATCCCGACCGGGCCACCACGCGTCAGCGCGCACCAAGTCTGGCCTATGAATCGGCGCTTTCGTGCGCAAGTCGGATCGGAGCCCAGAGCGGCGGGCGCGGCCGTGCGCGCGCACAGCCCCGGTGACCCCCCGTGGAGACGCCTTACGCCGAACGGTGTCGCCAAGGCGAGGCACCCGCTTTCGGGGGACAGAACCCGCCCGTCCCGCTCGACTTCAGCGCCGCGGTCGCAAGGCCCGAGTTGTCCCTCCTGCGATGATCTCCGCACGCATTCGGGGGCGAGCGCATGTGCATCTCCGCCTGTGCCGAGCTGGCGCGACGGAGGGATCTTTGAGCGGCCAAGCCAAACCCCGGAGTCTGGCGCGACGGACAAGCCACACGCGGTCCACATTCCCGACCTGCGTTGCCTTGACGCGGGGTGGGGGGTCCAGAAGAATCGCGCGCATGCGCTCCCGCTTCGTGTTTCTCGCGACGCTGCTGGCCGCCCTCGTCACTCCGGCCGCGCCACGTGAAGCGCGCGCCGCTGACGATGGCCCGGTCGTCTATAAATGGGTCGACGAGAACGGCATCGCTCATTACACCGCGAACAAGGACCGCATCCCGCGCGACGTGCGAGGGCTCGTAAGCGAGTTGCGGCCCGGCGCTTCTGACGCAGCTCGGCCGCAAAACGGCTCGAATGAAGGCTGGGCTTCGCGCGACGCGTCTCCCGCGGCGCAGCCGTCAACGACGAGCGGAGGGCCTCCGGCAACCTCGCCGACCCCGGCGGCAAGCAGCGATTCTCCTGCAGTGGCGCCGACGACCCAAGCAACGGAGGCGCCTCCGACGGCCGCGCCCCGACCGGCGGTGGGCGAAGCGGCTCCGGCGCCCTCGCCCGCGGCCTCTACTAGCGAACCCCCAGCGGCGGGCAGACCGGCCCCGGCGGCGACCCCTCCGGCAGCAGGGCGGGGGCCGACGGTCAGCGGCTCCCCTGCGGCAACCGCCCCGGCGCCGGCGGTGAGCGAACCCTCCGCGACTCCTACGCCGTTATCGGCTGTCACTGGCCCTCCGACTGCTGCCACCCCCCCAGCCGCCGCCCCCACCGAAGTTCCGAAAACTTCGCCTGAGCCGGCAGTCGCAGAGTCCCCCGGGACGGCTACGCCCCCGTCCGCGGCGACCGAGTCGCCCCCGACTGCTCCGCCGGAGCCCGCGGTCGCAGAATCCTCCGTAGCCCCCACGGTCTCTCGGGCAGGAAGCGAACCGTCTCTGCCTGCACCGCTGGAATCAGCCGTGAGCGAGTCATCGGCGAAGGACACCGCTGCACCGGCGGCGATCGCGGAGAAAACCGCCGCGACAGCGGTTCCCCAGGTGGCCGCGCAACCGCCCTCCGCTGCCGATCCAGCGGCCGAGGCGACAACTTCCACTCCGGATCACAAAGTCGCAGACGTGGCCACCGCTGCCGCCGGACCGACGCCCGCCACTCGCGCCGGGGTCGACCAGGCGGCGCCCGTCGGCACGTCACCGGCCTCGGAAGTGCCTCGCCAGAGCGACGAGAATCCCAAGCAGACCGCTCTCGCCGCCGTCGAACCCCGCACCAACGCCGCCGATCTCGATGCGCGCATCGCTGCACTCGAGCGGCAGATCGCTGGCGACGAGGAGTCGCTCAAAGCCCTGCTCTCGGAAGTGCCGGCTCCCGGCGCGCCTGAGCTTGCCACTCGGCCCGAGTTCCGTGAAATCGCCCTGCGTCTGCCCAAGCTGCAGGCCGAGCTCCGGACACTCCAAGACCAGCGCGCGCGGCATACGGAGCCGTGACGCGCGATTCCAGCGCTGCGGCGTCTTTTTGGGTGCCGGCACTACGCCGCCGATGAGTCGACCGCCGCGCGACTCCAGCCCGATCGTCGCGCTCGCCGGCGGAGTCGGAGCCGCGCGTTTTTTGCGCGGGCTGCTTGAGGTCGTCGCAGCCGAGGACGTCGTCATTGTGGTGAACACGGGCGACGACCACGAGTTCTATGGCGTACACGTCTCGCCCGACCTTGACATCGTAACCTACACGCTTTCAGGTCGTGTAGATCAAGAACGAGGATATGGGCTCGAGGACGACGGCTTTGCCGTCGTGGATGCGCTCGCCGCCTTCGGACATGAGACGTGGTTTCGTCTCGGCGATCGCGACTTTGCGACCTCGCTCCATCGCACGCTCCGGCTGCGCGCCGGTCTCGGCCTCGCAAGGGTGACGGACGAGGTGCGACGCGCCTACGGCGTGCCCGCCCGCATCCTGCCGATGTCCGAAGACCCGTGCCCGACGATCGTCGAGCTCGATGACGGTCGGCGGCTGCACTTCGAAGAGTATCTCGCGCGCGACGGCGCACCCGATGGAGTGCGTGCGGTGGATCTCTCGGCAGCGCGCCGCGCTGGACTCGCTCCGGGCGTGGGTGAGGTGCTGCGG
>DATFYN010000105.1:0-6989 GCA_035315025.1 Myxococcota bacterium
AAAGCGTGAAAAAGGGGTGGCTCACATTGTCATTCGAAGCGGCGTCAGTCCTCCTGGCGCTCGCCCTCCTGGATGCGCGCGCCCAAACCCATCCAAACTCCGCGACGAACGAGTTGGCGAATCGACTGGCCGAGCGGAACAACCGGTTTGGTTTCGAGCTCATGGCGAAGCTGCACAAGGACGGCGAAAATCTCTTCATCTCGCCGTTCAGCATCGCCTCCGCGCTCCAAATGACCTCCGGATCGGCAGCGGGTCAAACACTCGCCGAAATGCTTAGGACGATGCACGTTGAGGACCTGGAGCTGCTCGCAGCCAATCGCGCATTGATCGATCTTTCTCTCGCGCACGCCGATGGCACTCTTGCCTTGGCCAATTCGTTGTGGGGGAACTCCGAGATCGTGAAACTGAACGAGGATTTTGCGGTAGAATGCAGGAAATACTACTCGGCCGAAGTGCGCACTCTCCCGTTCGAGGACCCGAGCACCCTCGTGACCATCAACGGCTGGATCAAAGACCGAACCGCGGGCAAGATTCCCCATCTGCTGGACAAAATTCCGGGGGACGCAGCCGGCTATCTCATTAGCGCCGTGCATTTTAAGGGCGCATGGCACAGGGCATTCGATGGAGCGCGAACACAAGAGACCGACTTCATGCTGATTGGGGGCAGCACCAAGAAGGTCAAAATGATGAATGCCACGGACGAATATCCCTATGTGGAGACCGAGGAGTATCAGGGCGTGGGCTTGAGCTTTGGGCAGAAACAGCATGTCGTGATGTGGTTCATCATCCCGGCAAAGGGGAGGCGGCTTTCCGACGTGCTCAGCGGGCTTGATGCCGAGAAATTGAAGGAGATCTCAGCGGCTCCTCGGCGCCGCGGTAGCGTTTCCATCCCCCGTTTCAAGCTACGCTACAAATCCGAACTGACGGACTCGCTCCGGAAAATGGGGATGCTGCAAGCCTTTGATGCCCACACCGCTGACTTCTCGCATTTCTCGTCGAGCGGGGGCCGCTTCGTCATCAGCCGAGTGTTGCACGAAGCCCTCCTCGAAGTGAATGAGGCGGGCGCCGAGGCCGCGGCCGCGACTGCAGTGGAGGCGATGCCCACTTCAGTCGCGTTGCCGCGTGACAGACCGTTCAGGTTTGTCGCGGATCAACCATTTTTTGTTGCGATCATCGACGAAGGAGCGGGGTCGGACAGAGGCACGGGGGCCGTTCTCTTCGCCGGTTCGGTCTACGACCCTGCAAGTCAGTAGTTTGGTGCGCGCTCGCCTGCCCCCAGGGCCGGAGAAACGCGCTTCTGATTACACCGCCTCCAGTTCCGCCGCAGCAGCCAAGAGCGGCGTGCCGACGCGGCGGGGAAGGATGCCCACGAGAAGGCCGTCCAGAAAATGAGATCTCGCCCGTCAGAAGGGCCACTGCCAGCCAGCGGCCTCCGGATCGTCCACGCCGTATGCATGGGCATAGTTTCGGCACTCGATTTGGCGATTCCGAAATCTCTCCTTGGCATGAGCGCCGGCGACCCGCAGGCGGGGAACCCGGTCGATCACGTCGCTCGCCAAGCTAAAGCGGTCGATCTGATTGTTGATCGCCAGCTCCAACGGCGTGTTGATGTTTCCCTTTTCCTTGTAGCCGCGGACGTGCAGGTTTTCGTGGTTGGTCCGGGCATAGGCGAGGCGATGCACCAACCACGGATAGCCGTGAAAGTTGAAGATGATGGGTCGGTCCACCGTGAACAGGCTGTCGAAGTCCCGATCGCTGAGGCCGTGGGGATGCTCTCTGGACGGCTGGAGTTTGAACAAATCTACCACGTTCACGAAGCGGATCTTCAGATCTGGAAACTCGGAGCGCAGCATCGCCGTCGCTGCCAGTGCCTCCAGCGTGGGAACATCCCCCGCGGAGGCCATCACCACGTCGGGTTCCCCGGGGTCGTCGTTGCTGGCCCAATCCCAGATGCCGACCCCTTTCGTGCAGTGGGTGATCGCGGCGTCCATATCCATGTATTGCAGGTGAAGCTGCTTGTCGCAGACGATGACGTTTACGTAGTTCTCGCTGCGCAGGCAGTGGTCTGCCACCGAGAGCAGGGTGTTCACGTCCGGCGGCAGGTAGATGCGGGTCACCGCTGGGCTCTTGTTGACCACCACGTCGAGGAAGCCTGGGTCTTGGTGGGTGAAGCCGTTGTGGTCCTGTCGCCAGACGGTGGAGGTAATGAGGAGGTTCAGCGACGCAATTTTTTCCCGCCAAGAAAGCTCGTTGCAGATCGCGAGCCACTTGGCGTGCTGGTTGAACATCGAATCGATAACGTGCACGAAGGCCTCGTACGACGAAAAAAACCCATGCCTCCCAGTGAGCAAATATCCCTCCAGCATCCCCTCCATCGTGTGCTCAGAGAGCATTTCGATGACCCGCCCGTCCCGCGCCAACTCCGTCCCGTCAGCGTCTTCGGGCAGGGAATCGGCGATCCAGAACTTCTTGCTCACCTCGTAGATCGCGTCCAACTTGTTTGAGGTGTTCTCGTCGGGACCAAACACCCGGAAGTTCGTCAGGTTTGCGCGCATGATGTCGCGCAGGAAGGCGCCGAGCGGGCGAGTGTTCTCTGCGCGAACGTGACCGGCCTTGTCGACCGCGGTTGCATACTCGCGGAAATCCGGCATCCGGAGCGCCCTCTTGAGCAGCCCACCGTTCGCATGGGGGTTCGCTCCCATGCGCCGCCGCCCCGTTGGCGGGAGCCTCCGCAAAGCGGCAACCGGCGCCCCGTCCGCGTCGAAGAGCTCTTCGGGCCTGTAGCTCCGCATCCAATGTTCGAGGATCGCGAGGTGCGAGGGATTCTGTTTCACGTCGGTGATGGGCACCTGGTGGGCGCGCCAGAAGCCCTCGAGCTTGTGGCCGTCAAGCTCTGCCGGCGCGGTCCAGCCCTTCGGCGTACGCAACACGATCATCGGCCAGCGTGGCCGCTGCGCGACACCTGAGCGGCGGGCCTCCTCTTGGGCCGCTCGAATCTCCCGGATGCAGCGATCGAGCGTCGCCGCCATGAGCGGGTGCATCTTTGCGGGATCGGATCCTTCCACGAAATGCGGCGTCCATCCGTAGCCGCGGAAGAGATTCTCAAGCTCCTCATGAGAGATGCGCGAGAGAAGAGTTGGGTTGTTGATCTTATAGCCATTTAGGTTCAGCACCGGCAGGACCGCGCCGTCTCGGATCGGATTCAAGAATTTGCTGATGTGCCAGGAAGTTGCGAGCGGCCCGGTCTCCGCCTCGCCGTCTCCCACCACCGCCGTCACGATCAGGTCTGGGTTGTCGGAGGCGGCCCCGCAGGCGTGGGAGAGCACGTAGCCGAGTTCACCACCCTCGTGGATCGAACCGGGCGTCTCGGGGGTGCAGTGGCTCCCGATGCCTCCGGGGAAGGAGAACTCCTTGAAGAATCGGGCGAGCCCCTCCTCGTCCAAGCTCTTGTTGGGATAGACCTCGGAATAGGTTCCTTCGAGGTACACAGGCGCCAGCACCCCAGGCGCGCCATGTCCGGGGCCCGCCATGAAAATCGCATTGAGGTCGTGCCGACGAACGGCGCGATTCATATGGGTATACACAAACGAGAGCGCCGGACTTGCTCCCCAATGCCCGAGCAGGCGGTTTTTGATGTGCTCGGGCCGAAGCGGTTGGCGGAGCAGGGGGTTGTCTTGGAGGTAGATCATCCCGAGCGCGAGGTAGTTGCAGGCTCGCCAGAAGGCATCGAGATCTCGCAGCTCGGCCGCATCGAGAAACTCAGCATGCGCCTCGGCGTCACTCTTGATCTTCGCCATGTCACTGAACCCTTCGTCAAGTTTTGAGGGTCGAAACGCTCGGCCGCACGCTCTACCGGGCGGCGACCTCGATCAGCGTGGGTGCAATTCGTGGACCACTGCCCCCTCGCCGGCCTCTCGCGAGCGAGGCCTCGCCGAATCGGTCTGAAGGCAACTCTGAGGCAAGTGACGTCTCCCAAAGAGAATGTCTCGGATTGAGTCCTTTGCAAACCAATGGATGGGAGGCAACGCTGTTTTCGAGCCGCGTCGGCTCGCGGCGCAAGCGAGCGACCGTCGGAAGCTGCGCCTTTACGGCGGGACACTTTGCCCATTAGAATGCACCGGATGGGGCAAGATTCGCCATTCGCGGAAAGGTCGATCTCGTGATCCAACGCGCGCCTTCAACTGAAGCTGCGCCGGTAAGGGCACACCCCTCTGCCGTCCTCTGGGCGGTAGCCCCAATCGGGCCCGGGCGCTTCCGCGCGCGGACAAGCCTCGTCGCCTCCGTCCTCCGGTCTCGACCCCTCAAAATCGGCGCAGCTCGAGCCAGGGAACTTCACGGTGGAGGTCGCACGGTTCGCGTTCGAGGGAGGCGCGACTGGCCCGGGGGCAATAGCGTGGTTAGCGCTGGCAACCCGACCATCAACGCCGCTTGGGGATCTCGTCACGGTAACGGAACCAAAGGATGAACCGTATGCCGTTCCAGGCCCAGCTCGCGAGCGGCGCTCCGAGGACCAAGATGGCGACCAGTGAAAGCACAACCCGCACGTGGACCCCGCTGCCGTAAAAGGTATCTGCGGCGAGACGAGAAACAAGGGGGCTCGGATCGGCGAGCGTGTCGTGCGCCCCGCACTGCACTAGGCGGCGATCTTCGCGCACAGGTCAAGCGCATCAATCTCACGTTCGAACGCGACAAGGCGTGCGGGATAGGCGACGCGGTAGACTCGGCCGTACCGCTTTGTACGTCATCCCGGCTATGCGGCAGGGTTAGTGCTCATCGCGGCAAGTCCCCTGGCGCTCAGCTCATGGTGGTCGGCGGTGCCGGCGATACCAGCGATTCCGTTTCTTCTGCGCCGCGTTGTTGTAGAGGAGCGGCTGCTCAGGAACGAGCTCGATGGCTACGCGCAATATGCGGCGCGCGTACCCTATCGCCTTTTGTCGGGCGTCTGGTGACATTGCCGGCGGGAGGGAAGGGGCGCCACACGAAAAGAAAGCATTCGGGCGTGCAGGCGAATCGTCCTGGCGATCGACAGAAGGGAACCGCTCCGTGTGGCCCGACGACCGCGATCACGGCAGACTCTCACCCACCATGGATGAACCCATCGATGAACTCGTAGATCTGCTTGGTCTCGTGAAGCCTGTCCCTGGCCAGGTTCGGATCGAGGCGAGTGAGCCCGTATTTCCATGCCGCTTTCCCCTCGCGCGCATGAGCGCTGCTGCGTTGGCTGCATGCGGCCTCGCGGTTTCTGAGCTGTGGGAGCTCCGGACCGGCCGCCGCCAGCAGGTCGGGGTTTCATTAAGGCATGCAGGCGCATCGCTTTTGAGCTTTGCATTCCTCCGTGCTCCGGGCATCGGCATTCGAGGGATCAGCCCCACCATCGGGCTTTATCGGGCACGCAACGATCGCTGGATTCACCTGCACGGTGGCTTCCCGGACCTCGCGGCAGGGACTCTTCGAATCCTCGGGTGCCAAGAAGACCGCCAAGCGATCGAAAAGGGGGTGCGGGGGTGGGACGCAGAGGACCTCGAGAATGCCCTGGCGCAGGCAAGGCTGTGCGGAGCCGTCGTGCGGAGTGCACGGGAATGGGCTGCCCACCCGCAAGGGCAGGGCCTCGCGGAGCGGCCTGTGGTGGAGCTGACGCGCATAGGTGAAGGCCCTGCGATGCCACTTGGCGTCGCGTCTCGTCCGCTTTCGGGTATTCGCGTCCTCGACCTCACCCGCGTGCTGGCGGGACCCACCTGCGGCCGCACGCTCGCAGAGCACGGTGCGGATGTCCTTCGCATCACCTGCCCGCGTCTCCCCGACGTAGAACCATTCGTGGTCGACACTGGCCACGGGAAACTTTCGGCGGCTCTTGATCTCGATACGGTGGATGACGTCGAGCGACTCAAGGAACTCGCCTCCAAGGCGGACGTGTTTGTGGGCGGCTACCGAAGCGGAGCCCTCGAACGCCGCGGCTTCGGCCCGCAGGCGCTGGCCGCGCTCGGGCGGGGGATCGTCTATGTGTCGATCAATTCCTACGGCCACATCGGCCCCTGGCGCGAGCGCGCGGGCTGGGAGCAGCTGGCACAAAGCGTGACCGGACTGGCTCACGACCATGGCGGAGCCGAAACCCCGGCACTCGTGCCCGCTGCGGCCTGCGACTATACAACCGGCTATCTCGCCGCCTTCGGCGCGCTCGTGGGGCTCGCGCGGCGCGCGCGCGAGGGAGGGAGCTGGCACGTGCGCGCTTCCCTGTGTCAGACCGCGACATGGATCCAGCGCCGAGGGTCGGATGCGCTTGCGCCCCGGGTGCGTGGCTCAAGCGACGAAGCGATCGTCGGCGACAGACCGAGAGCATTCTCGGCCGAGGAGATCGCCGCCTTCTCGACGGACAGCACCACCGCGTACGGCCGCATCCGCCACCTCGCACCTGCGTTGCGGTTGTCGGAGACTCCGCCGCGCTGGGAGCGGCCGAGTGCTCCCCTCGGTACGCATCCGGCGGTCTGGCCGGACTGAGGATTTGGGTGGCGCAGGCGATTCGCAGCGCCTTCCCGAGGCTTTGTTCCATGTCGAGACTGATTGCGGCCCGGGAGGAATACGAAGGGCTGCCGCCTCCAATCCTGGAGCGCCCGTGCGCTCGACGTCACCCGCTACGGGCGTAGCACCAGCGTACTCACGCTAAACGGTGGTAGAAGCACCTGGAAGGTTCCGTTTGGGGCCAGCGTTAGATCCGCGTCGCGAACGGGCGTTGCGGATGCAGCCGTGAGCCGATACACCTGCCCCCGCGCGAAACGCAGGCTGTGTGTGACCGCAACGCCGGCAGTAAGTGCCGAGGCCGTCTTGTTCAGGGCGACGACCACCATTCGCTGATTGTTCGACAAATCCACGCTGGCATAGACAGGTATCATAAGAAGGCCACGTCCTCGAGGTGAACTCCGAGCTCAAGAGAGGAGCGCAGCGGGACGCGGTGGCGGTCTCCTCCGATGGGAAGATGCTTTGGGTTGAACAAC
>DATFYN010000106.1:0-5044 GCA_035315025.1 Myxococcota bacterium
CGGGACGTTTCACGGCGTTAGCCCCAAGCACCTCCCGCGCTACCTCCAAGAGTTCAGCTACCGGTTCGATCGCCGCGCACGCGAGAGCGAGCTCTTCTTCTTCGTCCTGCGCCGAGCCGTCCGTGGCGAGCCGCTCCCCTATGCCCGACTGACGGCTGAGGTAACCGGATAAGCACAAATCCGGATTGTCCGAGCTCTCACACGCACCACTCCCAAGATCCACCCCGTCCCCCGAGCGGTGCGAGCGAGAAAAGCCATAGCGCGGTCGGTTGACGACGCGGCACGGTTCGGGGTAGAAGGCTCGCAAGCCACCCGGCGCTCCGATGGCGGTTCGCGCGCACCGTCGAACCGTAGGGCGTCCCCTGGGGCTTTGCTGCGCGACGAAAGCCGCCGGGTGGACACCGTCGCGCCGAGGGGACCCTGGCCGCTCCGGATCGCACGCGCCGAGCCGCGCGCCCTCGTGGGATTCTCTCCTTCGCCAACGCCTTCGGTGGTCGCCTCTCCGCGTCGCGCCGACGCTGGGATACCCAGCCCAAGACGGGGTCAGTCGTTGCGCGCCCCGGAGCCCCTTCCCTTCCACCGGGCCGCGAGAAGAGTCTCCTTGCCTCCCTCGCCGCGGTCGCCTTCGTGTTGCCCCTCTTTGCGACAGACACCGTGGCTCGGGCGAAGGATCCCACCCCCCAAAACGTTCCCGCAGACGCAACGTCGCAGCCCCCGGATTCGGGCGACCAAACACCGCCTTCGCCGTCCGATGCCTCAACGTCGCAGCCGCAAAATCCCAACCCCTACGACATCACCGTCCACGAAAAGCGCCCGGCGACCGCCGCTTCTCAGCTAAGCGTTCCAGCGGCTGAAGTGGAAGACCAGCCCATCAATCGGCCCGCCGATCTGCTGCAAGCCGCTCCCGGTCTTTTCACCACCTACCCGGGCGGCGGGGGCAAGGCGAGTCAACTGCTGCTTCGGGGCTTCGACTCCGACCACGGCACGGATGTCGCGATCTTCGTGGATGGACTTCCGGTCAACCTGCGCAGCAATGCCCATGGCCAGGGGTACGCGGATCTCTCCTTTTTGATTCCTGAGACCGTAGAGCGGATCGATATTTCCAAAGGTCCCTACTACGCGAATATCGGCGACTTCGATACCGCGGGCGCCGTCAACTTCGTCCCCTTCGATCGCCTTTCGGAATCCGTTGCGAAGCTCGACATCGGGCAGTTCAACACGCAGCGTTATCTCCTGATGGGCTCGCCACGGACGGGACTCTTCGCGGGCGAGGATCCCGCGCTGAGCGCCGTGCTCGCGGTGGAGGGTGACGTGACGAATGGTCCCTTCCGCAATCCCGAAGACTTCGACAGCTATAAGCTCTATGGCCGCCTCAGCGCGAAACTGTCGGACACGCAGAAGCTCACCCTCTGGAGCTCGTGGTACTCGGGGAGCTGGGACGCTTCGGGCGAGATCCCGCTCCGCGCAGTCGATGATGGGCTCATTTCACGCTGGGGCTCGATCGACCCCACCCAGGGCGGGGACAGCCAACGCTTCAACGTTCTCCTACGGGACACCTGGACCCCATCTCCGAATCAGCACGTGGAGGCGACCGCCTGGGCCTCTGAGTACAAGCTCAACCTGTTTTCGAATTTCACCTTCTTCCTGAACGATCCGACAAACGGCGACGGAATCGTTCAGCGCGACCGCCGCTGGCTCTACGGCGGAGAGATCGCCTATCACGGACGGTTCGACGAGGGGATCGTCCCCGTGGCGCTCTCGGCTGGGCTTCAGCTCCGCGCGGACGATGCGCGGGTGAGCGTCGGGAACCAGACGCAGCGAGAAATCACGAGCCTCACGGAGAGCAACGACGTCAACGAGACTTCGCTTGCGCCCTACGTACAGGCCGAAATCTTCCTCGCACCCTGGGCGCGGTCGATCGTGGGGCTGCGCGTGGAAGAGTTCTGGTTCAATGTGAGGAACCAGCTTCCTGGACTCGGCGGATCTTATGGAAGCAAGCAAGCGAATCTCGTGCTGCCCAAGGCGAGCCTCGTCCTAAGGCCCTTCTCGTTGGAGGGTCCTCTCTCCGTGGGCTTCCAGCCTCTGGCTGACTCCGAGCTCTTCCTGAACTACGGTGAGGGCTACCACTCGAATGACGCCCGCGTGGTGACCTGCCACCTGCCTACCGAAGGCTGCGATCCCTCTCTCCAGACCCTTCCCGTGGCAATGGGTGAAGAAGTGGGCTGGCGCACGCACATCGGATCCCGCGTGAACCTCAGTGCCTCCTACTGGTGGCTTCAGCTCCAGGAGGAGCTTGTTTTTGATCCCGATGCAGGGACGACCGACGCGCGCCCCCGATCGCACCGGCAGGGCGTCGAGGTAGAGACGCAGACGCACCTCCTCGAGTGGCTCACCTATGATCTCCAATTCACCTACTCGACTGCAGTGCTTGGAAGCAGCGGATATGTGGATCAAGCGCCGATCTGGACGCTCGCCACTGGGTTCACCGCACGCCACCCGAGCGGCATCACGGCAAATCTCCGGCTGCGTTCCCTCGGCAGGCGTTACGGCGTGGATGGTGACCAGGTCGCACTTCTCCACGGCTATGCCGTGGCAGATCTTTTTCTACGCTACCGGTGGCGCCATTTCGAGCTGAGCTTTGCGGTCGAGAACTTGACCAACGAGAACTATGCGAGTACCGAGCTCTACTACACCTCCCGTCTCTCGGGGGAGCCGGCGGCGGGCGTTCCGGACTGGCACTTCACGCCCGGCTACCACCGGAACGTCAGCGTGGGCCTCGCGGCTTACTTCTGAGTCTTGGTCTGCTCCGATGATTCGTTGAGCGTGGTAAGCACTCATCTTCTTTTTGGCAAACGCGTGTGCCGACCGCTGTGACTTTTGGTCTCTTCTCCGCGAGATTTTTCTCCAACCAGAAGATGGTCGGGCCGTCGGCCGAGGTGGATTGAGAAAAATCTGTCCTCATGTCTTCGGACTGACAAAGTCTGTCGGGTGGCTCCGGGTGGTCACCCACCCGGAGCTCCCTCAGATCCGGACATGCGCAACTCACGCATCCGGCTCCTCAGATCATGGATGTGCTGCGAGTCGGCGAGGCGCGGACACGACCGGTGGGAGCGGCAGCGGGTGGTACCTCAACATCCGGTTAAACCGTGGCCACGTCATCCGCGCGCGGTGAGACCGACGATCCAGCCACTTCTGCCACGCGCGGAAGATCTCGCTCCGAAACGTGAACAGCCGCTCCGCGTTTCCGGGAACTCCGAAATAGGCGTAGTGGCCGAGCAGTTTCCGCAAGAGCCCTGCGTGCTGCTCTGGGATCGAAAGATGGCGATAGATCCTGCAGTACTCACGCACGCGTTGGATTGCGCGCGTGAAACGCTTGCTGGCGGTCTTCCGCCGCACCACCCATTCCCCTCTGCGGGATCGTCCCCAGAAGTGCATGAAGCCGAGCAGCTCGAAGCTCCTAGGGCGAGATTCCTTCGGCTCTGATCGCCGCCGATTGGAGGAATCTGGCCGTCGAAAGTCCACGAGTCTCGTCTTCTCTGGGTGGAGCCGAAGACCGTACTTTGCAAAGCGCTTGGGCAAGACTTCCCACACGCGCCGCGCGTCCTGCTCATGCTCGAAGCAAAGGACAAAGTCGTCCACGTAGCGGATCAAGAACGCGCGACCGTGCAGCCGCGGCTTGACCTGCTCCTCGAACCACCGGTCCAGGACCTCGTGCAGATAAACGTTGGCGAGCCAGGGCGAGAGAACCCCGCCTTGAGGAGTCCCCGTTTCGGGATGGACGAGCCGCCCCGCTTCGAGAACTCCCGCGCGTAGCCACTTCCCGATCAGACGGAGCAGCACCCCGTCTCGTACCCGCCGGCGCACAAAGGTCCGAAGATGGCCTCGATCCAAAGCATCGAAGAAGCTTCGGATGTCGACCTCAATCACCCAGCATCCCTCCATGTCCATCGTCTGCGCCCAGAATGAATCCAGCGCCTGATGCGCGGAGCGGCCTGGCCGAGAGCCATACGAGCAGGGCAAGAAGTCCTGCTCGCTGATGGCCTCCAGCACCATCAGCACGGCCCTCTGAAGGAGCTTGTCCTCAAAGGTTGGAATGCCGATGGGGCGCCTCTCCTTGCCCGTGCCCTTCGGCACGTGGACTCGTCGCACGGGCGGCGCCTGGTAGCGGCCGGACTTCATGCGCTCGAGGAGATCGCGGAGGTTCTCATCGAGATGCTCCGCGTACTCCTCGGCCGTCTGTCCGTCGACCCCGGTGGCACCGTCCTTGCGCGTGCGCCGGTACGCCTCGCGCAGCCAGTCGATGTCGATGTGGTGAGCCAGTGAGGTGAACGCCATCTCGGGCGACTTGCGCGCCCGTTCTGCAATGCGCTGGAGTTTTGTGGAGATGGACTCGGGCTCGCGCACACCCGATGCCGGCGGAGGGTTACCACCCTCGCGTCTTCGACCGCTGGGTGGGTTCACAGTTCCGCCAGCACCGTGCCGTACGAGCTCGTTTCCGGACTCCTGAGTGCCCGCCATCGTTCCCTCCAACGCGCCATGATCCGGCCTCCCCTTCCCTCCACCGGGTCCTCTGGGACGAGTTCCCCGGTTTCACCGGTAGTATGAGAGGCTCCGACTCCCGAACGACCACCCCGCCGCGCTTCGTATTCCTTCGCTTGGCGGTCCTCCGCGTCGGCGAGCCACCGGCTCGGCGATACGGAGAGTCGATCGGGTCTCCTGGGTTCCTGGGGGACCCCCATGCACGCGCGCCCTGCTCTCCGACCCCGGTGGGAATGCGACACCAGGCCATCGCGGCGCCGCATCGTCGCCGAATCCTCTTGCAAAGACGCGGCTCCCACGCGCTTGTCTTCTTTCGGGGCTCCATCACACGGCTCACGTGCTCGCTGTCTACGCTTCGCAGGGAGGGTTGTCCCTCCACCACGCAAGACTCGCTTCCGGCCGCTGGCCAGGCGCTACCGGGCGGGGTTGGCTACCCGCTGGGTCCCAGCTGAGGGTTTTGATCACGTCATCGTGCGTACCTCCCTCACCAAGTTTCCCAGCGCAC
>DATFYN010000107.1:0-5276 GCA_035315025.1 Myxococcota bacterium
ATCCCTCGCGCCCCTCGTAGCGGCCACCGAAGGAAATCACCTCTGGAAGCGGGTTCTCCCACACGACGTCCGAGGCGAGGTAGGTCGCGATCGCTTCCTCCACGAAGCCCGATAGAAGTCGTTCGTAGAAGGACGCCACCAGGTCTACCGGATTCCGATCGCCCATCAGCGGGGAACCTCCATCATGCGAACCCCTGCCCAGCCGGCTTCGTAGGGGGAGAGCATGCGAAGTTCGATCCGCACGTGTTCAAAGCGCCAGACGCCATCCTCGCGTCGGTACGTGTCGGTGTAGCGACCGGCCATCCAGATCGCCTGGTTGGTCCCTGCGAAGACGCAGGGCTGCCAGAGGTACCAGCGCCCCGTCGCCCGGTCGCCGTCGACCTCGAGGATCGGATTCGAGACGTGGTGGATCGCGAAGGGCACCGTCTTGTGGGCCCCGGCGAAGAACTTGCGGATGGCTTCCCTGCCCTCGTAGCGACCCATCGCACCCCCGTCCCAGACGGCGTCCTTCGTGAAGAGCGGCGCCAGGCCTTCTGCGTCGTAGTCCTCGTCGCACAACGCCGCATAGCGGTGCTTCAGCTGCTTCAGTGCTTCGACGTCCTCGAGTCGGCGCACACGCGCCTCTAGTTCGCGGTCGGCCATCACGCTGCTCCTGGTTTCGAATCACGAGCCGGCTTTGCTCGCGAGCGTATCGTCGTGGTCAGTTGCTGCAGCATGGGTTCGACGAGTTCGTCGAAGCTGCAGCCGAGGTCGAGCTGATTGGCCATTGCCAGTGCAGCCAAGCCGTGACAGCCCGCCCAGAGAACGTGTGCGACCAGGTTCGGGTCCCCTTCGAGAAGACCGCCTTCGATCATGTCCGTGGCGATACGACGGGCCACGTCGAACGCCTTCTCGCGGGCAACGCGCACTTCCGGTCCACTGGGAACCTCGCCCTGGTGGAGGTCGTACATGAGGCGGAACGTCGCGGGATCCTCCGCAGCGAATCCGAGGTATGCCCGCATGGCACGCCGGGCTGCGTCGACCGGATCGCTCGCGCCGCTCCGTGCCGAGACGAGCAGCTTTTCGACGCGCTGATAGCCATCCACGCGGATCGCGTCGAGCAACCCGTCCTTGCCGTCGAAGTACCGGTACAGAGCGGGTGAGGTACAGCCCAGCTGCTTCGCGATCGCCCGGAGGGACAGACCTCGGTGTCCTCTTCGACGGAACACGAGCAGGGCGGTGCTCAGGATCTTTTGCTGGATCTCGTCGACCTTGTCGGACGAGTATGCGGGGCGGGCCACGATCTCTCTCCTCCCTCGGAAGCGTCCTCGCGTTACCTCGTCAGCGCCCACGCGGGCTCGGCGCCTTCCGCTTGGCCGCGAAGGCGCAATGAAAACTCGCAACTGCTCAAGCCACATCCCGGGTCTTCTCCTGCGCACTGGCGAGCCGCGTGACAGTTCGGGAGAAACCCTCGATCATCTCGGCCGGGAAGACGTCCTTCAACTGGACGCTGCCGATGAAGGCACCGAGGAAGGCATCCACGGCGCCCTGGTCCTGGGCCAACGCCCTGATCATCTCGCGCGCACCCGCGGACGGCGGCTCGAGCTGCGCCAGGTGCACCGTGTAGTCGAACATGGGCTTCAACTGCTCGACCTGGCGCTGGTCGTAGCTCGAGAGCGCCAGATGCAGGGGCTTCTCGCCCGCGAACGCGGCGCCGAGCTCTTCGGCGAGAAGCTGGGCGTGGGTGAAGGCGTTCGTGATGCCTTGCGCCGTGATGGGATCCCGGTGCAGCGCGGCGTCCCCGATCAGCGCCCACCCGGGCCCGTGTGCCTCGCGGAAGAAGTTCGGCAGGGAATTCATTCCACGGTACTTGGTCTCCCGCCTTCCCGACCGGACGCGCTCGCCGAGTTCCGGCACGAGTTCGAGCGCCTGGTGGAACTCCCCGTCGAGATCGCCCCGGACCCGGCTGGCCTCATCCTTGGGCCAGAACACGAAGACCATGTCGAGATCGTCGTTGGTGGGAAACGTGATGATGAAGCGCCGCGCGTCCCCGAGCACGTACAGGCGGCCCAGATCGTCGCGATCTCGGATGCCGCTGAAGTAGGCATAGTGAGCGCACGTAAGGGAGCCGGTGTCGTAGTAGGTTCGAGCGCCCAGGCTGCGCGCCACGAGCGAGTTCATGCCGTCCGCCCCGACGACGACCCGAGCACGTTCTTCGACGAGCGTCCCCTTCTCGTCACCACGGATTCCCACCACACGGCCAGCGTCGAAGACAAGCTCGCGCACCGTGAACCGCTCGCGAATCTCCGCGCCGTCAGCTCGCGCCCGGTCCACCAGGATCTTGTCCAGGTAGAGACGTCTCGGGGTGTAGTCGGCGTCGATTCCGCGGTACGCCGGCGCCCGGCCGGACAGGGACACGTCGTCCAAGCGCATCACGAGGTTGCGGATCCGCGGAGTCCCGATCGCTTCGACGTCGCCGAGCAGGCCCCAATCCCGCAGTAAGGCGGCGCCCGTGCGCTTCACGTAGTGGGTCGAAATCGTGTCGCTCGGGAACTCGTTCCGATCAACGACCAGGACCCGGTGACCCTGTCGGGCGAGCAGCATGGCGAGCGGTGCGCCCCCGCAGCGGCCGCCGATTACGATCGCGTCGTACACAGGATCCCCTTTCCCGGCTCTTTCACAGCCTGGCCTCGGAGCTGATTATCTTTACGTAGTTTACTTAATAATGTAAACTTGGCAAGAGCAGGCTCCGCCAGACCCGGGTGACGATTGGAACTAGGATGGATTTCTACGAAAGGTGCGTTTAACCCGCGGCAGTAAGCGCCGGCGACCAGCCCCGCTATGCGTCTCGACAATACGTTCATCTACGGCTTCGACCGATTGCGTCGCCGGAGGAGGTCGCTGAATCGGGCGGCCGTACGGACGGTCGAGGTGCGCGGCTTCGGGGGAGTCTAGGGACGATCGGTAGCTCCGATCACGAGGTCGACGATGCAACTTGCGGAGGTCTTCCCCGCTTGCCTTCGGGCGGAGAGGTGGGACCGACTGCCTTCGCTCGCACCTCTTCGGCGAGCGCTCGCAGGGGCATAGTCGATTCTCCTTGACGCCGGCGGTCTAATAGCTGGTCGCGGGCCAACGGGACCACACCCCAAGGCGGCGTGCAAAGGCGCACCGGCCAGAAACGCACGCAGAAGACCATGCGCCAGCCATAGTCGAGACGCGGTGCGGCGCCTCCGCGGAACTCGTTTGTCATCAAGATCTGCTCATTTTCCTCACGTGGACAGCAGCAATCTCGCTCTTCGCCAACGCATTTGACCCGAAAATCAACGCCAGCCGAGCACCGCGGGAAGCTCAACCTGTGCGCCTCGGGCGCGGTCGATTTTTCGCGCAGCAGCCAGCTCGTCGACAGGTCTCGGATGCACGCGCCCGTCGCGTCCTCGTAGTAATCCAGCGTAATCCCCTCGAGGACACTGTCTCCACAGCGTCTGCAAAATCGCGGAGCAAAAGCGGAGCGCAAGTTAAAGGGTACCGGATGGTCGACGGAATTTCATTGCTGTGTCGCTGACTTCCCACCGGAGTGTCGCGCGCATCACACGAGACGCTACACTGTGTCAGTCGCAAAACGCGGCGGCAGTCTTCTGCCAACCCAGGCGGCCTCTGCCATCTCGTGCGGCGGTGAGGAGAGACGCCCGGCGAGTGCAGTCGCGGCGCTCCAAGTGGCAGGGGGACGAAGCGTGGAAGAGCACGAGGGCGGTCTCAAGATGAAGCTACGACCGCGCCGCGCTGTGCAGCGCGGCAGCTGTCCGAGTGCACGCCGCCTGGCTCGAATGCGTACCCGTCTGCGCCGCATGGCGCGACCGAGACCGAGCCGAAAGCCGTTCGTCCTAGAGTCGTACACGGCGCCTACTCGCCTTCAGCGCAGCACGGTCAAGGTGAGCTACGTGGCGAGTCGCAGTCGCGGAGGGTGGCGAGCTCATGGCCGGTACTTGGCCAAGGAGGGGGCGCAGCGGGAGGGTGAGCGCGGGACGGGCTTCGACCGGGACCAGGACAGCGGGATCCGGCTCGCAGATCAGCTCGGCGCCTGGCAGGAGGCCGGAGACCAGAGGCTCTTCAAGCTCATCGTCTCCCCGGAGAACGGCCATGCCCTGGACCTCCGAGACCACACCCGACGACTCATGGACGCGCTCGAGGACGAGCTCGGGACGAAGCTCGAGTGGGTAGCGATCGACCACCACAACACAGGGCACCCGCACGTCCATGTGGCGCTGCGCGGCGTCCATGAACGAGGCCACGCACTACGCATTCCCCGGGACGTGATCCGGGACGGGAAGCTCCGGGCTTGGAGCCAAGCCCTGGCCACGCAAGTCCTGGGTCTCCGGACCGAGCACGACCTGCGGCGCGAGCGGGAAGGAGCGATCCAGGCCCAGCGCTACACCGGGCTCGACGCCGCGCTCGAAGCGCGCGCGGACGGAGCCAGGCACGTGTCGTTCGAGGGTCCGATCCCGGACTCAGCCCAGGCTCGAGAGCAGCGCCTTCGTCTGCTCCGGCGCCTCGCCTTCCTCGAGAACCGCGGGCTCGCAGAGCGCACGGGCAGCTTCACCTTCGAGCTCTCCGCAGAGCTCCGACCCGTGCTCCAAGAGATGGCGCTGCGGCGCGATGTCCAGAAGAGCTTGGCTCGCGATGGGATGGTTCTTGGTGATCCCAAAGCCGAGATGCGGCTCACTCGGATTGAGGCCGGGACCCGTCTCCTCGGACGCTTCGTGGGCGTCTCGAGACCGGACGAAGAGAGCCAGGGACATTGGATCGTCGAGGGGGTCGAAGGGCGCGTTCACGTGGTGCCCGAGCCTCCCTGGCTCGCGGATTGGCGGGCCCAGAAGCTCGAGCCCGGCGACGTCGTGAGCCTATGGGGAGTGGTCGTGGGAGCCGCCGAAGGAAGAAGACGGACCCTCACGCAGCCCATGCGCCATGGCCGCCTCGAGGAGATCGAGGCGGCGCCCCTGGGTGCGAGCATCCTCGATCTTGAGGTGGTGCGCGGCATGGCCACGAGCGCAGCACCACCCGTGCCTTCTCAGGAAGATCCGGCACGTGGTTTTTCCGCGCGGTGGCAGGCGGCGCTCGAGCGGCGGGGTGGCAGGCTCGAGAGCGAGGGCGTGATCGATCGGAGCGCGCTCGCTGCGAGCCCTGAGTCCAAGCAGGGACCGGTGCTTCAAGAGCTCGAGCGCCAGGTCGAAGGGCGCATGAAGCTGCGCCTCGCGGCGAGGCTCACCCGCGACGAGATCCAGCGCCTTTTCCCCAAGAGA
>DATFYN010000108.1:0-8798 GCA_035315025.1 Myxococcota bacterium
GTTCGTAGAAGTCGTGCAGCGTCTTCGGGACCTGCATGAGTCTGTCCTCCCTCGAGAATTCGGAGAACAGCGTCGCACTCACGCGTGTCGGATGCGGTCACAGGCTGAGGTACATGGATAAGCACAAAAGAAAAAATGGAACAGCACTGAAGAAAAGCAGGTCGGCAAATGAAACTGGACCTCGTCTGACATACTCGAGGCCGAGTAGGGTAGCCACAAAGAAGCAGTCGACTAAGAGCGCAGCTACCAAAAACAGCCCTTGTCCCTGAAATTTGAACGTCTCTTGCGAGCGCGGAGTCTTGGGATGGATGTGCAACGTGTTAGGGACAGGGCTTTTTTCTTGTTGCGAATCCGTGCGCAGCATTTGGATCGAAAGCCTCGCCAAGGATTGCGAAGGCCCCTGTCAGTGCGCCATAAACGTTCGCAACGCCTGCACCGAAGGCTGCCTCTCCGCCAAGACCGATGAGGACGGCCTCTCCGCCGAGCACTGGAGCCACCGCACCGGTTGCTGTCCCAAAAGGAACTCCCTCACTGAGGTCATCCTTGCCTCCGATGAGATTTCCATAAACCGTCGAACCCGCACCGACCAAGGCATTGAAAGCCACAAATGTACTGACAGCAGTAACTGAGGTTGCTTCGCTTCCGAGCAAGGCGGCCGCCGCCGAACCGGCTTGAGCCGAAAATTCAGGCGCCACGATTCCAACGCCTAAGCCGATTAGACCGCCGACAAATGCGCCCTGTGTCCCTCCAGCTTCGTACCCAGCGATTCCCCCCGCGACAACTCCGATTCCAGCACCGACAAATCCGAACCGACCACTGGGATCAACGTAAACAGTAGGAGTTGCTCGCGCGTAGGCATAGCGGTTGATCCCGGCCGCTTGCCCGGCGGGATCCGCCTCCAGGTACGTCCCGGTTCCGGGATCGTATGTTCTGCAGTAGTTGTAATGAAGTCCACTCTCCGCGTCGTAGGGAAGGAACCAAAGCGATCGCACCTGCGCCGACCGTTTTCTATCGGACGATCTCAAAGCGTCTGAGAAACTCCTCGTCGATCGCGCGGCTACGAGTGCTGTCGCTTGAGATGAGGGCGGACTTGTTCGCATAGTACGTTTCTAGGGTTCCACCTTGCCGCACGAGATCAATCACCAGTCTCTTATCTGTTTCAACAGGTACAGCCGCATTCTTCAGTTCATCGAGATTTAGCCATTTTGCAAATCTCGAGGCATAGTCCGGATTGTTAATGTGAATGACAACCCACGCAGTGTTTCGAACATCGGCGATGCTGAGATTGGAGCGCGTTAACATTTCCCACGGTACGAAATAGATGGTCGCTCGTTCGTATTCCCAACTCGGTCCAGTTTTCGCTTCTGCTCCAGCAAGACATGAAAGAACGACAGCCAAGGATAGGAGTAGAGTCGTGGGTATCTTCAAAGGGTCGCCTCGCTGGGTTACCTGCAAACTGAACACGGGACGGGATATGCGTGATCTCCGTGATCGGTACGCGTATCTTCGCCGAGTTTGATTGCCGCAGGTGTTTCGATATTGTCGATCACTCTTTGCTCTTCCGCATTTTGGTATGGAGTGCCATTGTCTTGCGTGGAGGCTGCTGTTCCCTGAAGGTCACCAAGTGCATGAGCTGCCTCATGTAGGAATCCCAGAGCCGGTGTTTGGCGGCCACCCGTTGTAGTGCAAAGCGCGGATCGGGCATCCCAGTAGATGACATGATTCAAGTATCCATCCTGGCCATCCTTGAGCTCTTTGATGTAGACCGTAGCTGGATCGTCTTCAAGTTCTTTTATCGTCTTCGAAACCTTGCCATCGTTTAGATATGAGATCGCGTCTTTGAATTGTTGTTGGAAGTCAGGGGAAGAGCCGGGAGCGAAGCGCAGCTTAGCTCCATCAACGTCGACATTGTCGATTGGATTGCTCAATCCATATTCATAGTTGTACGAGTGGGTGATGTTCGGAGCGCTGATTGCCAAGGGATCGCTCTCGAGGTACCGGCCCGTTACAGGATCGTAAGTCCGAAAGTGGTTGTAAAGAGATCGGTCCGACGACTTTTCGCCGCTCGTTTCGTGATTTCCCAGGTGCGTCTCGGCGCTTAGCAACGATTGCTCCTTGAGGAGACAGGTATCTCCAAGTTTTTCGCCCAGACGCGAGTTTCGGCTTAGCGCGACAGTGGAGCCGGAGAGGCTGCCGAGAGGCGGCGTAGTGGCTCGGGAGCGTGATGACGCTCGCGTGGATCGCGCCGCCCGCGCTCGGCCCGTTCGACGGCGTGTTCGATCGAATTGCTTTGTAGTACCTACAGTCGGGCGTCGAAAGATGCTCTAGTCGTCAATAGGCTCGAGGATGCTTCTGACCTCATCATCGCGAAGAAAGAGAGAAAACACTTCTGTGATGTCTTGTTCCTCTTTTGGAATGACCGGTTGAACTTTGTGGACCGCGTTAAACTTCCATCTCACCTGGTTTCCATCCGCGGCAACGTAGCTTGATTCATGGTGCCGGCCAAAATCGTAGGCCTTCCTCTCCGCTTCGGCAGCATCGTTCGCCTTCACCAAAACAACACTATACTCCCATAGCGGATCCCTCCTTGATGAGCCTTGGGACTTCATCAGGATCCCAACGGCGAACGTCATCTGGAGCAACCCTTCACTTTTTGAATCGACCGTCATTCAAAAGCTTCAGGGCCTTTATCGCAGCATCATCGCCCTGACTCTTAAGAGGATAAATGTCCTCTAGCGTCGTTTCAAGCAGTTCGCTGGGAAATTCTCGATTGACGCTTCCCTTGCACTCCTGAGCGATAATTTGCTGCGCCGTTTGCGAGAGCCTAACGAGCGTACTTTCTGCAAGGGCTTCCTGACTTTCAGAGAGGCTTTCTGTTGCAATGAGGTCTCTGAGGGCTGCAGCATTTCCCGTTGCGATCGCAGCCATGAGCCGCGCCTGCAGGGTAATGAGTCCAGTGATGTCCTTAAAGTCAATCGGGTCTGAGAGTGCATACGCATACGGATTGTCGGGAGCAACCACTAAGCGCCTGTAATGAAATAAGTTGACTATTTCGCGTTGCCGCGGGGAGCAATGGTGTAGTTCCAATCGCCGTGAAATTTGTCAGGCTTCAAGTGGATGGCCTTCATTTGTTCGTCGGTTGGTTTTAGACCCTTGGGATACTGGTGGTTGTCCAGTACGCATCGGACCCTGAGGCCCGTCTTCGTTGTCGTGGCCGCGATGAGACTGACGATGGCCGCATGACTGAGCAGCGGCTGGCCTCGCCAGTTCTGCGAGATGAACGAGAAGAGGCGATGCTCGATCTTATTCCACTTGCTGGTCCCCGGCGGCAGATGACAAACCGAAATGACCAGTCCCGTCTGACGAGCCAGCTTCTGGAGCTCCCATTTCCAGAGTCGGAGGCGCGAACCGTTGCTCCCGCCACTATCGGCCGTAATGAGGAGGGACTTGGCGCGCGGGTAGTGCCTCTGCCCGAGCTCGCGCCACCAGCGTCGAATCGTGGCCACAGCGAATGCGGCGGTGTCGTGGTCCACACCCACGCTGACCCAGCCGAGATTCCGGCCGAGATCATACACACCGTAGGGGATTGCCTTGCCCTGCTCGGGGTCCAGGAAGTCATGAACTCTCACTCTCTCCGGGTTCCCCTGGGGTCGCCAGACCCGCCCGGCGTTCTTGAACCGACCCACCAGCTCCTTCTTCTTGGTGTCTACCGAGATGGCTGGCTGATTCCGCTTCAACTGAGCCTTGACGACCTCGTTGATGTGTTCGAACTGCGCATTTCGATCGGGATGGCCAGTTCCCTCCAGCGTTTTCCGGTTGGCCTGGAGACTGTATTCCAGGTCATGCAGAAGTCCCGCCACCAACGTGTGACTGACCTCATAGCCCTGCGTGTTCAGCTCCTCGGCCAGGTGGCGCGTGCTCTTGCAGGTCCAGCGCAGCGGCGACTCCGGATCCCCTCGCGTCACCGGCTCCACCAGCTCTTCCAGGGCCGTCGTGAGTCCGGGCACCCGCAACGTCGTCCGCTTACGTCCGGCCCCAGGGCATCGGATCCGAGATGGGCTCAGCGTCTTCTTCTGAGCCAGCTCCACCAGCCCGCGAACAATCGTATTGCGGGCCAGGCCGGTCGCGCGGGCGACGATCGCAATTCCACCCCGCCCAAGAGCCCGGGCTTCCGTACCTGCCCACAAACGCCGGTGGCGCTCGTCCATGGCGGGCAACAGCGCGCGAAATTTTGCTCGGATCTCCTGATCGGCTCCCACATCGTGAGAGTCGGACGAGACGGCACAATAGTCAAGTTATTTTGTTACAGTTTCTAAGCAGGGTCTCGGCCTCGTGAGCCGTCCACGAGTCCGGCTGCCGCGCCTCCTTTTCGTATCGGTCGGCTACGTCATCCAGCAATCTTCCGAGTCCAGGAAGCGGATTTCGTGCGAGGACTCCTTGCTCGACGTGCAGGTTTAGGACACGCCGGACGATTGTGAGAGCATTCTTGACCGAAGACAGGGACAGCCCTGATTCAAGCTTTTGCTCCGCGAAGCGTAGGACATCGGGCGCGGCGAAGTCTCGGATGTCCTGGCTGCCAAAGAAAGGGATCAGGTGACGATGGACGAGGCTCCGGGCAGTTGCCTCATAGGAGCGCGATAGTGTCGGCCGATAGGTCTCGAGCCAATCCTCGACCGCTTCCGCGATGGGAATCGGGCGCGTGAGGTCCTGCGAGAGAAACCCTCTTCGCGAGCGAGGCGACCATTCACCGCCTCGGCAAGTGTCCTTGCGCGCTTCTCGCCTTCCGGTCCGGGCCCGCATGATTTCGCGGACTCTCGGCCTCCTTCGTAAACATAGACATACCAAAGACCTTTGTCGGACCGGTAACGAACTCGCGCCGGCATGCGACACCTCCGCCCGCGTATTCTACCGATTTCCTGCGCGGAGTTTGCGCAAGACGTCGGCGGCTTCGCGCTCGACCTTTGCCAGACAGGGGGGTCGAGCCGCCAACTCGCCTGGCGATCCTTCGCCGAGGAGGCCGACCACGGCACGCACGGGCACCAAGACAGCCCGCCCGACGCGTCTCGATTCAAGCTCACCCGAGTCGATGAGGCGTCGCACATGCTGCTCTCCGAGCCCGGAGATGAGCGCCACCTCCCGCGGGCGGAGCGTCGGGAGCGATCTCCAGTGGAGGAGGCGCCAGCTGTCTCGCAGATCGCGCACTCTAATCTGCCCCATCACTACCTTCTGGAGTCACTAGGTAGACGGGACGTTCTACGGGTCGGCGGCGATACGATCCGGACGCAGACACTGTCCCGCAGAGAGGCTCCTTTCGACGCCACGCCTTCCCCCAGGTCACGGCTTCTTTCGCTCCTCGCCGATCGGCTCCGGTCCGCCGTCGCGATAGAGTGCCGCCACCGCGCGCCGCCAGCGTTTTGTGCTTTCGCTTGCTCTCGCAATCCGGGCCTCGCGCGTCGCGGAATCGGCTTCGACCATCTGGACGACGATTCCCTGGTAGGCCTGGTCGAGCATGCAGGCCAGGAGCCGGAGCTTCTCGAGGACCGCGCTTGTGCGGCGCTCCGATTCCTGGAGAGCTCCGGCAATCGCGGCTTCAACGGCCTCGAAGAGGGACGCAGGCCGCCGGGCGGGAGAAGAACCTGAATTTGGATCTGCTTTGGCGTCTGGCGGAAGAGCCATCGTGTCCTTCAGCGCGAAATACTCGCGCAGACACTCGCGAACACACTTCGACGCCGAGAGGTCTCGGGCTGCCGCTTCTCGCAAGAGACGCTCATAGCCTTCTCGATCCATCCAGGAGCGGAGCTCGCTCCGCGCGTTGCCGTGGCGCTTCAGCGGGCGCCCCGAGGTCGGCGGAGAGCTCTTCATGTGAGCTTCCGCCCATCGTGGACAGCGAGGTCTTCGCAGTCGACCTCCGCCTTCTTTGTGTCGGCGCCTTCCGCCTTTTCGGGCAAGAGCTTGACGTGAGCAGGGTCACTCGGGTGGGTGCTGGGAATGCGGGGCACGTCCTTCGGATTCGGGATGGCAAGACACTTCCAAGGGGAGGGCGCATCACCGATGCGGTCGGAGTTCGCCGGGGCAGGGATCCGCGCGCGCTCGAGAAGCCCCGCCTCCTCGAAGTAGCGGATCTTCCCGGCGTAGATCGGCCGGTGCCCGCCTTTGAAGACGAGCGTCGCGTCCTCGGGGAGGCGCATCACTTCATCGGGCGTGAGGAGCGGCCGCTGAGTTTCCTCCTCGGAGGCCATGACGTGGGAGAGCCAGGGAGAGAGACGGTTTCCCGAGTACATCCTGCGGCTTCGGTGCACGGTCATCGTGCCAGCCATGTCGGAGAGAAGCTTTGCGGTCTCAATCCGATTGGGCGCGAAGGCCACTCGCACCGCGCAGTTCGAGACGATGCTCTCGTCTCTTCCGTAGGCCGCATAGAGCTGCGAGAGGTCCTGGACAATCAAGAAGGCCTGGATCCCGTAGCCGGCCAGGTGAGCGAGCTGGGTCTGGAAGAACTCGAGCCGCCCGAGCGAGGGAAATTCGTCCATCAGGAGCAGTAGGCGATGGCGGTAGTGGGGGACGCCGCGGCCGTCCTCGAAGGCCATCCGTTCGGTGAGACGCCGGCCCAACTGCTGCACGAGGAGTCGCAGGAGGGGCCGCGTGCGCGAGAGGTCAGACGGCGGCACGGTGAGATAGAGGCTCACCGGCCTCTCGTGCTGCATGAGATCCAGGACCTGGAAGTCACAGGCTGCGGTGTTCTCGGCCACAATCTCATCGCGGAAGAGGCTCAGGCACCTAAGCGCAGAGGAGATCACGCCCGAGCGCTCGTTCTCCGACTTGTCGAGGAGTGCGCGTGCCGTGCCTGCCACCACGGGATGGGTCCTCGTGGGCTCGCCCGTGCTGTAAAGCGTCCAGCCGCGAGATCCGTCCAGGTCGTGCTCCGTGCGCAGCATGATCTCGAGCACGTCGTCGCTTCTTCGATACGGGTTCGAGAGGAGAGTGAGGCAACCCCCGAGCGACTTGTCCTGCCCGACGTAGAGAACGTGGAGCATCGCGCCGACGAGAAGCTCCTCTGCGGTGAGATCCCAGTGGTTCTTGGCTCCAGTGCCATCGGGATCGACCAGCATGTCGGCGATGTTCTGGACGTCGCGGACCTCGTCCGGGCCAAGGCGCACTTCGAGGAGCGGGTTGTAGCGGGCGGCGCTTCCGTCCTTGCAGGTGGGATCGAAGCGGAGGCAGAGGTTCCCCAGGACTCGCTGGCGATAGCCTGCGGAGAGCGCCCAGTTCTCGCCCTTGATGTCGTGGACCAGGGCGCTCTCGGGCCAGGTGAGGAGCGTGGGGAGTACCCAGCCGACGCCCTTCCCAGAGCGCGAGGGGGCAAAGCCGAGCACGTGCTCGGGGCCACCGTGGCGCAGGTACTTGCCGCGGCGCCGCTCACTCTTCCACTCTCGCGCCAGAAAGACCCCAGGGCCGCTCGTCATGCCGGTCTCTTTGATCTCTCGCGCGTTTGCCCAGCGTGCCGAGCCATGGCTATCGCTCTCGCCGCTCAGCTTTCGTGCGCGCCGAGAGGAAAGTACGATCGCGACGAGAAGGGCCGCATGGGCGGGGATCACGATCATCCAGTGGCCGCGCGAGAAGACGGGCGCCGCGCCGCGGCTTCTCCCGTAGCGCCAGTCCCAGACGAGGAAGCTCCACGGCGTGTAGAGCGGGCCTACGGAAAGGACCCCCACGATCACCGCGCCCAGGAGAAGCGCAGGTGCAAGGCGACGAAGGGGAGGAGTGAAAGCCGCCGCGATGGCCAGCGCCAGGAGAGCTACAGCGGCCAGGCCCAGCAGAAAACGCAGCGGCGGGGAAGGGGAGAAGAGCGGAATCCCCAGTGCGGGATGAAAGCCGAAGCGCCAGGCGGCCCACTGCGTCGTCGCCCAGAGAGCGCCGAGCAGGAGGCCCATGACCACGAGCGCCGAGCGCAGAAAAAATCCTGCAGAAGAGCCCGGGGTGGACGACGGCAAGCGATCAAGAACAGCAGAACGCCGCACAGTGTCTCCACACGGCGTGGCACACGGGTCACCCTGGCGAACACAATCATAGCCTGAGAGAGCGTCCTTGAAAAGTGTCAGACCGACACGTCGATGCTTACGCTGCTCTACGCTCTATCGCTCCCGTCCACGATCGCGGCACTGCTCGCGCACCATGTCTTCGAGGACCCAGCTGAGGATTCTGCGCCTCTCTACTCCAGACTGCGACGCCTCGGCAATCGCGCGCACTTCGCGGCCGGCGCTGAAGCGCTGCGCTGCCCCCGTGGGTACGGCCGTGAGCGTGCGACCCGTGTCGAGGACGAGATAGGTCTCGCCGCTGTCGTCGATGGCCGCTGTCACGACGCGGCCGCGATGGAGCGCGGCGACCTCGAGCCGGGCCTTCTCGATTGTCTTGCCCGTAAGGCGCGCGGCGTCGGCGAAGCTCAGCGGACGGAGCTCCCGTTGCTTCATGGCGAGCTCAATGCGCTCTTCGGCGCCGGTCGAAAGCGTGACCCGCCGCTCCGAATCGGGCGCGCCACGGCTCGCGTCGCCGCGCACGAGGCCCTCTCGTTCGAGCAGCGGAAGACGCCGCCGCGTTGCCTCGTGGAACTCCCTGAAGAAGCCGCTCCGGGTCTGGAGCGCCACCGGCGCCGCTCCCGTGGTCCGCACGGCCCGTGCGGCTGCGAGGTCCAGGATCGTTGCGGCCTGCGGCACGGATTCGAGCTCTTGGAGCGGGCCGTGCACGGCGATCTCGACGCGGGTTCTTTGCGTCTCTTGGGACACGACCCCGCGGCCTCGGAGCGT
>DATFYN010000109.1:0-5436 GCA_035315025.1 Myxococcota bacterium
CCGCACGCCGTGCTTGCGCATCACGCGCGTCACCTCCGCGAGGGTCGCCGTGGCGGGCACCGTGACCGGCGAGCGCTTCGCGATCTCGCCGACCTGCACGAGCCTCGCGTCGCGCTTCTCCACCAGGACGTGCAGCACGAGGTCCCGGTCGGTGACCATACCCACCGGCCTCTTACCCTCGGACGACCACCAGGCAGCCGATCCCGTCCTTCTCCATGCGATGCGCCGCGGCGTGCGCGGTCGCGGAAGTCTCCATCTCCGCCCTACTCGTTGAAAACGATGCTTCACTCTTTAGGAAAGCACGAGACGTGCCGACTTCCTGCGCCGCCAACGTCGGCGTAACCGCGGCACCGCGCCTCAGCCACTGCGGCAGGGAGTCCCTACAGGCGCGCACCTTGGTTCAGACGTCGAGGGTGACGCGCGCCTCGAAGCCATCGGGCCGCGCCTCGATGTGAAGGCCATGGGCTGTCGCGGCCTTCACGTCGGCGGCGAGGGCGTGTCGCGTGCGCGAGAGCGGCTCGCCGACGAGCGTGGTCATGGTCGTCCTCGGTCCGAAAGAGACGCTACGGCGTCGGGGCGGCTGGTGACGCTTCAGCGGCACGCCGACAGCCACTTCGCGCAAGCGATCCAGGCTGTGGGCCAGCTCGTTGGGGCGCCCCTCGCGGTCGTCGAGGGCGAGCTCGATGAGCACACGGTCGGTGTGCTTGCGCGCCTCCTCGTGGCAGCGACGGACGATCTGCAGGATGGCCCCGAGGTCTCCTTCGACGACCGTGCTCATCGCGCTGACGCAGTTTGGGAGCGCGCTTTCGTGAACGACGCGCAGGACACTGGTGATCAGGGCCGCGAAGTCGGTCCGGGCGTCCACAGGTGTGATGCGAAGCTCGGCGAGCATGGTCTACCTCCTGGTTTCCGCCCCCTTTCCGGGGCGGCAACGCGCCCCGCGCGGCGGGAAGCGCTCGTGGATCCGAGGAAACAGGCCCCGCAAGAGCGCAACCGCACGGACCGCCGTTCCCGATAATCCGCGCGCCTCCTCCGGCCAGCGTCCCTCGTCTGCTCCGTCGTGAAGCAGGAGTCGCGCCAACGCTGCGAGCCTTGTCCGAGGCGCGGAATAATCGGCGAGCGCGCCGGTCCGCCGCCAGTGGGCCCGACGGGTCCCGTCTCCCGGGAGCATCGTTTCAACGCGGGGCGAACGGCCCTAGCGCCCTGGGCCCATTGGCCCCGCGCATCGCGCATGGCCGGCACCGACAGGTGGCGATCCACGAGGGAGATCCTGAGCACGTCGTCGACCGCTAACGCCGTTCGCGTGAACGATGGTCGCTTCGAGGTGGTAGAGCAGGAGCGACTCGACGCGGCCCGCCGACTGGCGGGTGTCCGTCTCCGAAATCCCCGTAACATGAGATGGTCGACGTATTGTCTCAACTCTGTGATTCTCAAGAGTGCTCTCGCGTGGGCCCGTTTCCTGATACTTCCGTGACGCGACACTAAGGCGCAAGGTCACTCCACATGAGCCTCCACCAACTCTCCGCCATGGATGCACTCAGAAGCCTCGGTAGTGCGCCTGAGGGCCTGACTGCCTCTGAGGCCCTGCGCAGGCTACAAGAGTTCGGGCCGAACCAAGTTGAAGAGCTGCGCCGCGAACATCCTCTCCTTCGGCTTCTCAGAGAATTCACTCACTTCTTCGCCCTCATCCTGTGGATCGCCGCGGCCCTGGCCTTCTTCGCCGAGTTGAGCGCTCCGGGCCAAGGCATGGCGAAACTCGGCTACGCCATCGTCGTCGTGATCCTGGTCAGTGGCGTGTTCTCGTTTTGGCAGGAGCACCGTGCCGAGAGAACTCTCGCCGCCCTGCGCAAGCTGCTGCCACAGCACGCCACAGCCCTACGAGAGGGCAGGGTGGTTCAACTGCCGGTCGAGCAAATAGTGCCGGGCGACATCGTACTCCTCGAGCAAGGTGACAATATCCCCGCAGACTGCCGGCTGATCGAGGCCTTTTCCGTTCGAGTCGACGACGCGACGATCACCGGAGAATCCCTCCCGAGGCGGAGAGAGGCAGGTCCTACCCAAGATGGCGAGCTGATCCACAGCAAGAACATCATGCTTGCGGGAACCTCGCTCGTTTCTGGCCGCGCCAAAGCGGTGGTCTATGCCACCGGTATGCGAACGGAATTCGGAAAGATCGCGCATCTCACGCAAACAGGCGGCGAAGTCGTCTCACCGCTACGCAGGGAGCTCGCACACCTTAGTTAGTCGGTTGATCGGAATCGTCGCCGTGCTCCTCGGGCTCCTGTTCTTCGCGGTTGGCCGCCTCGTCGGTGTGCCCTTCTGGAACGCGTTTATCTTTGCCATCGGTATCATCGTCGCCATGGTGCCGGAGGGACTGCTTCCGACACTGACGCTGGCGCTTGTGCTCGCAAGCCAACGCATGGCAAGACGGAATGTCCTGATTCGCCACCTATCCTCGGTTGAAACTCTGGGTTCTACAACGGTGATCTGTACGGACAAGACCGGCACGCTCACGCAGAACCGGATGGTGGCGAGGCAACTCTTTCTCGGCGAGCAGTGGCACTCGGCTGACGAAGCCCAGCCAGGAGAACTGGCCGTTCGCCACTACCAACCGCTCTTCCTGGCCGCGGGCCTGTGCCACGATCTGAAAGAGATGGAGCAGCACGGCAAGACCGTTCTTCTAGGCGATCCGATGGAGATCGCACTAGTCGAGCTGTCGCGGCAAGCCTTGCCCAACGTTGCCGTCTACCGCCGACTGGATGAGATCCCTTTCGACGCGGGCCGCATGCGCTTGTCCACGGTTCACGAGATGCCGGGCGGCCCGACGGTTTGGTGCAAGGGCGCGCCCGAAACGGTGATCCCGTGTTGCATCTGCATCCACATGGACGGTGAATGCTGTCCGCTCACACCTGAGCTACGCATGAACGTCTTCGCAGCCCAGGAAGATATGGCTGAGCGTGGCCTGCGCGTCCTGGCGTTCGCCTACCGTGCGCTCATGCCTCAGTGGACCCACGAGACGTTGGAACAGGATCTCGTTCTCGCGGGCCTCGTGGGCCTGGAGGATCCGCCGCGCGCAGAAGTATCGGAGGCGCTCGGTAAATGCCGTGAGGCGGGCATCAAGGTGATCATGATCAGCGGGGACCATCCTCGTACCGCCCGGGCGATCGCGCGAGAAATCGGGCTTGTCCGGACGGACAATCCGGTTCTCGTCACAGGCGAGACGCTGCTCGCGCTCTCTGACATCCAGTTGCGGCTAGCGTTGGACGCTCCTGAGATCATCTTCGCGCGTGTTGGAGCGGACCAAAAGAAGCGCATCGTCGATGCGTTGAAAGCGAAGCAGCAGATTGTGGCCGTTACGGGCGACGGCGTGAACGACGCTCCGGCACTCAAGAGTGCCCACATCGGCATCGCCATGGGGATCGCCGGAACCGATGTGACCAAGGAAGCATCCGACATGGTCTTGCTCGATGATAACTTCGCTAGCATCGTGAACGCCGTCGAAGAGGGACGCGCGGTCTTCGAGAATATCCGCCGATTCCTCACGTACATTCTGGCGCACAATGTCCCCGAACTGATCCCTTACCTCGCGTTCTCGCTGTTCCCGATTCCCCTGGCGTTGACGCCGATCCAGATGTTGTCGATCGACATGGGAACCGATTCGCTCACCGCCCTCGGTCTAGGCGTCGAGAAGCCCGATCCGGACGTGATGCGGCGCCCTCCTCGGTCGCGGCGCGAGCGGCTGTTCGACTGGTCCTTGGCGTGGCGGGCATATCTGTTTCTCGGGATGATAGAGGCACTCGCGGCCATGGCCGCCTTCCTCTTTGTGCTCCGCGGGAGCGGATGGATATATGGCCAGAGCCTCGCCGCTCAGGATCCCGTCTATTTGCGAGCCACCACGGCCTGCCTGAGTGCCATCATCGTGATGCAGATCATGAATGTGTTCTTGTGCCGAAGCCCTGAGAGATCGATAGTCTCGACCGGGCTGCTTGGTAATCGGTTGATCGTTTTGGGCGTGCTATCCGAGATTGGGTTGATTGTGGTGATCGATTACACGCCCTGGGGGAACATGATTCTGGGAACGGCGCCCATCCCAAGGGAAGTATGGTTGTTCGTGCTACCGTTTTCTGTAGCCATGCTGGCTCTCGAGGAGCTGCGCAAGTGGCTGGCCCGACAGGCGTTGCGCAATCGGACAAATGCGTCAGTCAGGCTTTTGGCCTCCGATATCGACGCGCCCTAAGAGCTTCCCATCGAATGATCGATATCGAGGCCACGAGCAACTTGGTAAGGTCGGGGGCTGGCGCGGTACCCCGCACTACGCGCTCCTGCACACTTTACCCCAAGGGTTATGTGACTTATCCAGCCGGAGCCGCTTTCGGCAAGGCCCGTATGTAGCGGACTCGGTAGTCATGAAAGAGACCGAGTTCCTCGTACAGCCATTGCCTGCTCCACCGCTTCCAGCCGAAGCCTTGGCGCCGACGGGCCTTGGCCAGGTGGCATCACCGCAGTTTGCCTATTTTTTACCCGACTTCGCACGTCTTGGGATGAACCCCTTATCGGACACGGCGCTGCCACCGGTGTTCCTCGCCCGCAATGGTCCTGTTACGAATGCACTCACATTCGGGCCGGATCAAGTTCAAGGGGAGCACGCTGACCTCGAGCCCGCGGGCGTCCGCGTACTGCCGCAGCGTGGAGCTGGGGCCCGACGTGCTGCTCGGCGGTACTGATGCGGGCGTAGACCGCGACTCGCTTCCGCATGGGGTCTTCCTTCGCAACCGAACCTACCACTGATCGTATGTGTTTGACAATCGATCAAACGCGGGGGTAAGCTGGCACTATGGCAGAGAAGAAGGGTAAGAGGGGTGGCGTACGCCCCGGGGCTGGACCGAAGCCCAAACCGATCGAGGAGCGGCGGCGTAACCGCCTTGTCCTGAACCTCAAGGATCGGGAGCTCGAGGCGATCGAGCGCGCGGCCGGCGAAAGGCCCGCCGCCGATTTCGCTCGGGACGTCGTGCTCCGCTACGTGGCCCGGCGCCGCGCGTCATGAGGGTGAGGCTCACGCTTCTCGCGCTTGTCGTCACCGGCGCCGGGCTCGGCGGCTGCGCGTTCCACTCCGGGCCTTGGACAATGCCGGGACATCAACTGACCCAAGTCGAGTACACAAACGACCGGAATTATTGCTTGGACCAGTCATTCACAGCTCCAGTTCCTGCGCCTTTTCCATGTCCGAACTGGTCGACGATGGGGCCGATCCAGACCTATCTATGCCTTCAATAGCTGCATGCGAAGGCAAGGCTACGTCGATGTGCCGGAGAAGGACGACCAAGCAGTGAAGAAGGCGACGCCATGAGAGGCGGAGTGGAAATGAGAAGGGGGAAAATGAGCGAAACTGTGGCGCTCCTGCGTTGGGAAGGCGGCCGCGTGCGCGTCGTGGCTTTC
>DATFYN010000110.1:0-7111 GCA_035315025.1 Myxococcota bacterium
TGCGATCGAGCTCCTCACTTCGGCGTCGGCATCGAATCAGACCCGAGGGGACGCGCTTGGCGTTGCGAGCAACGAGCTCAACCTCGGACGTGCGGAGCTCGCGTTCGGGGATTCGGGGCTCGCCGAATCGCATCTGCAGCGAGCGCTCGAGGGCTTCCGGGCGCTCCAGGATCCTGAGGGCCTGGCGGAGACCCACGAAATGCTGGCCCGGCTCTCCCTGGCTCGGCACGAGGTCGAACAAGTGCGCTTCCACCGGGAGCAGGCCCGGGCAGGCTTTGAGTTGCTCGAGGACCGTAGTGGATTGCGGCGCATCGAAAGTCTCTTGGTTCAGTGAGAAACCGCGGACGCGCCTCACACCGCGGGCTTGCCCTTCGTTCCCCTCGTACTCCCCTCCGCCCGTCGGATCCTCACTTCGTCCCAAAATCTTGACTCCAACGTGCGGTATTTTGGCTTGATCTTACGGCTCCCACCGGTAGTATCGATTCACCATGTCCTCGAGCGCCGGTTCCGCCCTCAAGCCCCTCCGCAATGACCTGCTGCGCGACATCGAGTCTGGTGCCTTCGAGGCGCTCTCCACGCAAGAGCTCCTCATCTGGGCGCTTAAGACATTCCACCCGCGCATCGCGCTGTCCTGCTCGTTCGGTGCACCAGAGGGGATGGTGCTCCTCGACATGCTGAGCCGAATCGAGCCTGAGTTTCGAGTCTTCACACTCGATACGGGTCGCATTCCGCAAGCGACCTATGACCTGATGGACCGAATCCGCGACCGCTACGACAAGCAGATCGAGGTGCTCTTCCCGGATGCAAAAGCCGTCGAGGCCATGGTCCGAGAGCACGGGATGAACCTCTTCTACGAGTCGATCGAGAAACGGCAGCTGTGCTGCCGGGTGCGGAAGGTCGACCCTCTGAAGAGCTACCTCGCCGGTCTCGACGCCTGGATCTCTGGCCTCCGACGCGACCAGGGGATCACGCGGACCGCGATCCAGAAAGTCGAAATCGACGCCACCCACGCCGGGATCGTTAAGGTGAACCCGCTGGCGGACTGGACGGCCGATGAGGTGTGGCACTACATCCGTACGAACAACGTCCCGGTGAATCGGCTCCACGCCGCGGGCTATCCGTCCGTTGGCTGCGACCCGTGCTCGCGCGCCATCCAGGCGGGTGAGGATCCGCGCGCGGGCCGCTGGTGGTGGGAAAACCCGGAAACCAAGGAGTGCGGAATTCACGTCGGCGAGGAGAAGGAAGGCTCAGGCATTTGAGCGAGGATCCTTCGTTCGCCGCGTTTACCCGGCGGACCTTCCTGCGCGGCGCGGCGGCGGCTGCCCTCGCGCTCCCGCTGGCCTCCCGCCTCGCAGGGGCGCTCGAAGCGCCCGCGCCGCTTCCCTCCCGCACCGTGGCTGCGCTCGAGACCAGCTCGTTTGTGTATGTCTGCCCGTTGCGTCGCGATGGACGCGAGAGCACGTGTCACGGTGAGGTGTGGTACGCCTGGCTCGACGGCACCGTTGTGCTCACCACCGCCAAGCTCTCGTGGAAGGCGCGAAGCGCCGAACGGGGCTTGGAGCGGGCCCGCCTGTGGGTCGGGAACTACGGCCGCTGGAAGCAGATGCTCGGCCACAGCGAGGCCTTCCGCGCCGGACCAAGCTTCGACGCGCGGGTGCGCAAGCGCAAGGACGAGGCGCTGCTTACCCGGCTGCTGGCCGCGTACGAGAAAAAGTATCCGAGCGAGTTCCCGAGCTGGCGGGACCGCATGCGTGCGGGAAACGCTTCCGGCGAGCGGGTCCTTCTGCAGTACGAGCCCGCACCGCTCTAGGGCTCGCCCTCACACCACGAGCCGGTGCGCCGCCTTAAACTCCCCGGCCCGGGCGTCGCCGAGCCACTCAAAAAGCACGCCCTCGAGGCATGCCGGGACCGCGCCCGAGGCCAGCATCTTGGCGAAGCCCGTCTCGTCCTCCAGCGCAAAACGCGCGCTCACCGCATCACGGACGACATGGGGCTGAAGGCCGCTTGCAAGGAGGTCGTGCACGGTCTGGCTTACGCACACATGCGTCTCAATCCCCGCCACGACGACCTGCTCCCGACCGAGTTCGCGCAGGTGCTCGCGCAGTCCAGGTGCGCCGAGGCAGGAGAAGGTCGTCTTTTCAAAGCGCCTCGCGTTTGGCGGCAGATGGCTCGCAAGCTCGTCCCGCGTGGCGCCGAGTCCCTTCGGATACTGCTCGGTCACGACGACCGGGATCCCGAGCAACCCGGCCGCATCGAGGAGCTTCGCCGCCGTGGCGATGACTCGGGGCTCATTGGCGAGCTTTCCCCGGTAGGACTCTTGAAGGTCGATCATGAGCAGCACCGACCGGTCGCGGTCGAGGATCGAGGGATGGGCCTTCCTGCCGTTTCCCACCTCAGGGGCGCTCCATCGTGACGAAGCTCCGCAGCCGACCTATGCGCTCAATCTCGACGTCTACGACATCGCCCTCTCGCAGGTAGCGAGGCGGTTTGCGTGCCATCCCGACCCCCGCCGGTGTACCGGTAAGCAGGATGTCGCCGGGCTCGAGCGTCATCAGCTTTGAAGCGAAGGCGAGGATCCGGGCGATCGGGAAGATCATTTCCTTGGTTCGTGCCGACTGGACAAGCTCACCCGACAGAAAGGTGCGGATTGAGAGATCGTGCGGATCGGGGATCTCGTCCTGCGTGACAAGCGCCGGCCCGAGCGGCGCGAAGGTGTCACAGGACTTACCGATGAAGTGCTGCCCCCGCACGTTCTGGTAATCGCGCGCCGAGACGTCGTTCGCCACCGTGTAACCTGCCACGAACTCGAGCGCCGATTCTTCCGTCAAGTGGCGTGCCAGCCGCCCGATCACGACCGCAAGCTCTCCCTCGTAGTCCACCGCCTGGCTGTGCTTCGGCAGAACGATCTCATCTTCCGGCCCAATCACGGAGGAGGACGCCTTGAGAAACAGCACCGGCTCTGGTGGTGCTGTCCCTCCTGCCTCGGCGACGTGGGCGGCGTAGTTGCGCGCAACCGCCAAGATCTTTCCGGGTCGTGGTACCGGAGCGGCGAGGTGAACGCTGCGGCGCGGCAGGACAACGCCCGCCCGCACGAGGTCCGGAGCGTCGTAGCGCTCGCTCGCTTCGGCTACGAACTCGAGTGCCCGCTGCGCGGCCGGGAGTGCGCGAGCGAGCTGGCGCAGAAAGGCCTGCGTATCCGTCGGGAGTAGAGAATCGGCCTGCGCCTCTGGAGCCCCCACGTCCTCGAGGGCATGGAGGACCGCGAGCGCACGGTTCAAATCGACGACATCCCCGGCGTGGGGACCTGGCGGCAGAAGCGCGCCCACGCGCCGTGCACCTGCGCTCCCCGACTGGCCAAGATCAAGCCCGAGTGCGGTGAGCTCACCGAGCGGGGAATCGTCGCCACGCTCCGCCGCGTCGCGGTTTCCGGGTCCCTCAAGCCGCTCGAAGGTGACAAGATGCAACGCTCACCACTCGGGGGAGCCCGGCTGCCTCGCGTGCAGAAGACCCGCAGCTTGCGCGCAGCGCGCCCGGCCTGCCGCCATCAAGGTCCGCGCCCCACCGACCGATCAGGAAAACGCGGAGGAGGGTATACCATGGAGGCTGCCATGAGGGATCACACCCCTTCGTTCATGCGCCGCGCTACGTGCGCCGGGCTTGTGGCCTACGCGCTGGTTGCCGCTGCATCCACACAGGCCGACGATCTGTTCGGCCCGGACCCCGCGAAGCCCGCCCCGTCGCCGCTCCTGCAGTGCCCGGCGGGAGCGCCCGCCGGACCCGACCTCCAGTCGCGAATCGCCGAGATTCAGCGGCAAATTACGGCGAGAGCGGCCGGAGACCTCCCGGCGGACGGCAGGGCAGTCATGCTGAACGGCTCCGGCTACAACTACGGCGGGGGTAGCCACGACCTGGACCAGGCCGCCATCAACTTCGAGGCGAAGCAAGCCCGCTAGTTCCGGGGCTCTTTGACAGCGCCGAGCCTGGGCGCCTACCATCCCTGCGGGTGCCCGGAGCTGCATGAACCCCACGGCGACCCTTCGATTTCGCCGGGTGACGGCGGCGTTGGCCGTCGCGTGGGCGCTCAGCGCGATCGTGCTGGCGCTCTGGCCCATCGTTTATCCCCAAGACTCCCTGACCCTGCCGTTCCAGACGACGGGCGTGGCAGGGACCGAGATCGTGCAGGACCCGGGTCTCGCAACCGGTGCGGGCGTCGAGGCGGGGGACCGGCTGCTCACCATCGACGGGGGGTCGGTCTATCGCTTGATCCTCAACCCGAATAGCGTGCTGCATCCCGGCCGTCCGAATCGCTACGAATTCGAGCGCGGGGATCGTCACTACACGGTCGAGCTGCAACCGAAGATTTGTAGCATCGCCACCATCCCCGCCTGGTCGGCGGCACTTTACGCTGGGCTCCTGCTCGTGTCCGTGATCTACCTGGCCATCGGGTTCGTGGTCTGGCGATTGCGTCCGGACCGCGCCGAAGCTTGGGCGCTCGTTCTCTTTTGCTCCACGATGTCTGCGCAGCTGTCTTTGGCCTTTCACTGGGTGCCGATACCGCTTCAGGGGCCCCGTATGCTCTTCAACATCCCCTTCATCGGCGCAACGGTGTTCCATCTGTTCAGCACCTATCCCGTCGAGCCCGGCTGGGTGGTGCGGCGACGCGGGCTGCGGCCTCTGATGTATGCCTTGGCCTTCGCGCTGGGCCTCCTGTCCCTTGTGGGCGAGCGCGTGGGGATCCCTCCCGCGCTTGTACCGACCTTCGCGTTCTGCTTCACCATCGGAGTAAGCCTCGCCTCTATCGTGTTCCTTGGACACGAGCGCCGTCGTATGCGGGAAGGCGGAAGCACAGACCGCGCCGACGTGATGCTTCTCGGCGCGCTCGTGAGCTTCGTCCCCGTCCTTCTAATCATGATCGCACAGATGATCCTGCGGACGTCCCTGCCCTGGTACGTCGCTCTGCTCTGGTTCTTTACGTTCCCGCTGGCCGTGGGCTACGGCATCCTGCGACGCCAACTCTTCGAGATCCGCGTCGTGGCGAAGTCGTCGGCGGCATACGGCGCCGCCACTTTGGCGATCACCGGCGTCTTTGCACTTCTCATCACCTTCGCCGATGCCGCGGTCTCGCGCTCCAACGTGAACCCACAGTCCCGCTGGTTCCAGATCTCGTTCTTGTTCTTCGCGATCCTCGCCTTCAACCCGCTGCGCACGCGCATGCAGCGCCTCGTCGACCGCGTCTTCGACCGCGATCGCTCCGCCTACCGGGTCGCGGTGCGCGAGATCTCCGAAGCCATGGTCTCGATGTTGTCGATGAAAGAGATCGGAGATCGCATTCTGATCGCACTCACCGACACCATGGGCGTGGAGCGCGCGATGGTCCTGCTCTTCGACGCCGAACACGGCGTGCTGCAGCCCGCGGGCTCGCGGGGGGACTGGGACGATGACGCCCTCGACACCCTCCTCCCCGCCGACCACCCGATCGTGACCTACCTCCTCGCTCGCCGCGCGCTCTCGCGCCTCGACTTTGATGACGAGACGGACGCGGAGGTGCGGGAAGCCTGCCGGGACGTCTTCGACACGCTCGAGGTCGAACTCCTCGTACCGATTCTCTTTGGGATGGATCTCCTCGGCGTGATCGCCGTGGGTCACAAGCTCACGGGCGAACGGCTGGGCGTCGATGACCGGCAGCTGCTCCGCACGCTTGCCAACCAGAGCGCGATCGCGATCGAGAACGCGAAGGCCTACGACGAGATTGCGAAGCTCAACGCAACGCTCGAAGCGCGCGTCGATGAGCGCACCCAGGCCCTGCGCGAAGCGCAGACCCAGCTCGTGCAGAGTGAGAAGATGGCGTCGCTCGGCCAACTCGTGGCCGGCATCGCCCATGAACTCAACAACCCGATCGGGTTCGTGCATGCGAACCTTCAGCTGATGGACGAATACATTCGAAAGCTGATCGAGAGCAAGGGTGCAGGTCGGGATGCTGACCGCGCGCGCGAGGCGCTGGCGAAGCTCCTCGTCCGCAGTCGGGAGGGCACGGCGCGCGTCAAGAAGATCGTGGAGGACCTGCGCACCTTCTCGCGGGTGGACCAAGCGGACCTCCAGGAAGTCGACCTCCACGACGGCCTCGATCGCACGATTTCCCTGATCGAGCCTCGCCTCAAGGACGGCATCTGCGTCGAGCGCGACTACGGGAACCTTCCCCGAATTCGCTGTTACGCGGGCCAGCTGAACCAGGTGTTCATGAACCTCTTGATCAACGCCTGCGACGCGCTCGGCAAGAAGGGCACGATCTGGATCCGCACCCGGCCGATCGATGGCGGAGTGCGGGTGGAGATCCAAGACGATGGGCCGGGAATCCCGGCGGAGATCCAGAGCCGGATCTTCGATCCCTTCTTCACCACGAAACCGGTGGGGAAGGGGACGGGCCTCGGGCTCTCGATCTCCCACGGCATCGTCGAGCGGCACGGCGGCCGCATCTCGGTGGAGTCAGAGCAGGGGCGCGGGACCAAGTTTGTGATCGAGTTGCCCCTCGACGCGTCCCCCGCTGAGAGTTGAGGCAACCGAAGGCGCAAAGCTCGAGGCGTCGCGGCCGCCGCCTCATTGCAAGCCGTGCGGCCCGGGAATCCGCCTTTGGACTTGAGGGCGAGCGCCACGCAGTCCCCTGGCTCTGGCGTCATTGCATGCGCTCGTGAATGTAATGGGTGATCCGAGGCGGAGAGGCACCCAGGAGGCAACGGCCCGCGCCTGGACTTCTCGGTCCGCCGCGGTAATCCGCTCGTGTTGGCGCAGATGCTCGATCCAAGACTCGACCACGAACGATTCCAGATAGCGATTGGACTGCGCCGCATCGACAAAGAGGCCCCAGCGGAGTGCGCCGTCCCGCAGCCGGATGCGTGAGAGTTTTCGCATGGCCCGTGCAAAATCGCGGGCGCGTTCGGGGTCGATCACGTACTCGAGTGTGACGAGGACGGGTCCGCGATCCGGGGCGGGCTCGCCCACAACGACGGGAGAGTTCCAGCGTGGGTCGGGAGTGAGGTCGAGGGGAGGCCCTTCGGGCAGGGTGAAGCGAACGGTCAGGATGCGGCCGAGCACCAGACCGAGCGTTGCCAGTTCG
>DATFYN010000111.1:0-4546 GCA_035315025.1 Myxococcota bacterium
TCGGGGTTCACTTCGAGGACGTGACCTTCCTATGATGCCTGTCTACGCTTCGCAGCCGGGTGCCCCCGGACCACGCAAGACTCGCTACCGGGTGGTGGCCAACCGTTCCCGGGCGGGCATTCCCCGCTGGGTCCTGAAAGACGTTTCAGACTCACGCTTCCATAAGTCTTCCTCCTCTTCCAAGCTTTCCTGGCGCACAAATCAGTGATGTTTTTGGCGGACCGGGTCAAGCTGCGCGGACGATGCCTCTTCCCTAACGGCCCTCCTCGCCGCGCTCCGCTCAGTTCTCTTTCCCCGAGTCGCGCTCCGCGCCGACGTTCTCGCTCTTCGCCACGCCCAGCTCCACGACGGACGACCGAAGCGGGTCGCGACGCAGTCTCCCATCGGACAACAAATCACCCCTCCGCTACTTCGGCACCACGGCGCACGCTGCGGGAGATAGATCACGGAGGAATTCGGTAGACGTAGATCGAAGCGCCCGCGCGCGTGACGGCAGGAATTTTCCTGAAGGCTTCGAACTCTCCCGGTTCCGTCCAGCGACCGGTTAGGGTCGCCGCGTCGAAGAGAAGATATGGTAGCCCCGCCAGGAAGTTCGCTGAAATGGCGACCCATCCCGAGTGCGGCTTGGGGCTGAGGACGCTGAACTCGACGCCGTACAATCGAGGGTCCACCCGCCCGAAGTAGGCGAGTTGGATGGGTCCGGTTTCGTTCTCTCGCATGAACTTCGCGAGGGCCGGCAGATCTTGTCCCCAGTCGAGGTTCGAGTCCCCCAGGTAGCGGAGTCCTCCGCCCGGCCCGCCGCCGGCCAGGTTGAAGAAGGCGAGCTCGTCGGGATACGCGGCTCCCGACTCGAAGGCATGGGCCACCAAAAGGGCAGCGCTGAGTTTCGGGGCCCATCTCCATGCGCCCCCCATCGCTAGAGCGAGCAACGGATACAGCAACAATACATAGCGCACCCCGAGGTTCAGGTTTGTCGCAAAGGCGGCCAGCACCAATACGAGCCCGGTAGTGATCCAGAGGAGGACAGACGCACGCGTGCGATCGTCGAGTTTTGATGACGAGACGCGCGTGCAGGCGAAGGCAGCGGCTACCGAGAGGCCAAGCGCGCCCAACGTGCTTTTCATCAGGAGGCACTCGAGAGCGTAGTACCAGGGCGCACTCCCGATATACACATGCCCGTTTAGATACGTGGGAAAGCCTGAAACCACCTGCTTCGACTTCAAAGCCATGTTCTGCACATAGGACCGGGGCAGACACAGCGGTACGCGAAGATCGTGGAGCGTGCGCCAGAGTACGGACGAGGTGCTCGAAACCGGGGTGATCTCGCAAGATCCCTCAAAGAAGTAGCCGGCATTAAGCACGAGGAGGGAGATGGTGCTCACTGCCGCGAGCTGGCGAAGTCCGCGGCCGACGGGACGTGCCACGAGCAGAACATGAACGAGCAGCACGGGGTATAAAAGCAAGGCCGTAAACCTGGTGAGCTGCGCCGCACCAAGGACGACCCCAGCAAGGGCAGTCCGCAACGGGCTCGGCCGCTCGCAGGCGCGCGCCTGCGTCCATAGCGCGAGCAGCGCCACGGTGCAGAAGGGCACGTCAGTCGTGACCAAGCCTGCGTGCGCAATCCAGTTGGGTTCGAAGGCCAGAAAGCCGAGCGCAGCCAGAGCGGCTCCCTGCCCCCAAACCGCTCGCGCCCAACCCATGACGACCGCAGCTCCGAGGGCACCGAGTAGCACAGTGACGAAGCGTGCAGGCGAAAAAAACTGGATGTACCGCGCGCGGTTCGATTCCTGAAAGATATATCCCAGAAGCCAGGGACTCGGGTTTCTGCGGCTCGAGGCCGTCTCCGGGAGCGTCGGATGGGCAAAGAGGACCGGAAGCGCTTGCAGGGAGCGGGCCAGCGGGGGGTTCAAGTCCGTGAACCCGGAGTCACCGGTTTGCAAGAGGGTGATGCCGGCCGGCAAATAGACGAACTCGTCCACCGTGACGGAGTGCTGCTGCGCGGAGAAAAACGCCCGACCGACGAATAACAAGAGGAGAAGAGCGCACGCCGCGCGGCTCGCCGGCGAAAGATGCGCTGTATCTGCCTCGTTCATTGCTTGAATCCAGCTACCGTACTCTCGCACGCGAGTTTGGCCAACGGGGCGTTCTTGCAAAACGCGATCGATGTCTTGGCGAAGGTTCTCGCCGACAACGGGCCCACGGGTGGGTAGCCGGCAGAAAGAATCTCTTCGGTGCCGTTCCTGTGGATGGGATCGATAATCGCCTTGGGCGAATACGTCGTCGCGAAGGGGTTGCTGGAAGAGTATCGCTTCGGAAGGGTCCGGATTCGCTTCACGATCACGTCCACCTCCACCATCGGATGAGCGCAAAGTGCGGAGCAGAGGGTCCGAGGCTCACCTTATGAGCCGGCGCTCGAGCTGGCCTCGAGCCCTGGCGAGAGCCTCTTGTGCAGGGATCGAGTTCGGTTGAAGACTGACGGCTTGCTCCAACTGAACAATGGCTTCTTCCGTACGTCCCTGACGGGCCAGTGCGATGCCCAAGTGAAACCGCCCTCTTGGCCAATTTGGTGCGAGGCGGACCGACTCCTCGAGGTGCGCGATGCCCTCCTGGGCCTCTCCGCGCGTGACGAGAGCGTCCCCGAGCCCGAGGTGAGCAGGGGCGGAGTCCGGGTGACGAGCTAGAACCGTTTGGAAGCGTACGATCGCCTCATCGATGCGACCCTCCAACAACAGTCCCTTGCCGATGTTAGCCATCGCCAGCGTATTTGCGTCCGAATGATCGGGCTTGAGGACGAGGACCCGCTCGAAATGTCGGATTGATTCGTTGATCTGTCCTTCGAGTAGCAGATACCCGCCAAGGTCGAGCTCACAGATCCAGCAACCCGGGTTGCGGGCGATTGTGCTGGTCCACAGCGTCGGCAGGTCGCGATAGTTCCGCGATTCTTGATTCGATAAGAACGCAAGGATCAGAACGAGAAGCATGGCCCCCGCCCGGAAAGCCCCGCGTGGAGCGCGCGGCAATCCCGCAGCAACGCGGGTCCCCATGCTTGCTGCCAGCGCGATCGGGCCGATCGTCGCCAGGTAGGCGAAATGGTTCGCAACAAACGAGAATTGCATCGGGAACACGTCGAAAAAGCCGAGTGCGGGTACAAGTGTGCCGGCATAATAAATTGCCGCGACCATCGGTCCGTATCCCGTCACTCGACGACATGCAAACAGCAACGTACCAACCAGCACGGCCGCAACCGGGAAGGACCACTGCCACCACTGGGAAGGGTCCACCGTCCAGCGCGGGTACACGAAGAGAAGATCAGTGGGCCACGCAAGCTTGCCGAGATAGAACCAGAGAGCCCGTCCTGCGATGAGTAAGCGCTCACCCAACGAAAGGTGCCAGTCCTCACCGACGGCACCCACATACACCTTCTCCATGAAGACTGTCTGTAGCGCAAAGATGAGGCCGATGGAGAGGGCGCCGCCGAGCGACACGAGCTCGTGACGCTCGATCCGTCCGTGTTTCCACAAGACAATGAGTGCGATGGCGCCGGGCAAAGTTACGGTCACCGACTTGGAGAGCACAGCACAAGCGAAAAGGGTCATCGCGACGGCCTCGAGCAAAAGCGACCGACGCGACGCGCCTGAGCCATCCAATCCAAACAGACGCAGGTAGGCTCGCCCCGCGAGGAGATAGAAGAAGCCGGATAGGAGGTTCTTGCGTTCGGTGACCCATGCCACCGACTCTACGTGGATGGGATGCACCGCGAATATTGCGCCCGCGAGGAATGCGCCGGGTACCCGAAGTCGGTCGAGGAGCCTCCACACGAGAAGTGCGTTGGCCGCGTGCAGGAGCACGTTCACCGCGTGGTAGCCCGCCGGGGCAAGACCCCAGAGGTGGTACTCGAGCCAGAATGTCGTGTGTGTGAGCGGGTAGTACTGGGGAACCGCACCCCGTTCGAACCAGAGTCGGCGTAGCCCTTCCAGCGAACGGAGCATTGCGTTGTCGGTGACGTGCCTGCCGTCGTCCCAGATGAAGCCGGCGTGGAGCGCCGGCCAGTACGCAGCGACGACGCAGATCACAATCCCGACCGCGCAGAGGAGTCGCCCTAGCGATCGTTCTTGGTTTTCCACGCGCACTCACAGGGTCTCTACGGGTGCGTAGTATAGTCGAGACCCCGGTTGTGCTTCCCGTAAAATCGCGTCGGCAGCGCAATCATTGATGTTTTTGGCGGACCGGCCAAGGTGCATCGACGATACCCACTGGCCTCACGGCTCTTTCGCTGGCGACCTAAGCCCTCGTCGCGGTGCGGCTTTCTACGCTGCGATCGGACAAACGGTTTCAATTGGGCCGAGTTCCGAAGGCTCCCAGGCGAGGTCCGTCGGTCGCGGCGTCGCGGTCGCTCCCCAGCCGTCTAGCCCGTCCACATGAATGGCTTGCGAGATAAGGACAAACCCGAGCTAGCGCGAGCGCCTTCGAAACGGCTCCGGCCTCGAAATTCAGCCAAGGCGCCTCGATGTTTCCCGGGGTCACGCACACAACGCAGGCGTTGGTG
>DATFYN010000112.1:0-2373 GCA_035315025.1 Myxococcota bacterium
AAAATCACAATAAAAACTAGCTGTTTACAGAACGCTTGCCGCAGGCGATGCTTCGTCCGGGTCGATTGTGGGGACTTTTGTGGGGACCCTAGGAGTGGAGGGTAGGCGTTGGGAGTGCATCGGCGGGGCGGTTCGCCGCATTGGGAGATCGAATTCATTTACCGTGGCGAGCGGTACAGGCGCTCTTCGGGGACGACCCGAAAGACGGAGGCCCAAGGCCTCGAGGCGAAGTGGCGACAGGAGCTTCGGGAGGAGGCGATCCACGGGAAGCGCGAGCCTCTCGCACTGAGCCAAGCCATCCGTCTTGCTCCCGCGGGGAAAGCTGGCGAGTGCCCGGCGGCACCTCTACCTCATCCAGCGAATCCTCCAGGACCTTGGCCCGGCGACCCCGCTCGAGGCCCTCAGCACCCCGGTGCTCTCCCGCTGGCGAGATGACCTCTTGGCTGGAGGCCTCAAGCCCGCCACCGTGAATCGCCACCTCGACCTCGTGAAGGCAACGCTCCATCGCGCGGCGCGGGAGTGGGGTGCCCTCGCGACCCCTCCATTCGTAAGGTCCGTCCCCGAGAAGAATCAACGAACCCGCTTCTTGAGCGACGAAGAAGAGGCGCTGCTTCTCGCATCCTCGCCCCCTTACCTTCGCGATCTTCTCGTCTTCCTGCTGGATACTGGCGCGCGCGTGGGCGAGGCCCTGGGTCTCGTTTGGGGGGATGTGGACCTTGACCGTACGCCGAACGGAGTCGCCTTCTTTCTCGAGACGAAGTCGGACAAGCCGCGCGGAGTTCCCCTCACGCGACGCGCACGCGCAACGTTGGCGGCACGCGCGAGCCACGGCCCCCCTCCGGCGGACTTCGTCTTCACGCGTCCTCCTCTCGCGGGCCAGCGGCTAGAGTGGGATGCGGTGAAGACGGCCTTCCGCCGCGCGCGTGAGCGAACCGGGCTGCGCGATGTGACACTCCATACACTTCGCCACACCTACGCGTCCCGCCTTGTGTTGCGCGGGGTGAGTCTCTATCAGGTGCAAAAGCTTCTGGGGCATTCTTCTCCGATCATGACGCAGCGCTATGCCCTCTCAATCCGATTGGGCGCAAAGGCCACGCGCACCGCGCAGTTCGACACGATGCTCTCGTCTCTTCCGTAGGCCGCGTAGAGCTGCGAGAGGTCCTGAACAATCAAGAACGCTTGAATCCCGTAGCCGGCCAGATGGGCGAGCTGGGTCTGGAAGAAGTCGAGCCGCCCGAGGGAGGGAAACTCGTCCATGAGCAGAAGGAGGCGATGGCGGTAGTGGGGGACGCCGCGGCCGTCCTCGAAGGCCATCCGTTCGGTAAGACGCCGGCCGATCTGCTGCACGAGGAGTCGCAGGAGGGGGCGCGTCCGCGAGAGATCAGACGGCGGCACCGTGAGATAAAGGCTGACAGGCCTCTCGTGCTGCATGAGATCCAGGACCTGGAAGTCACAGGCTGATGTGTTCTCGGCCACGATCTCATCACGGAAGAGGCTCAGGCACCTAAGTGCAGAGGAGATCACGCCCGAGCGCTCGTTCTCCGACTTGTCGAGGAGTGCGCGTGCCGTGCCCGCCACCACGGGGTGGGTCCTCGTGGGCTCGCCCGTGCCGTACAGGGTCCAGCCGCGAGATCCGTCCGGGTCGTGCTCCGTGCGCAGCATGATCTCGAGCACGTCGTCGCTTCTTCGATACGGGTTCGAGAGGAGAGTGAGGCAACCCCCGAGCGACTTGTCCCGCCCGGCGTAGAGGACGTGGAGCATCGTGCCCACGAGAAGCTCCTCTGCGGTGAGATCCCAGTGGTTCTTGGCTCCAGTGCCATCGGGATCAACCAGCATGTCGGCGATGTTCTGGACGTCGCGGACCTCGTCCGGACCGAGGCGCACTTCGAGCAGCGGGTTGTACCGGGCGGCGCTTCCGTCCTTACAGGTGGGATCGAAGCGGAGGCAGAGGTTCCCGAGAACTCGCTGGCGATAGCCTGCGGAGAGCGCCCAGTTCTCGCCCTTGATGTCGTGGACAAGGGCGCTCTCGGGCCAGGTAAGGAGCGTGGGCAGTACCCAGCCGACGCCCTTCCCAGAGCGCGAGGGGGCAAAGCCAAGCACATGCTCGGGGCCGCCGTGGCGCAGGTACTTGCCGAGGCGCCGCCGCTCGCCCTTCCACTCCCGCGCCAGAAAGACCCCAGGGCTTAATCTTGCGCTCCGCTTTTGCTCCGCGACTGCGCAGGCCCTGCAGGGACCGAGTCTTCGAGCTGACTACGCTGGATTACCACCACCACGCGACGTCACCCTGCATCGGGGACATCTCGACAAGCTCGCCACTGTGCGCGGGAACCCGCGCCGGACGCGCGCTGGCGGAGGTTCGCGCCACGCCGGCTC
>DATFYN010000113.1:0-8141 GCA_035315025.1 Myxococcota bacterium
GTCTTCGGATCGAAGCGGCCGATCTGGTCGGACGCGACGATGGTGAACCAGACGATGTCGTTCTTGTCGACTCGGACCGTATGCGGATACAGACCGCCCTTCCAGAGGAAGCCTCGTGGCACCGGGTATACCTTGAACGCTTTGGCCTTCGGATCGAGCGCAATGAGCGAGCTCGACAGCGCAGCGGTGATCCAGATCCGCCCATCCGTTGTCTGTGCGATGCTGTGCGGTCCATGCTTGCCGGTGAAGATGCCAATCGGCAACCGCAGCCCCGAGAACACTCCGCCAACCGGCAGATCGATGTCGGGCAGAGCCAGTTTTTCGATCTGACTGGTCGTGCGGTCGAGGATCCAGATCACATCGTGGCCTTCGTCGACCCCGTACAGCTTGTCGTCGTCGCCCACGCCAGTGTCGTGAATGAATGAGAGCGGATCACCGACGTGCCACTCCTCGATTTTGGCACGGGCAAGCTCGGGGCTCGCGTCGTAGGTCTCGATCGCTTTCACCGGCGTGCCGTTAAGGCGTTGAGCATCGTCTTGCTGATGGCCCGGGCCTCACTGTACGTGACCATCGCGGCGTAGCCCTCCATCCGCCGGACGGTCTGCTTCCACTCGTCCTCAGGGCGTGGGCGGCGCGTTAGCGAATTGCCCTGTTGGTGGCAGTAGTTGCACTGGCTGATGAAGGTGTCCTTTACGCTCTTGCTAGGGAAGGGGAGGATTGCCGCATGCGCCGATGCGGGCAGCGAATCGGAGAGTTCCGCGGGAGAGACCAGTTTTTCCGCCGCGAAGTCGATGATCTGCACATCCGTGTCGGTCGCGGTGACAGTCTTCACGACATCCTTGAAGTACGGGGTGCGCGCACGTAGCGTCAGGTTGCCGACAAAGGACGTGTGCAATGTATAGCGGCCGTCGGACCCAGTGAAGACCGTTTCCTTCCGGCTCTTGGGCTCGTCGAAGGCGGTTACCATTGCCCCGGCGATGGGTTGCCCGCCCGTCGTCGCCACTGTGCCGGAGAACGTTGTGGCGAGAGCGCCGGGAGCGGACAAGCCAGCGGCCAGAAACCACCAGGCGAAGTGCCAACTTACGATTCGGTTCATTTGCGCGGATTCGTTTGCGCGTTCCGTCGTCGATCGCGGATAAGCATTCTAGGCGGGCATTCTACGTCCAGGAACGGGCACTCCGTCAACTCCCGCGAGGAAGAAGCGGCCTCGAGCGGTCGAGGACTGGACTTCCGTCCCTCGCCAGAACTCATACTCATTGAAATCATTCGGCATTCCGGAGCCCGGTCGAGGGTTGGATTGCATCTCCCGTTCACCGCGCGAGCTTGCGTTTCCTGCCCCGCAAGGTGCGACGGCACTCCTAGAGGGGTGGAGTAGAGCCTTCACATTCCGCGTGGCCGTTCCCGCATTGCCTTCGCGCTGCACTCACTGGGTGTGGTGCTCCCCGTCCAGCCTTTGAAGGCCCGCGAGAAGGCGCTCGGCTCCGAATACTGAAGCGTCTTTGCGATTTCGCTAAGCGGCATGCGTGTCTCTTCGAGCAATTGTCGTCCGAGTTCGCAGCGCACATCTTCAAGCAGCACCTTGACGCTCGTGCCTTCTGCTGCCAGCCGCCGGTTGAGGGTGCGGTGGCTCAGGCCGAGCGCGCGGGCGACCTGATCGACCGAAGGCGGCCCGGCGAGCACCGTAGGGCTTAGCGCGCGGCGCACATGCTCCGTGACCGACGCTGAGCCGTCGCACCAACCCCGGCGCGGCCGCATCCGACCCTCTGACGCCCCGATTTGGCGTGGTGGGGCAACGCGCCTCGCGCTTCGGGACTCATCGCCCGAGCGATCTTCTAAGCATCACCGCCTCATCCGTGGAAGCAAGCAGCGGGTGAGGCGAACCTGTGGCGACGCGTGCAGCTGCGATCGGGAAGGACGCCTCTCTTGCGGCTCGCAACCTATCGTGTCTGGGTGGCGGACTCAGGATTCGGGGTCGCCCTAGCCGATATCCCCGCCCTGCGGTGGATCTTCCTCCCACTCACGCTTTGCCTCCGGCCCTGAAGCGGGGATTCGCCGAGGCCGCCGAGCCTTGGCGCTGTGCGTCTTGGTGTAGACGCCGACTGCTCCAGGCTTGAAACGCTCGAGCAAGAACCGCTCCTGCGGCTTCTCGGAGGCCGTCTTTGGGATCTCGTCTACGACCTGCAGGTAGGTGGGCACAAAGTTTGGCTCAAGGCCGCGCCGGCATGCGGCGAAGACCGCCACTGGATCGAAGGTGGCACCCGGCGCAGGCGCGATCGCGGCGACCACGTCCTTCTCCCCGGGTGACCCAGAGCGCGCCGGTACGCCGTACACGAAGACATCGGCGACGGAGGGCTGCTCGGCAATCAACTTCTCCACGAAGCCCGGATTCACGAAGTCGCCGTTGTGCCGGATCCCGCCGCCCTTTCGGTAGTCGAAGAAGAACCAGCCGTCGACGTCGCGGTGGCCCATATCGCCACTGTGCAGCCAGCCACCCTGCGTCTTGGCGCGTGAAGCCTCCTCATTGCGGAAGTACTCGACGCTCGCCTTCTCGCCGCTTGACGGGCGCGACACGATCTCACCCACGACCCCGGGTGCGCATTCGTTCCCATTCTCGTCGACGATCTTCATCTCGAGCCCGGGCGCGGGCTTGCCGAAGCTTCCCACCGGACCGGCTCCGCTCGGCTTGAAGGCGAGCCCTCCCTCGACTGCCCCATACCACTCGAAAATCTGTACACCGAAACGCTTCTCGAACGCTTCCCAGATGGCCGCTGGCATGCCTGCACTGACGACCATCCGCACCGGGTTGTCGGAATCATCGGGTCGCGGCGGCTCGGCGTAGATTGCCGTCGCCATGCCGCCGAGCAGCGAGAAAGTCGTGCAGCCAAAACGGCGGCTTACGTCCCAGAGTCTCGACTTGGTGAAGCGCCGGCTAAAGACTGCCCGCAGCCCCATGTGCAGCGACGGGCCGAGCGTCACGGCCTGTGCGTTACCATGCGTGAGCGAAAGGCCGGTGTAGGGTCGGTCGTCGGGTCGGTAGCCGAGGAGCATCCCGAGGAGTGCGAATGCCCCAAAGCGCTGGTTCGGGAAGACGACTCCCTTGGGATCGCCCGTCGTGCCTGAGGTGTAGATGATCTGCAGCGGATCGCTCGGCCCAGCGAGTCGCACGTCTACAGTCGGGGCAGGCTTCGAGAGCACCTCGCCCAGCGACTCGATACCCGGGGCGCTAGCGAGCGCCACGCAATCAGCGTCCTCGCCTGTCTCGAGGGCCAGCACCCACGCGAGTTCGGGTACGTGCGCCCGCACGTCGCGGGCCGCCCCGAGGCAGTAATCGGCACACACGATCCCCCGGCAGCCTGAGTTGCGAAGCACATAGGCCAGCTTCTCGCCGCGCGTGCGCGGGTCGATCGGCACGAAGACACAGGCCGTGGTGGACGCGGCGATCATCGTCTCAACGAACTCGGGGTGGTTGCGCAGCATGAGGCCAAACCGTTCGCCGCGTGCAAGGCCACGCGCGACGAGTGCAGCGGCGATCCGATTTGCATTGCGCGCGAGGTCGGCGTAGGTACGCACCTCCGGCGGCTTCTCGCCTCGTTCGAAGGTGAGCACGTCGAGGTGCGGGCGCTGCTCGGCACGCAGCGAAACCAGGTCCGTCAAGAGGAGCTCGCTGCGCTCACGCATCGCTTCGCCCCTGAGCTAGACCGTAAGGATGGTCACGCACATGGCGGCAGCGTCGATACCAATATTGCCGCCGCCGTTTTGGGCGAGTGCAACCCTCGCGCCGTCAACCTGTCGCGGTCCCGAGCGTCCCTGGAGCTGCTCGGTGAGCTCGACAATCTGCGCGAGGCCGGTGGCGCCTACGGGATGGCCCTTGCGCAGCAGACCTCCCGAAGGATTCACGGGGATCGTGCCACCGAGCCAGGTCACCTGGCTGTCGACGAGCTTCCCACCCTCGCCTTTGCCACAAAGCCCGAGAGATTCGTAGGCCATCAGCTCGGCGGGCGCCGTCGCATCGTGACACTCGATCACGTCGACCTCATTCGGGCCGATCCCGGCCTCTTCATACGCCTCGCGTGCGCAGACTTCGACCGTGCCCGGATCGTCGATCCCGTGGTCCCAGCCTGAGTGCAGTACGCTCGATATCACCTGCACCGGGCGACGAATTCCGAGCTCACGCGCTCGGCGCGCGCTCACGATCACGGCGGCGGCTCCTCCATCGCCGATGGGCGAGCACATCGGCCGCGTCAGGGGTTCCGCCACCATGGGCGCTGCCAAGACGTCGGCCACACTCATCGCCTCGCGGAGCTGCGCACGGGGGTTTAGGCTCCCGTGGTGGGAGTTCTTGGCCGCGATCCCGGCGAACTGCTCCACCGTCGTGCCGTACCGCTTCATATGGGCGCGCGCGACGGCGGCGTAGAGGTCCATGAACATCGAGCGCTTCTCGCCCGCACCGGCGCTCGCCGCGCGCGCGCCGCCCTCCTCGGCGGCGCGGCGGAGCTGGGCCAGGATGCCTGCAAGGGCTTCGACGTCGACGGCGCCAGAAAAGGCTGCGAAGCTTTTCGCTTTGTCAGGATGCGTGAGCTTCTCGACACCAAGTGCCAGCGCCACCTCGTATTGTCCCGCGGAGACGGCTCCGCATGCTTGCTGCAGCGCTGTCGAGGCGCTGGCACAGGCATTTTCCACGTTGATCACGGGGATGCGCCCGATCCCGAGAGAGCGCAAGATCACCTGCCCGCGGATCGACTCCTGCCCCGTCACGAGACCGGCCGCGGCATTACCGACATAGGCCACCTCGAGCTGATGTGCGTCGATCCCTGCGTCGGCCAGGGCGCTCTGCACCGCCTCACCGCCGAGCGCCTTGAGACCGGACTCCAGGTGCTTGCCGAAATTCGTCATGCCGACGCCCGCAATCACCGCGCGCAGCTTCATGAGATCTCCTTCAAGTCGACGTGGCCATCTCGGTGATGCGACATGGCGACGCTCGCGCCCGAAGGCTTAGAGCAGTCCATGTCCCTTCACCCCCAACGCGTTTTGAAGAAATTGGAGCTCCTTTTCTCGCCACGGCAGCGGCGCTTGCTGCTGGATCATGCGGTCGCGCTCAAGCTCCCCCACGACCTTCGCGTCCCGCGGGAAGGGCTCTCCGTAGCGATTCATGTGGAAGAGCTTCTCGAAAGGCTGCCGTGGCCTTTGGCCGCCGGCCTCCGGGCTCTCGGCAGGGTACCCCACGGTCTGGAGTACCACGATCCGGCAGGTCTCGGGCATGCCGAGCGCCGCGCGGATCTTGTCCACGTTGGGAGAGGAGAGGCAGCAGGTGCCGAGCCCCTGCTCGACCGCGACGAGTGTCGCCTGCGCGATGCCCTGGCCGCAGTCGATCTCGCCGAGTCCGGGCTCCTTCATCTTGTCCTTGATGGTCCGGAATACGGGGATCAGCTGCTCTTCGAGCGCCTTCTCCTTCCCCTCGCCGAAACCGAGCGCGCCCGCCTTGAGGAGTTCTCGCAGGCGATCCGCCTGCTCGTCTACGGCGGCGGTATCGAGATACCAGACAATGATCACAGGTGCGAGCCGGATCTGGTAGCCCGCGATGGGTGCCGTGATCGCAGAGAGGGCCTCGGGAGAAGCGCTGTCCCGAAACACCACAACGGCACGCAGGCTCCCCACATTACCCCAATGCGACGCCAGGCGTGCAGCCTCAAGCATGCGCTGGATCTTCTCAGGCTCCACCGGGCGATACGGTCGGAGGAACCGGAAGGAACGACGGCGGCCGATCGCCTCTCGAAGTTCCATGCTGCGTTCTCCTATCCCAGCCCCGGTCAGAGTTTCGACGCCCCGACCAGGCTCAGGAGATCATTGCATCCATCCTCGATCATCGACGCGCGCGCATCGCGCAATAGCTTCTCGATCGGGTACTCGCGCGACAGCCCATTTCCGCCGTAGATCTGGAGCGCCCCACTGGCCGCTTCGAACGCAGTGTTCGTGCAGAACACCTTCGAAGCGATCGAATACTGGACGAGCGGTGGATGCGTCGTGTTGTAAACAAACACTCGGCGAGCAAGTGCTCGTGCAGCTTCGACCTGCATAAAGATCTTGAAGAGGCGAGACTTCACACTCTGGTGTGCAAAGATCGGAGCACCTCCCTGGACGCGTTCATGTGCATACGCGAGTGCGTGCTCAACGGCTGCGCGGGCGAGGCCAACAAAGATCGTACCCATCGATGCATTCGCGAGTGCAAGCACGGCCTCGACCGCGGATGCATACGCGTCGGAGCCAACGACCACGTACTCCTCAGGCACGCGGACATCGTCGAAGAAGATCTCGCCTTGGTTGAGCGCGCGCTGCCCGAGCTTGTCGAGGGGCCTGCCGCGGGAGACGCCCGGAAGGTCAAGGGGCACAAGACAGATTGCGCCGCCGCGGAAGCCGTGGCTTGGGTCGATGGTGCAGAAAAGCGCCGCGACTGTTGCGATCGAACCATTGGAGACCCATGCCGACTTCTGTCCGCGGATCACGTACGTCTTGCCGTCGCGGCGCGCGATGCAGTTCGCGCGGACCTTGGGATCGCCGAACGCAGGCTCGCTCACCGCAAGCGTGTCGCTGCCATGATCGGGCTCTGTCACGGCCCAGCAGCCGATCTCGCGGCTCTGCGAACCGCAGAAGCGCTCGATGAGCGACGGCCGACACGACATGCGGGCGAAGATGCGATGGAAGTCTGCCACACCAAGGCTGATGGCCAGGCCCGCGTCGCCCCAGCCAAGCTCCTCGCTCACCATCGCGCGCGCACGCGCACGCTCGACGGGTGGGAGATCCTCCGTCGCGCCGTCGAGGTCGTCAAAGCCCATGTCTCGGTAGCGGTTGAAGACCTGCCATAGGACTGAATCCGGCGCGATCACCTGCGCGGGATCCGGCAGCGGGTCGAGGGCTCGGCCCGCAGGACGCATCACCTCCTCGGCGAATTTATGCGCCGCGTCGCGGAGCTGGCGCTCGGCATCCGTGAGGATCGGCTCGATGTCGACAAGCGGCATACTGGGACCTCCCCACAAAGCCTGCCGTATCCGAGTGGCGACTCGTATGACGGGGATCATACCTCGCGTGCGGGGCGCAGGAAGGGTCGCGGTATGCTCGCACAGTGGCTGCATCCCGCGATCCTGCACGAAAGTCAGCACCCCCGCGGCCGGGCGCGATCCCCGTGGCTGCACGGCTCCCCCTCCTCACGCTCGGAATGCTTTCGCTCGTCCTCGGGCTTGCCGGGGCGCTCATCCGACTCGGCTTCGCGTTCCCCGCGGCGACACCAGAACTCGTCGCCTTTCATGGGCCGCTCATGGTGTGCGGCTTTCTCGGTACGCTGATCTCGCTTGAGCGCGCAGTCGGTATCGGACGCGGCTGGGCGCTCTCCGCACCTGGCTCGCGGTGAGCGGCGTGCTGGTACTCGTCTTCGGGGCGCCCGCCGCCAGACCTCGCTACGACGCGATCCTGCATGCACTCTTCCTCGGCTTCGTCATGACGATGATCTTCGGACATGCCCCCATCATCTTCCCCGCGCTGCTTGCGCGACCGATGCGATTTCTGCCCGCGTTCACTCTTCATGCGCGTGGTCGGTGACCTTGCGGGCGCGCCCGCGGCCGTGCGCTTGGGTGGTCTCTTAAACGTCGTGACGCTGCTGGTATTCGTCGCGAATACGGTTTTCGCCGTCGCGACGGCCGCCGGCCTGTGTGCGCGGGAGGCCTAGCTAGCTAGGGCTCGGGTCTTGCCGGCTGCCTCGCGCAACTCCTCGAAAGATTCCTGGATCGCCTGTCCAAACGCAGCGAGGTCGGGGACCAAATCCGGATCGCCGATGAAGCCAAAGCCCACCTTCCCGAGGTAGCTCATCACGGCCACCGCGAGGCCTTGGTGTTCGAAGAGGGGAAGCTGCGGATACAAGCCGAGGAGCCGGGCCTCGAGCAGGTGAAGCGGGATCTGCGGCCCCGCCACGTTGGTCACGATGAGGTGATAGGGGTGAAGCCGCGACGTGAAGCGCGTGCCCGCGTCCACGAGGGTGCGCGAGCCCGTCCGGTCGGCAAAGCGGATCATGAGATCGGTGCCATGCGCCGCCCGCGAGCGCTTTAGCTGCTCGGTCTCCTTGCGCACCCTCCGGAAGCGCCGCAGCGGATCTC
>DATFYN010000114.1:0-4289 GCA_035315025.1 Myxococcota bacterium
AGACGAGCACGAGCTACCTCGTCGAATCGATCCTGCAGAAGGCGGGTCGTGAGGTGGGCGTGATCGGGACGGTGGAGGTGCGCTACGCGCGCGAGCGTCACCGCGCGATCAACACCACCCCCGAGAGTCTCGAGCTGCAGCGGCTCCTGCGGGCGATGCGCACGAGAGGGGTCGACGCGGTCGCGATGGAGGTTTCGTCCCACGGTCTCGCGCTGGGACGCGTCGACGGCTGCCGCTTCGCGGTGGGTGCCATTACGAACCTGACCCAAGATCACCTGGACTTTCACGGCACGATGGAGGCCTATCGTGACGCAAAGGCCCTGCTCTTTGTGCGCCACATCGCCGCGAACGGCGCGGCGGTGGTGCACATCGACGACTCGTTTGCTCAGGCCTTCGTCGAAGCCGCCCGCGCCGCGGGCGTCCGCCTTGTCACCACCTCTCGCCAGCCGGCGACGGGCGCCGACGTGGCACTCCTCTCCGCCGATGTCAGCCTGTCCGGCACACGTGCCTCGGTGAGGCTGCCGAGCGCCCTTAGCACGGCGCCGCTTGCAGTCACGCTTCCCCTGATCGGCGACTTCAACCTCGAGAATATGCTGGTCGCGATCGGCATCGCGACGGCACTCGGTGTCGCGCCCGCCCACATCGCCGCCGGCCTTGCAGCGGTGCCCCAAGTACCCGGCAGGGTCGAGCGCGTGGACGCCAACCTCCCGGGGGCACCGACCGTGCTTGTGGACTACGCCCACACGCCCGACGCCGTCGAGAAGCTGCTCCGCACCATCAGACCGCTGGCCCGGGCGCGCCTCATCACGGTGTTTGGCTGCGGAGGAGATCGCGACCGCGCGAAGCGTCCGCTCATGGCGCAGGCCGTGGCGCGTTGGAGCGACCGCGTGGTCGCCACAAGTGACAACCCGCGCACAGAGGACCCCATGGCCATCCTGGCGGATGTCGAGCGCGGACTCGGGGGTCTGTGCCGTGTGGGTGCTGTGGCGCTCGACGCCACGGCGGCGTCCTACGTGGTCCTCGCCGACCGGCGGGCCGCGATCGAGCTCGCCCTCGCGATTGCCCAGCCGCAGGACACGGTGGTGATCGCGGGCAAAGGACACGAGGACTATCAGATCATCGGTCGCGAGCGGTTGCCGTTTGACGACCGTGCGGAGGCGCGGCGTGCCCTCGCCCGGCGCACGACCCCTTCGGCCTCTTCTCTCGCACCAGGCGCCGCGTGAGCGCCCTTTTCCACGCACGCGACGTCGTCGATTGGACGGGCGGCCGGCTGGTCCACGGCGCTGCGGAAACCGCGCTGCGTGGCGCCTCGATCGACTCGCGCGCCGTCGGCGTGGGCGAGCTCTTCGTCGCAATCCGCGGCCCACGTCACGATGCCCACGCCTTCCTTGTGCAGGCGGTGGCGCGCGGGGCCGCGGCGCTCGTCGTGCAACGCGATTTCGCTCTTCCACCCTCCCTCGTCTCTCCCGAAAGTCCTGTCGCCATCGTCGCAGTCGACGACACGACCCGCGCTCTCGGCGCAATGGGCAGCGGACATCGGGCCGGCTTCAAGGGCCCCGTCGTCACACTGACCGGCAGCAACGGAAAGACGACGACCAAGGAAATGTGTGCGGCCATCCTGTCGGTGACCGGTCCGTGCCTCAAGACCCAGGGCAATCTAAACAACGAGTTCGGCGTGCCGCTCACGCTCTTGCGGCGCGAGGCGGAGCACCGCGTCCTCGTGATTGAAATCGGCATGAATCACCGCGGGGAGATTGCGCCGCTCGCCGCGATCGCGAAGCCCACCGTGGGAGTGATCACCAACGTCGGCACCGCCCATATCGAGAATCTGGGCTCGCAAGATGAGATCGCCCGCGAGAAGGGAGATCTTGTGGCGGCGCTCGCCCCGGAGGCAACTGCCGTCCTCAATGCGGCCGACCCGCGCGTGCTCGCCCAGCGCACGCGCACGCGCGCCCGTGTCATGACCTTCGGCGACGCAGGAGACGTTCGCGCCGAGCACGTGACCCCGCTCGGAAGCCGCGGTTTCGCCTTTGACATCGTCGCACCGCAGGGTCGCGTCGCGGTTCACGTGGCAGGGCTCGGCGAGAGCAGCGTGATGAACGCCCTCGCGGCCGCCGCCGGCGCGCTGGCCGCCGGCGCCACGCTCTCCGATGTGGCCTCGGGGCTCGGGCGCTACCGGCCGATCGGGGGCCGCATGGAGCCGGTCGAGCTCCCCCGCAACATCATCGTGATCAACGATACCTACAACGCCAATCCACAGTCGATGGAGGTGGCGCTGCGCAGTCTGGCCGATCTCAAGGGGAGCGCGCGTGCCTTCGCGGTCCTCGGCGACATGGGCGAGCTCGGTGCCACCAGTTTGGCTGCGCACCGCGCGACCGGCCGGCTCGTGGCGGAGCTCGGAATTGAGTACCTGTTCGCCCTCGGCCAGTACGCGAAGGAGACCGCCGCCGGCGCGCTGTCCGCAGGCATGGACGCAGCGCGGGTTCGTGTGGCAACGGATCATCGCGACGCTAGCGACCGGCTGCGAGAGATTCTCCAAGGCGACGATTGGATCCTCGTGAAGGGCTCGCGCTCCATGCAAATGGAGCGGGTCGTCGATGCGCTGGTGCAAGCGCAAGGCGAGGCGTCCTAGTGCTCTACCACCTGCTCTATCCGCTCGCGACGGAGTTCAGCGGCTTCAACGTCGTTCGCTACATCACCTTCCGCACGGCGGCCGCGACCCTCACGGCGCTTTTCATTTCCTTCCTTGTCGGCCCCGCGCTGATTCGGGCCCTCGCCCGCCTGCGGGTCGGGCAGCCGATCCGCGAGGTCGGGCCCGCCCACCAGGCGAAGGCGGGAACCCCCACCATGGGGGGACTGCTGATCCTGCTCTCGCTCCTCGTCTCCGTCCTGCTCTGGTCCGACCTGCGGAGCCGAATGATGTGGATCGTGATCGGACTCACGGTCTGTTACGGCCTGCTCGGCTTCGCCGACGACTACCGGAAGGTCAAGCAGCGCAAGAGCGACGGCATCTCGGCCCGCGCCAAGCTGTTCTGGCAATTCCTGCTGGCCTTCGGCGTGGCGCTCGCCATCTACTACGATCCAAGCTTCGACAACGAGCTCGCGGTTCCCTTCTTCAAGAACTTTACGCCCCATCTCGGCTGGTTGTACGTGCCTCTCGCCGCGTTCGTGATCGTCGGCGCCAGCAACTGCGTGAATCTCACCGACGGTCTCGACGGTCTCGCAATCGGGCCCGTGATGATCGCGTCGGGCACGTTCCTCGTTCTCGCCTACGCCGCCGGACACGCAGGAATCGCCGAGTACCTCCAGATCAAGTACGTGCCCGGGAGCGGACAGCTGGCGATCTTCTGCGGTGCCCTCGTCGGCGGGGGCTTAGGCTTTCTGTGGTTCAATACCTATCCCGCCCAGCTCTTCATGGGTGACGTCGGCTCGCTCGCCCTCGGCGGAGCCCTCGGCACGATCGCGGTCCTGATCCGGCAGGAGATCCTGCTCGCCGTGGTCGGAGGGATTTTTGTCGTCGAAGGGCTGTCCGTGATGATTCAAGTCGCCTCGTTCAAGCTGACGGGCAAGCGCGTCTTTTTGATGGCGCCGATCCATCACCACTACGAGAAGCTGGGCTGGGCCGAGCAGAAGATCGTGGTTCGCTTCTGGATCGTCTCGATCATCCTCGCACTGGTCGCCCTCTCTTCTCTGAAGCTGCGCTGATGAAGGAACTTCGTGGGAGCAGCGTGCTCGTGCTCGGCCTTGGCATCTCGGGCAAGAGCGCGGCCCAGTTCTGCGCGGCGCACGGTGCAGCGCGCGTCGTGGCCGCCGACGAGCGCCCGCGGGAGGCACTGGGCGATCTTGGCGCGCTTGAAGGCGCGGTCGAGATCTGCGCCGGAGGAGCCCTGCCCGACCCGAGCGAGTTCGACCTGGTGGTGCCGAGCCCGGGCGTTGCGCCCGCGCGCTACGCGGCGCGTGCGCGCCGCGTCTGGGGCGATCTCGAGCTCGCCTATCGGGCGCTCGCGGTCCCGATCGTCGGCATCACGGGCACGAACGGAAAGTCCACGACCACGCGTCTTGTGGAGGCGATGGCGCGCGCGGCAGGTCTTCGCGCGCAGGCGCAACGCCCGGGCTCGGGACCACCAGGTCGAACTCCGCGGGGTCGGGCAGCGCGCCTCCGGTCAAGATTTCGACCGCGCCTTGGAGCGCGCTCAAGTCGCCCAGTGCCTCCCGGGGGCGCTCGTCGGCGGCTACGACCCGCGCTGCACCGTGCGCCGCACAGAACTGGGCCGCGCTCTTGCCCGAGA
>DATFYN010000115.1:0-6686 GCA_035315025.1 Myxococcota bacterium
TGCGTGCCCGAGCTCCAAGTCTACGGCCGGCCCCCCGGAATGACGCTGGACGAGGCAGCCGCGCTGCCGGTGAACTATCTGACCGCCTACCAACTGGTCGTCGTCATGGGCGGACTGCGCAAGGGCCAGACCATGCTCGTGCACTCCGCGGGCGGGGGCGTCGGAATCGCAGCCATCCAGCTGGCCAAGCGGATCGGCGCCCGTGTGATCGGCACTGCCTCCACGGCGAAGCATGACTTCCTAAAGTCGATCGGGGTGGACTTTTGCATCGACTATCGAAAGGAAGACTTCGAACAGCGAAGCCGTGAGTTTACGCACGGTCGAGGCGTCGACCTCGTGCTCGACGCGGTCGGAGGCGCATCCTTTCGCAAGAGTTACCGCGCACTCGCACCATCCGGTCGGCTTGGCATGTTTGGGCTCTCCGCAGCGGCGAGCGGGAAGCGCCGGAGCCTCTTGCGCGCGGCCCCCGCACTCTTCTCCACGCTCCGCCTGCGCTTTTCACCGGTACAGCTCATGAACGAGAACAAAGGCGTCTTTGGCGTGAATCTCGGCCATCTGTGGCAGGAGATCGACCGCCTCGCGTCCTGGATGGACGACCTCATCCAGCTCTATCGCGACGGTGTACTGCGCCCGGCGATTGCCGCGAAGTTCGGGTTCGACGAGGCGGCCAAGGCGCATCACTACATCCAAGATCGGAAGAACGTGGGAAAGGTGCTCCTCGTCCCGTGAGGCCGCTTGAGGTGGTGAACGATCGTCTGCGTCTGCGGGTCGCCCCCGACGTGGGCGCGAGCATTATCGACCTGTCCCTCGAGCGCGGCGGCTCCCCGACGCCGCTCCTGCGACGGGCGCCCGAGCCGTTGTCGCGTTCATCGGATGCCGCGAGCTTTCTCCTCGTGCCGTACTCGAATCGACTGCGAGACGGGCGCTTTCGTTTCGAAGGCAGAAGCTACGAGCTCCATCATCCCAAGCAGGACGCGATCCACGGCGACGTGCGCGACCGGCCCTGGCAGGTCACCCACTGTTGCGACCACGGCTGTACACTCTCGTTCGACTCACGGGCGTTTCGCGACGTCCACTTTCCGTTTCCCTTCGTGGCTGAGGTCTCGTATCGGCTCGAGGATGGGGCATTCACCAACGCACTGCGGGTCGTGAATGTTGGCGCGACGCGCATGCCTGCGGGCTTGGGCTTCCATCCTTATTTCAACCGGGCGCTCGGTGGTGCGAGGGAGGAAGTCCTGCTTGAGCTCGCGGTGCGCGGGGTCTACCCCGGCTCCCCCGAACTCCCTGCGCTTCCCATCGGGCCGCCGGTAGCGCTCGTACCCGAGCAGGACTTCTCAAAGCTCCGGCCGCTCGACGTTGTCCTCGACCACTGTTTCGCCGGCTGGGATGGCCATGCAGAAATCCGCTGGCCGGAAAGTCGCGTGCAGGTCGTGATGGAGGCCAGTGCGCAGCTGCGCCATGTGATCGTGTATTCGCCAGAAGACGAGCCCTTCTTTGCGGTCGAGCCGGTGTCCCACGCAAACGACGGCTTCAACCTTTTTGCGTCGGGTCAACCGGGTAGCGGGGTGGTCGTGCTCGCGGCGGGGGAGAGCCTCGAAGGGAGCTTTTCCCTGTGCGTTGAGGATTCTGGCTAGCGCACAGTCTGCAGCGCGAAGGCTTGGGGATTCGCCCGGTCCGAGCGCGTGAACCCCTCGGCGCTTCGTCCCGGGCACGACCTAGCCGGCGAAGAGGCTCCGCGCCACGACCTTGAGCTCGAGGATCGGCTTCACGCCTTCGAAGATCGGGAGCACCTGCGCATCGACGACGTAGCGGCTGATCGGGTACTCCTCGGCATAGCCCCAGCCCCCGTGCAGCAGCTGTCCCTCCTGGGTGACCTCGACGGCGACGTCGCAGGCGTACAGCTTGGCCATGGCCGCGAGGGGCGCGGCCGCCCGCTCGTCCTCGTCCATGGCGCGTGCCGCGGCGTAGGTGATGGCGCGTGCGGCGGCAAGCTTGGCGGCCATCCGTCCAAGTTTGTATTGGGTGAGTTGGTATTCGAAGATCGGCCTTTTGAACTGCACGCGATCGACGACGTAGTCTGCGGTCTTTTCCAGCGCGGCTTGTGCGACTCCGCAGGCCCGTCCGCCGGTCTGCAGCCTGCCCGCCGCGAAGCCGGCCATCTGGAGATAGAAGCCTTTGCCGAGTCCGCTCTCGCCACCCACGAGGTTCTCCTCGGGCACGAAGTAGTTCTCGAGCATAAGCGTGAAGGAATGCATGCCGCGATAGCCCGGCGTTGCGTCGGCCTTGCCGACGATGCGCCCCCCTGTCGGCTGCTTCATCTCGAAGCTGTGTCCGCCAAAGGGCGCCTTCTCGACCACAAAGAGCGAGAGGCCCTTTGCGCCTTTTGCCGGATTCGGATCGGTGCGTGCGAGCAAGGCCAGCACGTTCGCGCGGCCGGCAAAGGTGCACCAGGATTTCGGTCCATTCATGACCCAGCCCTGGCGCCCGTCGAGATTCGCGCGCTCGGCGCGGCACTTGAGGGACGCCACGTCGCTCCCGACATCCGGCTCAGTTACAGAGATCCCGACCATGATCTCGCCGCTCGCGATCCGAGGCAGCCACTTCCTTTTCTGCTCCTCGGTCCCGCCCTGCAACAGGGCCTTGGTCAAGATCTCGGGGCGGGTGATGAGAGAGCCTGCGGCAGCGAGAGATGCCCGAGAGAGCTCCTCCGTCGTAAGGATCATCGCGAGGTTTCCGAACTCCTGGCCGCCGTAGAGCTCTGGTACGGACATCGCGAAGTAGCCAAGCTCCGCCATCTTCGAGATGAACTCCTCCGGTACGAGCTCGTCATGGCGGTGGATGCGTTCGGCGTGCGGCGCGACCTCCTTCTCCGCGAATTCGCGGACCGCGGCGCGCACCTGCTCCGAGACCTCGTCGAGCGGGGTGTCGTTGCGGCCTCGGCGCTCGGCGACGCTTCGACCGATGGTCCGGAATACGGACTCGTGGGCCGCGCGGCGCAGGAGCGCGCGCAAGTCGGCGGGAAAACACGATTCGAGGGCGGCCTCGCCGAGCCCGAGGTCTTCGAGCGCGGGCTCGAGGCGGCTGCGCACGCTCGCCGCAAGATCGGCGGCCGCCGCGGCGGCGACCACCTCCAGCAAGCTGCCGCCCCGTCCCTCGCTCCGGGCGCCTGCCACGTACTCGACGAGCGCCTGCGCGGCGCGCGTCTCGGTGGCGGCGTAAGCTACCCGTTCAGAGAGGACCTGATGATCGTCGATGGCATCGCCCGCCTTGGTGATTTCCCGCGTGCGGACGACGGCTTGTTGGGTCAAGGCCTCGGCCGCGGACAGCGCAGAGCGAGCGTCCTCAAGGGTCGGTGAGGGGGCCAGGGGCTGGGGAGGCATCGTCAGGTTCCCTCTTGATGCGGGTGCTGGAAACGGTCCATAACACTAGCGCCCCGCCGGAGGGGGCCAAAAGGAGGAGAGCATGCGACTTCATGGATTCGGACTCGCGATGGGTCTGGCGGCGGCGGCGGGGCTCGGGCTTGTGAGCTGTAGAAACCAAGGCACTGCCGAGAAGGCCGGCCAGCAGATCGACCAGGCCATGGAGCAGGCGAAGGAGAAGGCCGCCGCAGCGGAAGAAAAGGCCAAGGCGGAGGCGAGCGCAGCCGCAGAGACGGCTTCGCAAGAGGCGCAGGCCGCGAAGGACGCCGCCGGCGAAGCGGCGAACGCAGCGGGTGAGAAGGCCGCCGGCGCAGCGGAGGCCACGAAAGAGGCGGTCAGCGATGCGGCGCATGCGGTGGGTGAGAAGGCCGCCGATGCCGCCGAGGCGACCAAGGAGGCCGCGGGCCAAGCGGTCGACGCCGCGAAGGGGGCGGCCGGGGAAGCGACAGGCGCACCGAAGGACGCGGGTGAGGGTACCCAGGAGAAGACGCAGTGAGAGTCGCCGCTCGCGCTTTGTGGCTCGCCAGCCCCGTGCTGGCGAGCCTTCTCGTTCTTGCCTCCGCGCCGTCGGTCGCCCGGGCCCAGGGATTCACAGACGACCGCTCGGCTGTCCAGGTGGTGAGCGCGAAAATCGGAACGAAGAACGTCTTTGTCCCCTCGACCATCGTAGTGACGGCGGGGAAGGGAAGGACGCTCAGCATCTTTAACGACACCGACACGCCGCACGGCTTCAAGATTTCAGCGCTTGGCATCGAGGCGGTACTCCCGCCGGGGCAGGAAACGAAGATCGAGCTGCCCCCGCTCGAGGGGGGACATATCTACGAGATCAACTGCCAGCTCCATCCGCCGCATCGCCACGCGACGCTGGTGGTTTTGGACGCGAAGTAGCAAGGAGGGCGGCCGAGCTCGAGGAACCCCTCGTCGAGTACGAACGGATCGAGATCCGGCCGTTAAGCCCTGGCATCGGAGCCGAGATTCGCGCGTGGACCTCTCGAAGCCCTTCGAGCGGGCGGCCTTCGAGGAGATTCGCAGGGCGTTCCTCGCGCACAGGGTCGTGTTCTTCCGCGGGCAGGACATCACGACCGGGCAGCATGTCGCGTTCGCGCGGCTTTTCGGCCATCTCGAGATCCACCCCTTCGCCACGAACAAGCCGGGCCATCCGGAGGTCTCGGTGATCCGGCACGGGCTGGAGAACCGCGGCCACGAGAACACCTGGCAGAGTGACGTCACGTGGAGGCAGGCACCCTCCCTCGGCTCGGTGCTGCGCGCGCTCGAAATCCCTGAGGTCGGCGGTGACACGCTCTTTGCAGACATGCAGGCCGCGTATCTGGGCTTGGGCGACGCCATGCAGCGACTGCTCAGCGGGCTCACCGCGATTCACGACTTCGTCGGCGTTTTCGGGCGCGGGCTCACGCCTGCTGCCCTGGCCGAGATGTGTGCCAAGTATCCGGCCGAGCATCCGGTCGTGCGCACCCATCCGGAGACCGGGCACAAGGGTCTGTACGTGAACGCTGCCTTCACGACCGGCATCAAGGCCATGACGCACGCGGAGAGCTCACGGGCTGCTCGAGCTGCTCTACCGCCAGGCTGCCGATTATTTCGGTGGGAGAAGAACGCGATCGCGTTTTGGGACAACCGCGCCTGCCCGCACCATGCCGTGTCGGACTACTGGCCGAAGGTCCGCCACATGGAGCGCGTCACGATCGCGGGGGACCGCCCATTCTAGGGGCGGGCTCCCGCGCTCAGCCGACCGAAAGGAAACCGACGAGCTGGTCCACGAGCGCCGGGCTCCCGAACACAAGCCCGGCCTTCCCTTTCTTCTGCGGCGTGACAAAGGCCTTGCCGCCGGCTTCGGTCACGCAGATCCGTGTCGAAGCCATATCCCAGACGTTGAGATCCAGGTCGACCATCGCGTCCACCGTGCCGGCGCACACCTGCGCGTGGCCGAAGGCGTCGGTATAGCCCCGCAGCATCGCGATCTCTCGGGTCATGCGCTCGAATGCAGCGCGCTCGCCGGCGCGCTCAAAGCAGAAGAGGTCACCGTGGGAGACCAGCGCCCGAGCGAGCTCACGCTCTTGCGAGGCGTGCACGAGCTCGCCGTTGCGGCGGCAGCCGCCGCCGCGCACAGCCAGGGTGCGCTCGCCAAGCACTGGCAGATCGATCAGGCCGAGAATGGGCTCGCCGTCCTCGAGCAGCGCAAGAAGGGTGCCGAAGAGCGGAATGCCCCGGGAGAAGGCGATGGTGCCGTCGATCGGATCGATCACCCATTGAAGCGCGGCATCCCTGCCGCCTTCGGCGCCGTATTCCTCTCCGAGGATCGAGGCCTCCGGCAGGGCCTCCCGCAGTGTGGCCCGAATGACGCGCTCCGCCGCACGATCGGCCTCGGTCACGGGCGAACCGTCCTGCTTGCGCTCCACCGCAACGCGGCGGAAGCGCGGCAGGATCTCCGCGCGGGCACGATCAGAGGCGGCGGCGGCGGCCCGGGCCAATTCCTCGAGTCGGGCGAGCTTCACGGCGCGTAGGGTATCACGCGCGCGTAGAATGGGCGGCGCCCCAAGGTCGGAGGAATGCATGACGTCCACCCTCGTCGAGCGGCTCGGCTTCGCTCCGGCGGACCGCGTCGCGGTAGTTCACGTAGACGACATCGGAATGTGTCACGCCGCCAATGTGGGTGCCTTCGAGGCGCTCGAGAACGGCCCGGCGACCTGTGGCAGCATAATGGTTCCCTGCCCGTGGTTCCTCGAGGCCGCAGCGCGCGCCCGCGCGAACCCGCGGTTCGATCTCGGTGTGCACCTCACGCTAAACGCAGAGTGGACCGAGTATCGCTGGGGTCCGGTCGCCGGACGAAGTCGTGTGCCGTCGCTGTGCGACGCAGAGGGCTATCTGCCGCGCGGCGTGATCGAGGTGCTGAAAAACGCGCGGTCGGAGGAAGTGGAGATCGAGCTTCGCGCGCAGATCGACCTGGCACTTGCGGCAGGGGTCGACGTCACGCACGTCGACTCGCACATGGGCACCCTTTTCTTTCCGCAGTTCTTCGACCTGCTGGCGCGGCTTGCGGCCGACTACCAGCTCCCGGTGTTCGCTCCGGCCGCGCGCAAAGACATCCTTGCCCGCCGCGGCCTCGAGAAGGCAGCACCCCTTTTTGCCGAGCTGGAAGCAAAGCTCGGCGCGGTCGGCGTGCCCGCGTTCGATGCGTTCGACGCCGATTCGCTCGATTTTCAGCCGGGCGAGGGGCTGGCCCACAACGCAAAACGCCTCGCGCGCGTC
>DATFYN010000116.1:0-2217 GCA_035315025.1 Myxococcota bacterium
CGCTTCTGTTCGGCACGGCGCACTTGGTCGACCGCGTCGTTGACGATCCTGACGGCATGGAACTTGTCGAAAGGTTCGGTGCGCGGCGCTTCGGGCGCAGGTCTCTAACCGGCCAACGAGTCGGCGCCGTCTACCGGTACCGGGTCCCGCGCCGCCCCATCCTTGAGCGGCAGTGTGAATCGAAACACCGCGCCGTAGGGCTCGTTTGGCACCGCCGATAGCTGTCCGCCATGGGCCTCGACAATCGAGCGGCTGATCGCGAGTCCCATACCAGTCCCACCGGGCTTTGTTGTGTAGAAGGAGTCGAACAGATGGTCGAGACTGGCCGGATCAAGCCCCAGGCCGGAATCCCGCACTTCCACGAACACGTCATTCGGCTCGCTTCTGCCGGAGACCACCGACAACTCGCGCGGTCTTTCGTCTACCTCGCTCATCGCCTCGATGGCATTGACGATCAGATTGAGGACCACTTGCTGGAGTTGGACTCGGTCTGCCGCAACGAGGGGCAGTCCGCTCGCGAGGCCGGTCCTCAGTATGACGCGAGTCCTCCGCAGTTCGCTCTGGGTCAAGGCGATCACCTCGCGAACCGCGTCGTTGATATTCAGTGCGGATTTGTGCGGCGGCAGTTTTTTGGCAAGCGAGCGGACACGGCCGATGACCTCGCTTGCACGGTTGGCGTCCCTGACGATGCGTTCTAAAGCCTGGCGGGCTTCCTCGATTTCGGGTGGCTGTGCCGCGAGCCAACGCAGACCGGCGCTGGCATTGGCGGATGACCCCGTGATCGGCTGGTTAACCTCATGGACGATCGAGGCCGCCATCTCACCAAGGAGCATCACCCGGTTTAGGCGCTCGAGATTTGCCTGGGCCTGCTGCAGAGCCTCCTGCGCCTGCTTGCGCGCGGTGATATCGTTGTTGGTCTCCACGATCCCGACAGGCCGCCCGCGCGTATCCCGCTGCAAGGACCAGCGGCTGGCCACAACGACGCGTGTTCCGTCTCGCTTCCTGTGGACGACCTCGCCTTCCCAACGATCCGTGCGCAGCAGCTCGGCCATGATCTCGTCAATCGATACGGGGAAGCTCTTCTTCAGGAGCTGGCAGGCGACCTCGCCCAAGGCCTCTTCCCTCTTCCATCCGTACAGTTCATCGGCGCTGCGATTCCAGAAGGTGATCGTGTCGTCCATGTCACGCGAGAAGACGGTGTCGTGCGTGAGGTCGAGGAGCTTGGCCTGCTCGCGCAGCCGCGCGTCCGCCGCTAGGCCCCGCACGACGAGAAAGGCTGACAGTCCGATCGCCGCTAGGCTGATGACCATGTTGGTGATCCCTGCCAATAGCGACCCGCCCGGAGCCGACAGAGAGAAGCCCAACACCGTCAGGCACGCACATCCCAAGGCGACGAGCAGGACGCGCCGCGCCGGACAGAAGCGCGAGGCCATCAGCACGACCACGACGTAGAGTGTGGCGAGGTTGAAATCCACGGGGGTGATCGAGTCGACAATGAAGATCGCGATGGCGAATGCGGCGGTCGCGATCGGAAGAACGAGGGAGGAGGCACCTCCCGACGAGGGCGCGTGCGTCATCGAGCTCTGCCTCCGTTGTTTCGTCGCGCCTGCCTTGGCCTTCCAGACCGGAACGCGCCGTGTCCGAGGCCCCGCCCTGGTCTTCCGTGCCGATGCACCTTGCGTGTCGCCCGACAAGCACGTCTCTTGGGGACGTTTAGCACGGCAGCCTGTCGCTCCGCGAGGTTTGGGCGGGTAGCCGGCGGCGCCGGCGTGGTCAGAGCAGTTCGGATGGATCGATTGTGGGCGCTTCGCACAGCCCTGGGTGCAGGCGATGCTGCCGTTCCGCACGCCGCGCGCGCTGGGCTGACGCGGAAGGAGATTCGCCAGCGCCGCGGGGCACCCGGGCCCGGCTCACGGAGTTGCGTGCCCGCGCTGCATGTGAACCGCCAGAGGTGAGCACTCGGTAGGATCAGGTCTAACGGACCGTGACGAGCAGCCCGGTAAGGCGACGCCCCTGCGGCTAATCCGCCTCTTCGCCGGAGACGACCACCCCCGTGATCCGGCTTGACGCTGGTCGGACGTAAGCGTGGCGCGTTGCAGATTCTCGGCAATCGAGCACGTCTGCTGGGCGAAGCCAGACTCCACCAGGAACACCATCGCATAGGCCTCCGCGACCGCGTCCTCGACGCGATAGTGATGCATCGGCAGCCCGGCGACG
>DATFYN010000117.1:0-18074 GCA_035315025.1 Myxococcota bacterium
GAGAGCAGCGCGACGATCCGGTCGGCGGTGTCGACGGCGACGTCGGGATCGACGGGGCCGCCCTCGACGACGCGCAGATGGACGGTGGGTTCCTCGGCGAGCTCGAGCGTACAGGGCGGCGGGGACGGTGCCGAGCGGTGCTCGACGGAGAGCACGATCTGGCGCTCCCGGCGCCGCAGGTACAGGTTGCTATCGCCCCAGGCATGCAGGTCGCCTGAGCCGCGCAGGGACTGACCGTCCTGGCCGCGCGGCGCGCCGTTCTTGCGCAGGTGATGGACCAGGACGAGCGCCAGGTGGTGCTGCCGCTGCAGCGCGCGCAGCTCGCCGAGCAGCGCCGACATCTCGCCCGCCGAGTTCTCGTCGATGCGGTGCAGCCGCACGAGAGGATCCAGGATGAGCAGCCGCGGACGGCGGGCTTCGAGCGTCGCCCGCAGCCGGGCCAAGTCCCGCTCCGCGTCGAGCCGCAGGGTCTCGGCGACGATGAGGCCGAGGTCGAGGTCCGCGAGCGCGAGGCCACGCGCCTGTGCAATCGCGTCGATCCGATCGCGCAGCCGCACCGGGGCATCCTCGGCGCCGTACACCAGCACGGGTCCCGGCGCGGCGACGGGGAAGCGCCCGAGCGCTTGGGTGCCGCTCGCCACGCTGACGGCCAGGTCGAGCGAGAGCCACGTCTTGCAACACTTCGGAGCGCCGCCGATGACGCCGACGCCCTCGGCGGCCCACAGCTGCTCGACGAGCCAGCCGGGCCGCGGAGCGGCATCGAGCTCGGCCGCCGCCGCCGAGACCACGGGCAGCGGCTCAGCTCGGGCCATGCTTGTCACGCCGGCGCGCCTTGTCGGCCAGCTCCGCCTCGCGCACCCTGTAGCTTTCCCCTTCGATGCGAATGATCTCGGCATGGTGCGTCAGCCGGTCGATGAGCGCCGTCGCGCACGCGGCGTTCGGGAAGACGGTGTTCCAGTCCGAGAAAGCCAAGTTGGTGGTCAAGATCATCGACCGCTTCTCGTAGCGGCGGCTGACGATCTGGAACAGCAGGTCGGCGGCGCGGTTGTCGTATGAGAGATATCCGATCTCATCCACGACAAGGACGGCCGGACGTGCGTAGTGCTGCAGCCGCCGCTCGAGCGCCCGTGCGGTGTCCTGCTTGGCCAGGTCGAGCAGCAGGTCCGACGCCGAGACGAAGAGCGCGCTCTGGCCGGCGAGCACGGCGGCGTGCGCGACGTTGCGGGCGATCATGGTCTTGCCCAGGCCCTGCGAGGCCGCCAAGACGACGTTCTCGCTGCGCTCGAGGAAGCGTAGGGCGAGTACCCGCTCGACCGTGTCGCGATCGATCTTCTTCGGCCAGCTCCAGTCGAAGTCCGCCATCGGCTTGAAGCGGCCCAGGTGCGCGCGCGAGAGGCGCCGCTCGGCGCTCTTGCGGGCCCGTTCGATTGTCTCGAGCCGTGCCAGCTCCTCGAGCAGCTGCACCGACGACCAGCGGCTCTTGGTCGCGCGGGCGAGGAAGTCGTGGAGGTCGTCGGCGATGCGCCACAGGCCCAGCGCACGCAGCGTCGCCGCCAAGTCAGTCGTCGTCGTCGTCGTGTTGTCCGAGGGCATCGTAGTTCTCCAATCGGTGTGGGGGGATGCGCAGGTCGCGCACGCGCGGATCGTCGGGAAGCGCAACGCGCACAGGCGGAGCGAGCCGGCGCGCCCGCCGGCGTTGCTCCAGGATGTGGGCGACCGATCCGGCGCCGAAGGCCTCGCGGGCGATGGCCTCGGCGACGGCGGCACGCAGCTCCTCGGCGCCGTAGTCGTCGAGCAGACCGAGCAGGCGCGACGTGCTGGCACCGAGGTTGTCGCCGCGCAGCGCCAGGACCTCGAAGATCCGGTCGCTCTCCGGGACCGCGGCGCGGAGCCGATCGCGACCGGTGAGCTCGCGGGCAGCGCGCTTGTGGCGCACCAGCGCCTCGAGGTGCGCGGGATCTTCGAGAACCTCGCCGGTGCCGTAGGAGCGGGCGTGGCGCGCGACCTCGCGCTGCCCGTCGAGCAGGCGCACCATGCTGTCGCTCGCGACCAGTGTCAGCGCCCGGCGCACGAGCTCGTGCGGGATCGAGTAGAGGTTGCGGTCGAAGCGGACGTAGGGCGTCTTGCCCGACGAGACGACCCGCACGAGATCGCTCTCGAAAGGGTGCGCGGGCAGCGGGAGCAGCAAGGCCCGCTCGCTCGCGAGCGCCTCGGCAACCGTGTGCGTCTCGTCGCCCGGGCAGCGCCGCGCGTGCGCCACCTCGTCGCGCCAGCGCCGAAACTGGGCGTTGAGGTCGTCGACGTCGTGGAAGCCGCGCGCCGCGAAGAAGCTCGTCCGCAAAAACCCGATCTGCCGCTCCACGCGACCCTTCTCGTTTCCTCGGTACGGGGCGCAGGGCCGGGGCGCGTAGTGATAGTGGCCGCACAGCTCGAGCAGACGCGGGTGGAAGTGGATGGCGTCGCCGCGGCGCTCGAGGACGGCACTTTTCAAGTTGTCGTACAGGACAATTCTCGGAACACCCGCAAAGTATTGAAACGCCTCGACGTGTCCGCGCACGAAGCTCTCGAGTGTCTGGTCCAGCGTGAAGAGCGCGTGGATCGCCCTCGACCAGGAGAGCACCATCACGAAGCACGACAAGGGGCGCTTCTTGCGGCCCGTACCGATCGATCCGAAGCAGCCCCAGTCGGCCTGCGCCTGCTCGGCCGCCATCACGCGCAGCCGCAGGTACGCCTCCGCCGGCGGACTGGGGCGCAGCCTCTGCACCAGGCGGCGGAGCTGCACCCCGGAGCCGGTGTAGCCACGACCGCGCAGCATCTCGTGCAGACGCGTCGAGCGCAGGCGCGGGTAGCGCTCGAGCGTCTCGCGGACGAAGGGCAGGAAGGGATCGAGCTTGGTCGGCCGCGGGTGCGCGCCGACGACGCGGAAGCGCTCGACCTCGATCGCGCGGCGCACCGTGTCGGAGTGCACGCCGAGTGCGGCGGCGATCGTGCCGATCTTCCAATGCTCGGCGTAGAAGAGCCGGCGGATCTCGGCCCGCAGCTCGGCCGAGATCACGATCGCCTCCCCTCGCACCGGCCCTCAGCGCTGCCGCCGCGTCGCCCGGCTCGGACACCAGCGCACGAAATGGCTCGTCCGGCCGCACACCATGCACCGCACTGCGGCTCGCCGGTGCTGTGGCTCGCTTGGCTTCGCATCGGGCGCCTCCTCGGGCGCGACTTTGCACCGAGCGAGCGCCGTGGCAGAACTATGATCCGTCACACCTGCGCGCCGGCGAGCGCGCAGCGCGCGCATCGCGTCGCGATGGTCCGCACGCCCCTCCGGGCTGCTCTGGTGTCGGGCGCGAGCCTCGCGGCGGCTACGAGCTCGTCCTCGCTGCCGGCAAGCGTCGCCGCAGTAGGCGTGGCCACGGTCGCAGCAGCGGCAGAGGAAGAAGAGCGCGCCGCAGCCGCGGCACGCCCGCATCCGCAGCGCCTCGTGCACGTCCCCGTCCCGCCGGCGGAGGAGGGACTGGACAGCACCGCGGAGGCGTGCGATTCAACGCTCAGGTCGATCCACGTCCCCGTGGACCACCAGAAGGCTCGGAGCTGACTCTCCGGGCCTTCGCCTTTTCGGGCATCCGCCGGGCGACGCGCAACGCTACCCGAGCGGCTATGGCGAGGCGATCAGCTCGGCCAACAGGTCAAATTAGGACGCTTCGGCGTGAGCGCCGACATCGAGCGTGCTTCAACCGCCTCAGAGCTGCTTTCGCGACTCTCGCCGCCTTCACGCCTTCACGGTATTTCGGGATTTTCTCCGCGGATCGCGGGGCGACTCCCGGGTCACTCTCCTAGGAAGGACACGCTGCCGCAACTGACTGAGCTCGGTGTCTCACAGCGGCGACATTCCTCGCGCTCCTCGGCCCGTCCTGCGAGCCGCTCTCCGTACCGTTCGGTCCTCGGGTGCGGCGCAAACTACTTTCGGTGCGCGATTTCCCTGGATCTGCGGATATGAGTCGTCTTCCGCTCCAGGTAGGGTGGATCTATAACACAGGAACGGCCGGGCGGGGTCGACGGCTCCGGCAGCGTAGGAAGGTGAGCGGATGATGGGGGCGGGCTCGGCGACGCGGCGACGATTATCGGGGGGTTGCCGTGTCGTGGATCCAAGCCTGCCCCCGTCGCTGCACATACTCGCCGAGGAGCCCGACCGGCGACAATCCTCGAAACTAGGGGAAGCCGTATCCCTAAAAGTAGGGAAGCTCCGTGCCCCTCGAGTCCGATAGTCGAGGATTGCGATCCCCCGCCAGAGTCAGGCTTGCGATCAGCCACAAGAGCGATTCGAATCAGCACCGTCGATCCTCCCGGCCAACGAATCCTGGGTCGAGGGCGGTCCCTCGAATCGGACGCTCTTCCTCGTCGGCGCGGACGCGTGCGCCCGCTGGAAGAAGCCAGCGTCGATCAAAGCGAATCGTGTTGACAGATTGGGACGGCGGGGCGTAGGAACAGGTGAACGGCCGGTTGCTGTGGGACTGGCAGATCGAGGCCGTGATGGATCGACGGACTCGGCTATTGATCATCGGCGCGCTCGGCTGCGCAATCAGCGCTCCGGCCCAGCCGCCCCTTGTCAACAGCAACAACGCCATCTCGGCAGCTACGCAGACGGACGGGGGAGGGTGCTACCCCGTGTCCATTTCGCCCAGCTTGCTCGACATGCTCCCAGTCCTCGACCCCGAGTGGGCAGCGCTCGACGTCGGCACGCATACCCCACCGCTCTCCGATCCCGTCACCATTCATGGGACCGTCGATTTTGGCGAGATCAACGAGGGCGGCGATTTCCCTGCCGATCACATCACCGACGACCAGAACACCTTTCTGTTTACCGATCCGGCGGACATGGGTTTCGTGGCAACGGGCAACGTGGGACCGTTGGGGCCGGCGGGCGGGAACATCGAACTCGAGTGGGAAATTGGCTCGTACCCCCTCTTCGCCTGGGCCGGGAGGGGTGATCGTTTCACTGGTGTGGGTCGTTGGATATGGGACTGCGGCCACCCGGATCCCGATCCCACAGGGACTTGCTCGAAGACGACGAGCCAAGCGTGCGCGATCGACAGCGACTGCGGGCCTCCACTCTGCCCGGGCTGCGTTGGCGGCGAGACCTGTACAGGGGTGACCTTCAACTATCACAGCGAAGTGCATCCGTTACAGGCTGTGGCAGTGAATCGCATCCATGGGTACGACGACTCGAAAGAGTCGCGCGGTGGAGGACCCGCGACACGCACTGACGTCTGGATTAGTCCCAACGGAGGTGGCGCCGGTGACAAGTGCATCGTGACGCACCGGGCCAGCGCTTTCTTATTGCTGTCGATCGATTGCTATCCGCTGTCGCAACCGCTCGCCAACGTCAATTCCTCCGACTTCGAATTCGACATTCCTCTCCTGCCTCGGCCGCCAGGACATAAGAAGCCGCCGAGTGTAACCGTCTTCGACCAGACGCCGTACGGCCTCCCTCGCCCCGGGGTCACGACCACCTTCGTGGATGGGCCGAATCCATTCGTGCATGCTGCGGTTCACATGACGACGCCGATACAGGGTCAGCTTCCCAGCCAGGTCGGCAAGACCATCATCTCGCGCTGGCGCAACGACGAGAGGCCGGTTACCCGGCTGAAGGTAAATTTGACGGCACTTGAGATCGTAAACCCGCTCAAGGCGGTGACCCCGGTGATTCCGGCGAAGCAGCGTTGCTCCTTGACCACGACCCAAGACTGCAGCGCCAGCGTGTGCCCGGCAGGGGAGACCTGCCTCACCCTTGGTGGGCCGACGCCCGGTTGGCAGTTCTTTCTAGAGGCAAACGGCGACTGGAAGGAAATCCCTGGCTTGGAGAAGGTCGACACGCCCATAAACCAGCCGGAGGACCTCACCTTCGATGTGGGATTGCTGGAGGGTGACAGATTGCATCTGCACGCGACTGGCAAAAGCTTGGGTTGCCTGGAGGCTCAGCTGTACGGGCAGTCGCTGGGGCGGGACCTCACGCTGTATGGCCTGACCGACGGCGCAACCTGCCTCGCGGACACGAGCCCCGACATCGGCACCTTCGACATTACATACAGCGGGCCCGATTTTGGCAGCGGCGGCAGATCCACGAGCTATGTCACGCAGAGTATTGGCGGAGACGGTGGACACTGCTCCGCGACTACTGCCCAGCTGTGTCTTACCAACGAGGACTGCCCGGGCGAATCCTGCGTCGTCACAGGTGGAGCGTTCAAGTTGCACTACACCATCACCAAGGTGCACAGACGAAATGGAGAACGCGATGAGTGTTCGGATGACGTTGATCACGATTGCCGCGCTGGCGTGCATCGCTGTCCGGAGCGCAGCAGCGCTGACGATCGCCGATCTCGTTGCGAACCCTAAGGCTTACAACGACACGTTGGTTACCGTCGTCGGTGACGTCGAGCTGTCAATTCCCGTTGGTTCCCAAAGCACGTTCGACTTGCGGGACGGTCCTGCGAAGGTCACCGTGATCAGTCGCAGCGCGGCACCTGCGGTTGGCGCCCGGCTCGCCGTTACCGGCATGGCGCACGCCGTCAGCGAGGGGGGCAGCGAGGCGGAGGCGAACCATCTCCCGCCGCTCATCGTCGAGTCCGCCCGCGCCCCCGTGCCTTAGCGCATCCGTCGTTCGGTCCGCCTTACCCGGGCCGAGGAAGCCGCCGAGCACGATTCCCGAAGGGGACGATGCCGACGCAAGTGTCGTTCGTCATGTTTCGACCCTCCACAACGCTGCGACACCTTGACCAGCTCGCGCTTACTGCGCGAAACCTGCTCGGCCAATCGCTGCCAGGGCGCGTCTTGGCCGAAGTGCGGCAAGCGCCGCTTGGTTCCCCCTCGACCTCGTGCATAGGGGCCTCGCCACGCTCCCAGAAGCTCGACGACTCCGTGCGCGGGCCCCCCAATCTAGCCCTGCGACTGAAGCCGTACTTCGAGGCCTGTTGGCCCAATCTGATTTCCGAATGCCGTTCAGCGGGCAGATTAAAGAGGCACGCTGCGAGCGTCGGGGCCATCGCAAGCGCATCTAACTCTGGGTAGGGTCCCGTCCCTTCACGCCTTCACCACTCACGCTGTCCCATCTGCTCCCTTCCCGGTCGGTTCAATACACATCAGATCATCGTGACGCACGTCGTTCACATGCGAGCTTACGGCGTAGGAAACGAGCCAGTCGTCCGGACACGGGCGGAGCAGACCTGAAAGCTGCTCCAGGTCCCGCGCGCCAAGCCACAGCTGATAGTCCCGAGGGCCCAGAATCACAGGCATCCGGTCGTGTACGACGCGTACCAAGCCGTTGGCCTCCGTCGTCACGATGGTGCACGTTTCGACTGGTGCCGTCTGGCCAATTCCCGGAGACGGTGCCGGAGGCGTCCAACGCTCCCAGAGGGCCGCGATTCCGAACACCCCACCATCGGCCAACCGGTAGTAGTAAGGTCTCCGAGTGCCTGGTTTGCCGTGCCATTCGTAGAAGCCATCGGCGACGAGGAGACAGCGGTGGTCACGATACGCATCACGGAATGCAGGTTTCTCGGTGAGCGACTCGGCGCGGGCGTTGATCAATCGGCTCCCGATCTTCGGATCTTTCGCCCACGCCGGTACGAGGCCCCAACGGAGCGGCGCGACCTCACGCCCGGATCCGTCATGCGCCTGGCGAACCGCAAGCACGTTCTGGCTAGGAGCGATGTTGTAGCGGGGTGCCGTCGTTGCCTCTGCTAGGTCTACGTCGAATAGATCGGCCCACCTCTCCGCGGGCGTACTCAGTGTGAAGCGTCCGCACATCAGTCAGATCACGCACCGTGTCATTGCGCACCGTCCAGCCCGTTGCCCGTCGAAAGGATGCGCTCGCACCCCGCCGCTACGCCCGCCCAGGCCATCAGCAGCAGTTCCCGCCGGCGCAAGGCTCACGGATCTCGCGGTACTCAAGACCCTTCGTCTCGCGCGGGCCCCGTGGCGCGGTGTGGCTGCAGTCGAAGACCGTCCGCTCAGGCTCCGGGATCATAGCCCGCGGCGAAACGCCGATCGTCTCACCCGCATACAGCGCGGATGTGAGAATGCAATAGGTTTTGGCGCATACGGCGGTGCGCACGCCGCGCTCGAGCACATGGCCGTCGTCGTCCTCGACACGCTTCCAGGGTCCGGCATAGATCACGGCCTCGTTGGCCTCGTAGCCGGGGCCCTCCTTCCCCTTGCGCGCTGTGAGCGTGGTGGCGCGGAACTCGACCCCGTCAATCACCGCGAAAGGCTCGTGCTCCCACTTCTCGATCGCAATGCCGTAGAAACCAGCCGCCTCGAGCTCCCGCAGCAGCTCGAGCTCGTGGAACGCCCCTGCGATGCAACCGCTCCATAGCTTTGGGTCATCCTTGAGATGCCGCGGGAGCGGCTCGTCGCTCACGATGTCGGAGATCGCGATGCGCCCGCCCACTTTGAGCACGCGGAAGATCTCGCGCACAAGCCGCGGCTTGTCCTCGTCTCGTACGAGGTTGAGCACGCAATTGGAGACTACGAGGTCGATGCTCGCATCGGCGACGAGCGGCGTCTGACGATGCAACTGCTCCCGCGTGGTTTCGAGTGCGCTGAGGTCGGCAGCGTTCCGCACGGGATGCTCCGCGAGCCAGGTGTCGAGACGATCGAGATTGAGCGCAAGATCCTGGATGCGTCCCCGGCGGAACTCGACATTGGCGAATCTGACCTTCTCGGCCACCAGGGGTGCTGCATGGCGTGCGAGGTCGAGCATCTCCTCGTTCACGTCGACGCCGATCATGCGGCCTTTGGGTCCTGCGATCTGCGCGGCAATAAAGCAGATCTTGCCGCCGCCGCTCCCGGGATCGAGGACCACGTCTCCCTCACGCACGTAGCGCGAGGGGTCTCCGCGACCGTAATCGCGTTCCAACACCTCGGCCGGGATGACCTCGAGGTAGCGCGGGTCGTACGAGACCGGACAGCAAAGCGCCGCCTCGGTGCGCGCCGCCATAGTGTAGCGCGCATGCACCGCCCGCTCGAGGGTCGGTTCAGTCAGTGTGAGTGGGTCGAGAGCCAATGGTTCTCCTCGTCAGTAATTCAATCGGGCCGAGCAGCAAGGGGGCGCGCAGGCACTCCTCGGCGGTGAGGTGCAAATCGGTCCCCGCTTGTCGAAGCCTGGCAGGATCCACAAGCCAGCTCGCCCGTGGCGATCGAGTCGCCGGATGCTCGTGGAGCAAGCCTCTTCTCGAGCATCCACCTAGTACTACTGTGTCACAAAATGGATACTCTCCATCGATGGCGCGTTTTAGACTGTGTTCTTGTTTCCGACGATGATGACACAGTAGTAGTAGTCTAGTGCGTGTTTTAGGCTCGCACGCAACCGTTACCGCGCGCATCACCGGTCCGGAAGCCCTCCACCCCCAGACGCATCGTGTTCCGTTACTCTCATTCGTTAATCCTGCAATTTGCTCCACGCCAGCAAAGGATAGCATTCCGCCGTGTTCCGATCGGGTCACCGGGCTCAGAGCACGATGACGAGCGCGACGGTTCCTTCCGCACCTGGCTGTGCTCGAACGAGATCCGGTGCTGCTGCGCTGGATCGGCCTGCACCGCCCGCGCAGGCACCAGACTTCCAGGCCGAAGCTTCGCTCGGCGGCAAGACGTTCAAGTTCTCGCTGGCCGAGGCGCTGAGGAAGGGGCCTATTGTGCTCTATTTCTACCCGGCGGCTTTCACGCCGGGCTGCACGGCCGAAGCACACGACTTCGCCCAGGCAACGGACGAGTACAAAGCACTCGGTGCCGCAGTGATCGGCGTGTCGCATGACACGATCGACACGCTCAACAGGTTTTCCGTGAGCGAATGCCGCAGCAAGTTCGCAGTCGCCGCCGACACCGACCAGGCGATCATGAAGTCGTACGATGCGGTCCTCGCGCGAAACCCCGAGTATGCGGACCGAACCTCTTACGTGATCGCGCCAGACAGGCGCATCGTCTATTCGTACACGAATCTCGATCCTGGGAAACATGTTGAAAACACGATGGCGGCTCTCCGAGAGTGGCTAGCGAGCCAGAAGAAGCCATGAGCTAGCCCTCTGCTCTCGCGTGGTGGACGGCGCTCGACGTGGGGCTCTCGTACCCTAATTTGCGGGTGCGAAATGAACTTTGGCGATTTTCCGTCCGCGGGACCGTGGGCGGTGAAGTGGACCGACGCGTCGTCGCTGCGTTTTCGAGATGCGGCGCGCCACGTCACGGTGCTGGGAGAGCCCCTGGGGAGATCTCCGATCGCGCGGGAGGCTTCCCCGCCCTTGCACAACTCCGCTAGTCCTCAGGGTCCTCGCGTGACTTCGCCGCTGCAATCTTGCGAAGCTCCGAAGATTGCGTCAGATCGCCGAAAATGTGGAACCGCGCAATTCTCCGGCGCGTCGCTGAGCGCGCCCGGCGAGCTGCGTGAGCAAGTGGTCCCCTTCGGCGGTCCGTCCGCGCCGCGGTCGACGTCGATGCTTTCGTCGAGGTGGTCTCGCTCTCAGCGTATAGCCGCATGCAGCGGCAGCTTCGAAGGGCGCGATTCGTTGAGGGCGAGCGTCCCAGTGCGCCTCTCTGGGTTGTGCACCGAGTCCGCGTGTATATGGTGCCAATCGATCCGTCAATCCTTGGCTTCGAATCGATGGTATCCTGTGGTGGTTGCTGCGTACACAACCGGGATGATGAGCAAGTGGAACCTGCGGAGTCAGGTATAACCGCCGCATCGTCCGAGCGCGGGCTCGGGTCACGTGGTCTCGCCGTGTTCGGGAACGCGGTACTCGCCCTGTATGCGGCCGACGGTGTGGTTTCCCTCGCTGACCATCTCCTCCGTGGTGCAACCGAGAGCACCTTCCTCGCGGCCCCGCGCAACATCGTGGCTCGTGTCACGCTCCTTGTCCTTGTCGCGGCGTGGGTCGCCCTCGCTGCGATGCCGCGACTGCCGAAGCGGGTCTTCGCAGCGCCGCTCCTCGTCACCGTTTGGTGGATCCTCGGTGCGCCACCGGTCCCCCTCGTCATGACGTCGGCCCAAGCCTTCGACGCGCTCGGTATCTCCTGTCAGCTCGCGAGCGCTACGCTGGCATTCCTTCTCGTGCGCGCCGCCCACGGACGCTTCCGCCTCGACCCCAGCCGCTTGGTCGGCCCGACCTTCCGTCTGCGTTCCAGCGTGGCTTTCCTCGCGCTCAACACTCTTCTGGTGCCGCCGCTCTTCGCAGCGAGCGTGGTCTTCGGTGCCGCGGCACAACTCGAGCGCGTGACCGCCGGCTTCGTGACGTTCCATGGGCACGAGATCCGTATCCACGAGCGCCGCTATCGGCATGGCGATCGCGAGGTCCGCCTCGTGGGAATGATGCATCTCGGCGAGGCCGTGTCGTATCGCGAGCTGTTCCACGGCTTCCGCGGGCCCTCCACGGTGGTGCTGGAGGAGGGCGTGAGCGACGAGGATGGCCGCCTCCGCCGACCACTGTCCTATGTCGCGGCCGCAAAGGCGCTCGGTCTTTCGACGCAACCTGATGTCGAAGGCGTGTTAGACGAGGACGAGGCCGAAACTGCGGAGACGCCGGACGTGCGGAACGCCGACGTCGACCTGCGCGACTTCCGCCCGGAGACCATCACCTTCCTCGACGCCGCCGGGTCGGTATGGAGCGCGCGGAGTCCCGGCGAGGCGATCGCTGCGCTGCGCCAGTTTGCGGGGCGCGGAGACGCCGGGGCGCTTCTCTCCGCTGCGAACGAGGACATTTTGACGCTGCGCAACCGGCATCTCCTCGAGGCGATCACGAATGCTCTCGACAAGTATCGCTGTGTGATCGTGCCCTGGGGCGCGCTGCACCTCGCGGCGATCGAGGCCGCGCTCAAGGCGCAGGGCTTCGTTGAGGAGGAGGCATCGTCCCGGACGCTGCTGCGCTACGCGACGGTGGCACAGGCGTTGCGCGATGCCCTGGAACAGGAACAGCCCGCGGCGGCGGTCCGCGAAGACCCCCCTGCGCCTGGGCCGGCCAGGTAGATTCCCGACCGACGAGGGACCGGACTGCACCCATGATCAAGCGCAGCCCTGTGCGGGTGATAGTTTGGTGGATACACGAGCGAGGAGAAGAACCCTCTCACAACTGGTCCGGGTCCTCAAGCAGGAGGTTGCGGACCTTCTCAACAGCTGGCTACGTTGCGTAGTGCAGGCGGTGAAACCGTGGATGACAGCCGAGGACATCGCCACGGGAAGAACCGCAGCGCTCTCCCAATGCACAATAGGATCGCGGCATGCGGACGTATCAAGGCTCGTGCCATTGCGGTCGCGTCCGCTTCGAGGTGGATCTCGACCTAGATCACGTTCGCTCGTGCGACTGCTCGATCTGTCGCAGGAGAGGTGCGCTCATTCACCGGGTGGAAGCCGTCCACTTTCGCCTTCTCTCAGCACTCGAAGACCTCACGCTCTACCAGTGGCACACGCACACCGCTGAGGACTACTTCTGCCCCACGTGCGGCATCCTGCCATTCCGACGACCACGCCACCGGGCGGCCCAGGAAATCGCCGAGGGCGCACCGGAGTTCTGCGGATGGAGTATCAACATCAGGTGTTTGGAAGGGGTCGACCTGGACACCATTCCAGTGAAACGCATCCACGGGAAGAAACTCGACTAGCCTGCGCTCGGCGACGTCGACGCCGATCTTCCCGACCGATCTCGGGAGAATATGGACGCCTAAAGGTGAACTATCCGGGACCGTGGGCCGTCGCATAAGCCTGGCTTTGCAGCGCGGTGAACCGTTTTTCGAGCCCAGTAGGTGCAAGAGGCGCCCTTCGCCAGGGCGGTGTGTGGGCTTCGACGTCGGGGAGTCAAGGCGGCCCTGCAGGTGAGGTCACGGACGTCGCGGGTTTTTCCGGGGAGATCGCCTCGAGTTCACGACCTGCGGTTTCAGGAAATGAGAAAAACATGACGACAGGAGCAACCATCCAAAAGATCGTGAGACAGCAGACCGCGACCCAATGGGACCCGGTTGCACGGTAAAGCACGCCCTCGAGAAACAGGCCGAGTGCGCCGCCCGTTGTGCCCGCCACGGCCAACGCACTGCCCGCAGTCGAGCGGTACGACGTCGGGAAGAGCTCCACACCGTACGCAGTCACGATGGTGCTGCCGGCAACGTCGAAGAACAGCTCGACAACCCAGATCGGAATCACCAGGTTGCTCCGTGTTGAATAAAGCCAGATGGTCAGGAACGGCGCTAGCAGAAAGAACAGCGAGCCCATTCTGCGCCGCCCGAATCGATCGCTCATGCGCCCAGCTACGATGTTGCCGAGAATTCCAAGGCCACCACCCAAGAAGTACAGGCGCGAAACGTCGCCGGGAGACCAACCATGGGCTTCCTGCAGGTATTTCGGAAAGAAGAAGCCCGCCGCATTCCCACCCAAATTCCCGAGGAAGCCCACGGCCACCAGCATCGCGAGCCGCGTCGGATAGGCGCGGAAGAGCGCTTTCAGGGGAGCGAGGACGCTCCTGGGACGCTCACCAGACCGCTCCTCCCGCTCGAATCGGCGGCTTTCGGGCAGCACTCGGCGCAAGGGGATGATAAGGACGAGTGGAATCAGAGCCAGCGCGTAAAGGCCGCGCCACCCGTATGGCATGACGTTAATCCCGGCGAACGCAAGGGCCGCCAGTCCATAGCCGACGGACACCAGCGCGGAAAGCAATCCGATCGCCCATCCCCTTACGCCGGCGTCTACTTCTTCGCTCAGGATGACCAGCGCGACGGTTCCTTCCGCACCGGCAAATGCGCGCGCCAGCATTTGCCACATCGCAAATACGTGCTCATTCGGGGCTACCGCAGTGAGGCCGGTGAAGACCGTATAAGCGACGATGGTATAGAGCAGGAGACGCCGCCGGCCGAACACATCGGCCAGCGGCGTGATGCACAACGAAAAGATATAACCGAGGCGAATCACTGAAAGCACCGTGCCCAGCGCTGCCTCGGAGATCTTCAAGCCCTTTTGAATCTGTTTGAGCGCGAGGCTCAACAACGCGCGGTCGTAGTTGTCGAAGAAGCCCGCGGTGGTCGCGATGAGGAATACGCGCCACTGCCGCACCGTGAAAGCTGGCGTGGACCCAAAGAGGCCGAGGCGGACGCTCCTCCGCAGTTCTTCCGGGCGACCAGGCGAGGTTTCGGTCGGAGTCGGCTGGCGCTCGCTCAACCCAGCACCGGGTCGGCCGCAACCGCGTGGCCAATCAGCCTCTTGCAGAGTGGCGTGGTTGCCGGAGTCCGCCGCCGAGGTTTGGACGAGGACGCGGTCAGAAGCGCAGTCATTGCGGATGGGACGGCGTGGCTGGGCATTGGAAGGGAGATCGCTGCGGAATTGGGACTCGGTAGATGCAAGTTTCGCCCGCCTCTCGGATCGCTCGAGCCGAGGCTTTCGTCCCGGAACCCTTCTTGCGTCTCCTTCGACTCACCTCGCTCACGATGCGCAACTCCGCCACTCCTCCTCGTCCTCGCGTGATGGCGTCGCTACAACCTCGCGAATTCCCAAGGATTGGGCCAGGTCTCCATGCTGGGGTTGCGCGTTCGAAGAGGAGAGCATTGGGTCCGGCCCATGCGCGAAGGTCGTTCTCTGTCGTTAACATGCGCGAAGCGCATCGCTCGGAAGGACGCCACCGTCGCGCACGTGGTGCGCACGCCGCCGCCATGCCCGCAAAGGCCTCCGCGAATCATGTCGAACCGGATGGGAAAAGGTTGCCATCACCGACGGAAGGCCTGTTCCACTTCCGCCGCCACAATCCGCAGCGGGGTCACCCTATGTGCTTCTGTTTTCTCAAGGGCGAACGGGGGTTTGCTCCGCAAGCCTCGGACGGAACCCTCTGCGGGCAAGCGAGTTGCTTGAACATTTGGTTGGGAAGGGATTCGGGTCCGGCGTGGGCCGACCTGCTGCTACCGAGCCGCCCTGAGCTCCCACAAAGCGCGTACGTCGGACCTCCTTCCGAAGGCGCAGATGTTTACGCCTCCGATCGAATAAAGCTGGCGTGTGGAAGGTGCACAAAGGTGCGGCTTCCGTCGCGACAACAACAGAGAAACTCATCGCTATGCGAATATTGAAGAATGGATTTCTGGCTGCCGCCGCGTCGGTCTTGTTGACCGGTGCTGCGCACGCAGTGCCCCTAAACGCCGTTGCGATTCCACCGAGTGCGTACAGCATCTCCATTGCAGCCGGTGTCATCGGCACCGCGACTGGCTCAGGCGCGATCACGGGTACTGCCAGCACCGACATCACGGTGACACCGACGAACGTGTCGACGGTGGGTGGCTCGGGCAGCTTCGACGTGGCGGACTTCACTGCTCCAGGCTCGGCCCTCGGTGTTCTTGCGTTCGACAACTTCCATGTCGACGTGACGTTGCCGGCGACGACCAGCACGAACGGCACCAACCCGTTCAACCCGGACCTCGGGGGGGGACGGTCATCTCGGTGGATAGCGGACAGGTGATCCTGGGGGCAGCGTGACGATCTTCGATTTCTCGAAGACACCGACAGTCGCAACCGCACCCACAGGCTCACTGACGACGCTGGATGTCGTGGATCAGACCTGGACAATCCCCTTCACCACGACCAGCACACTCACGACGCTCGGTATCCCGGTCAATATCGTGATCGGGACGGACTTTGTCCTCCAGGCTGCTCCGGAGCCCGGAACGATGCTGCTCCTAGGAGCGGGTGTTGCGGGTCTCATGGTGGCGGGCCGCCGCAGAAGGCCTAGCTGACGAAATCTCCGGAATGTGCGCGTGAGAACGCGCTCCACAGGGCGCGTTCATCCGACCACGGATGCGAGCGGTCCCTCCCAGCTCACACCTCGGCTTCGTCTACGAAACACCAGCGCCAGTCCTCTCCCGGCTCGAAGGACTGGATAATCGGGTGGCCGCTTCCATGGAAGTGCTTTCTCGCGTGTTTGTTCGGGGAGGAGTCGCAGCAACCAACGTGTCCGCAGGTCAGGCACAGGCGCAAATGAACCCAGGTGGCGCCGATTCTCAAACAATCCTCGCAGCCCTGGGCGCTCGGGACGACCCTGCGGATCTCTTTCAGATGCGGATCGAGCATCTGATTCCCTCCCGGTTGGAGCGCATCGTAGGTGCCGAATCTCAACGCAGAGGTAACGAATAAATACTACAATACCTCGTCGTTCGGGCGTACCTGGCTCGCCTTTTCCCGGCGACCGAGCGCGCATTGGCGGGGTTTTTAATCGTTCGCCGCGTTCCGGCATGCTAATTATTAAATTAAGGTGGCGCGGAACGAACCTTACGCGCAGCCCTAGAGGTGCGGGGTGCAGATCGCGGCGGGAACCAGCGGGTTCGCCTACAAGGAATGGAAGGGAACCTTCTACCCCGAAGATCTCCCTAGCGCGCGGATGCTGCGTTTCTACGCCGATCGCTTCCCAACAGTCGAGATCAATCACACCTTCTACCGCCTACCCCGGGCTGAGGTCCTCGCGGGATGGGCCAAGGAGGTGCCTCCGGGCTTCTCCTTCGCCCTGAAAGCCCCCCGGCGCATCACGCATGTACAGCGCCTCGCGGGTGCGGAGGACCTGCTCCAGGCCTTCGAGCGCGCGGCCGAGGCCCTCGGCACAAAACGTGGTCCGACCCTCTATCAGCTCCCGCCGTACCAGCGCAAGGATGTGCCCCGGCTGCGCGAGTTCCTGGCGCTCCTTCCGGCCGCCGGCCGAGCCGCGTTCGAGTTTCGGCACGCATCCTGGTTCGATGACGAGGTCTACGGGTTGCTGCGTGAGCGCGGTGCCGCGCTCTGCGTCGCGCAAGCCGAAGACTTCGCAACTCCCTTCGTGTCTACCGCCGCCTTCGGCTACCTACGCCTGCGTTGCCATGACTACAGCCAAGACGCGTTGAGCGCCTGGGCGGAGCGGCTGCGAGGCGCAGCATGGTCTGAGGCCTGGGTTTTCTTCAAACACGACGATGCGGGAACAGCGCCGCGCTTCGCGACGGAGCTCGCGAGGCTCGTCTCCTGAACCCCTACTGTTGATTCTGGTATGGGTAGGATTGCCTGGGGAGGCAAGGGGTTTCGGTCACCGCCGACGTTTCCAAAGATTGTCCCGACTTCGTCGTGCTGAATGCCTGGTTCGTCCTCTCACGAGCATGATCCCATTCATCGAACGTATGGCTCAGCGGGCATCTCCGCGCGCCGATGGCTTTCGAAGCAGGAACGCGGCGTTTTCGTAGAAGAGGCCCGGGGCGTCAGCAGGGCGCGCAGCGAAACGCCCCGTGGCCGCGTAGTCCTCAAGCGGCCGCGCGGTGCCTTCGGAGTGAGGGTAGTCGCTGCAGCACATGAGCAGATCGCTGCCGCCCAGCATGCGCTCCAGATTGCGTGGGAGCTCGTAGGCGAATGACGAGACGCGCACGAGGCGCCGGAAGTAGTCGCTCGGACGCATCGAGAGCCTGCTCGCGTCACCAGAGAGGCGCCGCACGAACTCCGTCCCACCGTCGAGCATCATGAGGAAGAGCGGTACCCACACCGCGGAGAGTTCGACGATCCCGATCCGCAGCTCAAAGTGGCGCTCGAGCACACCGTTTAGGATCAAATCGGTGAGCGCGAGGGCTGCCGGTACGTAGAGGAAGACGGTGTCAACCGCAGACACACCGAGCTCGTTGCGGTCTGTGTACCACACCTCGTCAAAGACCTTCGGTTGGTCCGCGACGTGGAAGCACGGTGTTATGCCATGGTGTACGAACGCGGCCCAGGCGCGGTCGAGATCGGGGTGCGAGAGCGGCTTTCCGTCCACCAGCGCGGGAGCGATCATGGCGGCGCGTACTCCGGCAGCGGAAAGGCGCGCAAGCTGTGCCTCGAGCCAAGGCAAGTCACGCAGTGTCAGATGCGCCACTGGGTGGAGGCGCCCCTTTCCGTCGGCGATCACTGCCTCGCACCAGCGATTCCAGGCTGCCATGTTGGCGCGCAGCGCCCCGAGGTCGCAGCTGAGCTTCCGTTCCCAGATGAGACCATAATTCGGGAAGACGATGGCCTCGTCGACGCCGAGGGCTGCGAGCCGCTGAGCCCGGGCTGCCGGGTCCCAGTAGTCCCGCGGAAGGATCTCGTCATAGCG
>DATFYN010000118.1:0-2503 GCA_035315025.1 Myxococcota bacterium
CTCGTCCGGATGGCAGTTTGTGGATGTCCCCATGCGAACAGGCTGCGTATCATCTCTCCCTGTGTCGATGCGAACCGCCTGCCATAGGCGATTCGCGGTTGCGACTGCACACCTGATACACTGATTTCCGAGTGCCTCGGCGGTGCTCGACGTCCAGTTGAGGGGCTCAAGACGTGTCTCTTTCGAAAACTGCTTGCGGCGTCTACGAGCCAAGTTGTGGCAACTTGAGGGCTCCACACCTACGTCTGTGGTTCAGCTCCGGCCATGCTGAGCTTTACTACGGTCAAGTCCTGACTTTGCTGGAAACGTGAGAGGGGGACTTGGCCTCTGACGATCGAGACGGCGGCAGATGCCGGCGTCGGTGTTCTTCGTCGAGCTCCTGGCGAATGGCTTCGAGCTGACGCGTCTCGAACACGCTCAAGTGGATTCCGCGCCAGCGCTCGGCACCGCGGATGAGCGCCGCGTACATGAGCTTCAGCACCGGGCGCTCGCCGTGGAAGAAGTTCGGGATGATCTTGGTCCGCCGGCGCTCCTCGACGAAGAGCCGCTCGAGCAGGTTGGTGGTGCGGATCACTTTGCGGTGCGCGATCGGGAAGCGCAGATGCGCGATGCACGCCTCGAAGTCGTCTTCGAAGCACGCAATCGCCACCGGAAATGTCTTCGCGTAGCGATCGACGACGCCCTGGCGGAGCGCGCGGGCCATCTCGAGCGAGGGCGCCTCGTAGCACGCCTTCACGTGCACGCGGAACTCGGGCCAGTCGGCCTCGGTCACCTTGCTCTGCAAGTTCCGGCTGCGATGGGCGAGACAACGCTGCCGGTGCGAGCGCGGGAAGCACTCCTCCACGGCGCGGATCAAGCCCGGTGCGCCGTCCGTCGCCACGAGCAGCGGATCGGGAAGGCCGCGGCGCTTCAAGTCCTGGAAGAACGCCCGGCAGCTCTCGGTGTCTTCCTTCGTGCCCGGTGCCAGGTGCAAGAGCACTTTCGTGCCGTCGGCGCAGATCCCCCAGGCGCACAGCACCGCCTCGCGCGGCTGGCCGGCGCGAAGCCGCTCAGCAATGCCGTCGACGAAGAAGTAGAGGACCGCGAACTCCGAGAGATCGCGCGTGGCGAAGCCCTCGTACTCCGCCCACAGCCGCTCGGTCACCTCCGAGACCGCCGTGCGCGAGAGCATCGACTGGCCGGCTTCGTCCCGGAACACCTCCTCGATGTCGCGCGTCGAGAGCCCACGCGCGTACATCTCGACCGCCAGCTCCTCGAGCGCCTGCGTGCGCTGCCCGAGCTGCGCGCGGATGCGCGAGCGGTACGGCTCGGTGCGGTCGGCGACCTGCGGGGCCCCGTACTCGACCACGCCTTCGGCCGTCTTCAGGCGTCCAGTCCGCGTCCCGTTGCGATACCCGCGGCCCGGCTCGCTCCCGCGCTCGTAGTAGCCGCGGCCCAGCGCATCCGAGACCTCCGCCTCGAGCGCCTCCTCCACGATCTTCCGCATCCCGAGCTTCATCACCTCGGATAGAGCCTCGCCGTCGGGCAGATTGCCGAGCAGCTCACGAAGCCTTTGACTCGTCCGCTCGGAAGCCGGTACTCTCGTCGACACGGGGATGCCTCCTCGCCCGATCCGGCGGGTTGCCGAGTCGGACTTCTGGTTGTTGTCACCAGTGAGGTTGCATCCCCCTCCTATTTTCCAGCAAGTCTAGGACGTGACCCTTTACTACAAAACAGTTTGTCGAACTGCGGGCGTGATGCAGAGTGTTCTTGGTGCATTTCCCGCCGTGAGGGTTGTCACCAGCATTGCTCTGCGTCTCCCCGATCAATGTCGACCGTTGAGGCGCGATAACAAGTGAAGCGCACCGGCGTCTACCTCGTTGCGGTGCTTGTCGCTATGGCGGTTTTGAATCAGGCCGCTGCCCGTCCGGGTCAGCTCTCGGCGGAGGACGTGCGCAAGAGTTGGCTCGGCCGGCTCGACGGCAAGCACTTTAGTGCCACGGTGGGCCTGATCCTCGATCGGCAGGGTAAGCGCGAAGAGAGACGTCTCAGCGTCTGGCGAGACGATCTCGGTCCACACCGCGAGCGAGTGTTGGCTCGGTTCGACGAGCCTTTCGATATGCGCGGTCTCGGTCTCCTATACCTCGAGAACCCGGATCGACCCAATGACTACTTCTTGTATCAGCCCGCCCTCCATCGCGTGCGGAGGATCGCCGAGACCCTCGCCCGGGAGGATGTCTACGGAATCGATCTCGAATACCTTGGTTTTGGACTCGCCCAATCGCTCCCTACGCGAGCGGAGTCGGTCACCGAGGACTCCGTTTCGGGACACCCAACCCTGCGACTGGTCGAACGCACCCTGGAATCGAATCAGCGGTTCGACCGGCGCGTGACGTGGCTCGACCCCGAAACCTTCATTCCGCTCCGGACGGTTCGCTATCGAGGCGAGACGGAGGTTCTTCGTGGCCGCACGGAAGAGGTCAAGATAGTCCAGGGTATTGCGACGCCAACGCGGATCGTCTTT
>DATFYN010000119.1:0-4887 GCA_035315025.1 Myxococcota bacterium
CCCCAGGGCTCACGCACCGCTACCCCGACCGCGTGCTTTTCGTAGTCACAAGCTTCTGCACGTCGTACTGCCGCTTCTGCATCCGAAAGCGGAATTGGCGGGGCTCGGATGCCGCCCGCGACCCGCAGGAGGTGGACCAAGCCCTGGCGTACATCCGGAGCCACCCCGAGATCCGAGACGTGTTGATCTCGGGCGGCGATCCGCTGACGCTCCCCCTTTCGCAGCTCGAGTACGTGCTACGGGGTGTTCGCGAGATCCCCCACGTGGAAATTGTCCGTATCGGCTCCCGGGAGCCCGTGATGCTCCCGATGAGGATCGAGCCCGAGCTTGTGGCGATGCTCGAGCGCTACGCGCCGCTGTGGGTGAATACGCACTTCAATCACCCGAACGAGCTCACGCCCGAGGCCGCAGCCGCGGTCGACCGCCTGCTCCGGGCGGGTATCCCCGTAAACAACCAGTCGGTTCTCCTCGCCGGCGTGAACGATTCTCTCGAGGTCATGAAGGCCCTGGTACAGGGTCTCCTGCGAATCCGGGTTCGCCCCTACTACCTCTATCACTGCGACGACGTGAAGGGGACGGCGCATCTGCGCACTTCGATCCGGCGCGGCCTTGAGATCCTCGAGGGTCTGCGCGGCCACACCACAGGCTTCGGGGTGCCGACCTACGTGGTGGATGCGCCGGACGGTGGCGGGAAGATTCCTCTCATGCCGAACTACCTGGTAAGTCAGGGCGAGAGGACGCTTGTGCTTCGCAACTTTGAGGGCGTTTTGGTGAGCGTGGCGGACCAACCACCTGCGGCTGCGGCGGCGAAGGGCAACGGCGATGGCCAGATTCGGCGCAGGCGCAGCTCACGCCCGGCGCAGAGTGTCTCCGATCTGCTCGCCGACGACTCCCAGCGTCTTGTCCCCGCAGGCCTTCCCCACTATGAACGACGCGAGGCGCTGCAGAGCGAGGTCGAGACAGCTCAAGCTGCGGTATCCACAGTGCGGCCCGAGCCGCCGCCCACGCCCGCACCGCGCGCGCCACGCACGCGGCGTGCGGCACGCGACCTCCGGGTCATCCAGGGGTCGTGAGCCTCCGCGCAGCCGTCGTCTACAGCCGCCTTCCCGAGGCTCCCGTCGTCGCTGCCGACGATCGCTTCGAGGAGTTCGATCTCCCCGAGGTGCCCGAGGCCGTCGCGGCAGCCCTTGCAAGGTGCGGTGTCGACGCCTTTCCGCTCGAGGACGACCCGCGCCTCGTTCCTCGGCTGCTAGAAGAGTCGCCTGATTTCGTCTTCAACCTGGCTGAGGGCTTGCGCGGAAGGGGGCGAGAAGCCGTGGTTCCCGCAATCTGCGAGCACCTGGGCCTCCCCTATACGGGCTCTGATGCCCTCACCTTGGCCGCGACGCTCGACAAAGGCGTCGCCCGGCGGCTCATGGCGGGCGCCGTCGCCGTGCCCGAGGGCGTTGTGGTGCGCCCCGGCGAGGCGCTCCCCGCCACTCTTCCCTTGCCCGCGATCGTGAAGCCTGTGTTCGAGGGTTCGAGCAAGGGCATTCACGATGGCCTCGCCCTCGCCTTCGATCGACACGCCGTCGAGGAACGCGTGCAGGCGGTAGCCGCGCGCTACCGGCAGCCCGCCTTGGTGGAGGGGTTTGTGGCGGGTCCCGAAGTCACGGTCGCCGTCCTTGGCTGTGAAAAGCCCGAAGTCGCGGCGATGATGCAGATCCTGCCCCAGTGGGGTCCGCTTTCGCACTTCGTCTACACCATCGAGGCCAAGCGCAACTGGCAGCAGCGGGTGCGCTACGCGGTCCCCCCGGAACTGCCGCCCGAAGTCCTCGACCGCCTGCGCAGCGCAGCGCTTGCCGCGTTCCGTGCTCTTGAGTGCCGGGACGTGGCTCGGCTCGACTTCCGCCTGGACGAAGACGGCATCCCGTATTTCCTGGAGGCAAATCCCCTGCCCGGCCTCTCCCCGGAGAAAGGCGACATCGTGTTCGCGACCGGCCGCGCCGGGCTACCCTACGACGAACTGATCGCGCGCATCGCCGCTCGAGCGATGCGGGAAGCGGTCCTGGCGAAAGCCAACGCGTAGGAGGAGGAGTCCCGGTGGCGGAAGAGGCAACGGAGTACGCGGGCGCGATTGATCGCGGTCTTGAGGGTGTGGTGGCCTGTACGACCTCCATCAGCGCGATCGTGGGTTCGACACTCACCTACCGCGGCTACACGATCGAAGACCTGGCCGCGAACTCGACCTTCGAGGAGGTCGTCTACCTGCTCTGGTATGGGCGGCTTCCGACCCAGAAGGAGTTCTCTGATTTCCAGGCCAGCTTGCACGAAAAGATGGCGCTGCCGCAGCGCTGCTTCGGCTGGTTCCACGGCCTCCCGACCGAAGTCCATCCTATGGATTTCCTACACGCCGTGGTGGCCGGCCTGTCGCTCCACGATCCCGATGCGAACGTGATCGCGGACGAGCCGAACCGACGCAAGGCGATTCGGCTCACGGCGCGGCTTGGCACGATCATCGCTGCCTACCACCGGGTGCGAACCGGCCAGTGGCCGCTCCAGCCGATCAAGGGCAAGTCGCTCTCCTGGAACTTCCTGTACATGCTCTTCGGCGAAGAGCCGGAATCGAGGCGCGTCCAGCAGTTCGACACCTGCCTCATCTTGCACGCTGACCACGAACTCAACGCCTCGGCTTTCTCCGCGCGCGTGACTTCCAGTACGGAGTCCGGGCTCTACTCGAGCATCATGGCCGCGATCGGAACGCTGAAGGGCCCGCTCCACGGCGGGGCGAACGAGCGCGTGATGCGCATGCTGCAGGAGATCGGCTCGATGGACCACATCGAGCCCTTCCTGAAGGAAGCCCTCGCGGAAAAGCGCAAGGTGATGGGTTTCGGCCATCGTGTGTACAAGGAGGGCGACCCGCGCGCAAAGATCCTGCGCGACATGAGCCGGCAGATCACGGCCGAGATCGGGCAGCCGCAGCTCTACGAGATGAGTGTGCGTATCGATGACGTGATGCAGCGCGAGAAAGGACTCTTGCCGAATGTCGACTTCTATTCGGCGACCGTCTACCACGCCATGGGCATCCCGACCGATCTGTTTACGCCCGTCTTTGCCATGAGCAGGGTGGCGGGCTGGTGTGCGCACGTGCTGGAGCAGTACGCGAAAAACCGCATCTACCGGCCACGCGGCAAGTACGTCGGGCCCACGGGCTTGAGGTACGTACCCATCGAGCAGCGCGCCTCCTAGCCGCGGCACGATTTCTGTGCGGGTCGCCGTCGTCTACGTGTCCGCGGCGTCGGGGCGCCTGCGGGACGCCGCCTGCGAGGTGAACCAGGCTGCGGCGTGGGAAGTAGCCCGGGGTCTCGAGCGCGCGGGCCACCGAGCCTGCCTCGTCCCCGTGTGCGACGGGGACTCCCTCGAGCGTGGTCTTGGAGGCGCGGGCTTCCAAGCGGCCTTCAACCTGTGCGAGTCGCTTTCCGGGGACCCCGCGCGTGAGAGCGAGGCCGCCCTGCGCATCGCCTCACACACGACCCGGGTCACCGGTTGCCCGCCTGAGGCCCTGCGCTTGCTGCTCGACAAGCCGGCGACCAAAGCGCGCCTCGCTGTGCTCGGCATCCCAACGCCGGACGGCGTGGCCATGGGGCCGGGCCCGATCTCGGCGGACGGACTGGACGGGCTTGCGTACCCCGTGGTCGTAAAGCCAGCCCGTGAAGACGCCTCGATCGGGGTCACGGCGGCGAGCCTCGCCCCCACGCCCGAGGCCGCAGCCGCTCGCGCGAAGGAGCTCGCCGACGCCCTCGGCGGACCCGTCCTGATCGAGCACTATCTCCCCGGTCGCGAGCTTCACGTCTTTGTGGCAGGTGGCGCAGAGCCCGCGGTCATCCTGGTGTCGGAGATCCTGTTCGAGCTCCCCGCCGGCGCCCCGCGTCTGCTTACTTACGATGCAAAGTGGCGGATCGACAGCGCTGCGTACAAGGCCACACGGATCGAACACGCACCCCGCATCCCGCCGGCGCTTGGCGAGAGGCTCTGCGAGATCGCGCGGCGGGCCTGGAAGGGACTCGCTCTGTCCGGCTATGCCCGGCTCGACCTGCGGCTCGACGAATTCGGTGCTCCACACGTCCTGGAAGTCAATGCGAACCCCGACCTTTCCCCGGCCGAGGGCGTACACGAGGCCCTTGCCGCCGCCGCTTTGCGGTTCGACGAATTCGTCGCGCGTCAGCTCGACTGGGCCTGGGGTGCGGGCGGTGCCTGAGCTCGAGCTGCGCGCGCTTCATGCAAACCACAAAAGCGCGGTGGAGTCTGTGTTGCGCGGGGCGCGGGTCTTCCGTGAAGAGGAAATTCGTACCGCCCTCGACGTGTTCGAAGAAGCGCTCCGGCCCTACGAGGACTACCGCATGATCGGCGCGTTCCTCGAGGGATCGCTTGGGGGCTACACGTGCTACGGCCCGACACCGATGACGGACGGATGCTGGCACCTCTACTGGATCGCCGTCCACCAAGCCTTTCAGCGTCGCGGGATTGCGCACGCGCTGATGGAGCGCGTGCTTGCCGACTGCCGCGCCAGTGGGGTACGCCTGCTCACCCTCGAGGCCTCCGGCGACGCCCCGGCTGCCCCGGCTCGCGCGCTCTACGAGGCTGTAGGCTTTCGGGAAGAAGCCCGCGTGCGCGACTTTTATCGTCCTGGCGATGACGTCGTGCACTACGTCGTGAGGTTCCCCCCGACCTAGGAACTTCCTCGCGAAACCGATCGCCCTAGGCCTTCGCCGCGCGCCTGGGACGCCATGGCCTCCAGAGGCCGCCCTCGCTGAAGGAGCTCCAACCCCAGCGCAACCAGCCGAGCAGTGCAAAGGCCAACCAGAGCGCCCACCCGAGCATCGCTGCTCGGTACACCATGAGCGGTAC
>DATFYN010000120.1:0-2835 GCA_035315025.1 Myxococcota bacterium
GACTGTGACTCGCGCAAAGAAGTGTCACGAAGACGAAACGCACCGCTGCGTCCTGACCGATCACGTTCAGTCTTACTCCCGCGAGGAGGTCCTGATACAACCTCGTCACTTCTGAAACCGCGGCGGGGCTAGGGTCGGTCATCCAATGGCCTCCCGAACCAGACGATCGATCTGTTGGACCGCGGTCTCGAGTTCGCTGGCGCTCCCAAGCGGGGTCCCGTTTGTCAACAGATCGAGCGCCTCGGGAGGCAATGCAGAACGCCGCCGCAGGCGCTCGACGAGTTGGGATTCGGGCGCGTCCGGCGGCAAACCGAAATGCCTACGGAGGCGACGCGAGGTGAGCTCGCGAAAACGCTCAAAGACGCGGGCATATTCGCGAGTGGAGGCGTAGCACGCGGCGAGTGAGTCCACGAAAGCGTCGAGGCTGGGTGCGCTGGGATCGAGCTCAGCGACTCGTCTCGGAGGCGTCGCGGCGTGGAACCACACAAAGGCCAGCGCGAGAATCGCAGCGCCCGCGAGAAATGGAGCAGCGGGTGAAGAGACCAGATATGCGAGGGCGCTTCTCGAAATGACGAAGCCGTGGGCTCGCTCATCGATCCACGGCACTCCGTATGCCCGGACAAGGTCCGCCACGAGCAGCGCGGCGTCAGCGCGATCAAGCCCCGAGTTCCGCACAAAGCGAGCGTCCGCGACCACCACGAGCTGCCCCTGACCGAGTCCCTGCCACAGCACGAACGGACGCCCGCCAATCCGGGCGGCGGCTTCCCAACGCGGCTCGGCGCCCCTTCCGGGTACGTCCTGGGGAAGACCTTGGAAGCTCAGAGGTGCGCGAAGATCGAGTATGCGGGGATGGGAGACGAGCTTGCCCTCTACGCTCACCTGCGGCTCGTGCGTTGCGCGCTTCGTGTCGGGTTTCCCAGCCGAGATCGCTGGATCCACCGCAATCTCCTCGCGAGGCGGCAAGGCCACGCCCGCAAGCCTCGCATCCTGGGAACAGACATGCGAGTCGGGCGGCAGAAAGACCACCGCTGTTCCTCCCGCAACGATCCAGCTGTTGAGGTCTGGGCCATCGAGGACCAGCTCAGGCATACCCCGACGGCGCCCAGTCGATGGCTCGTCATCCACCCTGGGCTCCTCGCATGGCCGATCGGGTTCGATCCACCACACGGTCGCGTGAACGGGAAGCTGGGGAGGCGGCGCATAGCTTCGGGCAACGGCGAGCCCAAGTTCTGACAGGAAGTCATACACGGCTCGATGTCCGCGGGGGATTCTGCCAAAACTTGTGGCGCTGAGATCGCGGTAGTCGTCGCCCCGCCACAACCCAACAATCACGAGGCCGAAGAACACCACAACCGAAAGGATTGCAGCGGGACGTCTCACTAAACGTGCCCCACGGACTCAATCCGCTCGTGTAGGTTCCGCCACTCGTCGTAAAGCTCGCGATCGGACGGATCCGCGGTGTGGTCGCGGAACCACCTCCTCTCGAGGCGTTCGAGGAGCGAGACGAACACTGCCTTTAGGTCTTCACTCATTGAAGTCGCTTTTAGGCGTTTACGGAGCGTCCGATTGGGATCGTGCCGATGGAGTTCGAGGACACCCTCGCGCAAGAGCCGGTCGATGCACGCGAGGTGCATTTGATGCGCAGCGTCGAGAAAGCACCCCTCCTCCGCGAGACGGCGCGCCTGCGCATCGAGCGCGGTGGCCTGCGTCTTCGCCGTTCGATGGTTCGCGTTTGATGCGGTGCCGAGCGCCGCGCGAAGAGACCACACGATGTGAAAGATGAGGAGCGCCAGCAGGAGCACAAGCCCGCCGAGAATGGTTGCATATAGCCAGGGGTCGAGACCCGCCACCCAGGATTGCAAGCGCAAAAGTGCGGACTTCAGGTGAACCCACCACACCACGTCGAACGGGCGAAACTTCGCGTACTCCGGCCGAGCCAGGATCTGCGACGCCAAGGCGCGCAAGGCGTCATCCGACGGAAAATCGATCGAACTCATGGCATACGGACGTTCTCTCGAGTGCCCAGCGCCCTATGCGGTGGGAGCTGCAGCCAGATTGTGGCCTGACTCCACGAGGCGCGCGAGATGCTCGAGATCGAAAGCCTCTTTGCGGCAGCGAATGTCGAAGTAGAGCACGACTAGCGCCGTGGCACCGAAAGCCGAGGCGACAGACGCAGAAACCCCGGCTGCGAGCGCGTGGAGCCACGGCCATGGAACGAATCTGAGAGCGAGATCGATTCCGAACGAGAGCGTCCAGCTCACGACTGCTTCTAGGAACAGGATCCCAATTGCGCGAAGAAAATTCCCCTGCATAAGGTCTCGGCTTCTGCCGAGCGCTTTCGCGCCGAACGTGCGCTCGAACACCATGACTTGATTGATCAAAACGAACGCCAGAATGAAATAGATCCCTGGTAGGATCAGGAGCAGGGTCGCGCCCATGATCGCGAGGCTTGAGAGTAGAATCGTCCCCGTGAGCGGGAAGAAAATACTGAGAATCTGCCGATAGGCTTGTCCGAGCGATACGGAGCGGCCGAGGTAGAGCTCACCGATCACGAAGGCCTGCAGCGCTCGAATGAACGGAGAAATGACGAGGAGAAGAAGAGCTCCAATCCCGATCACTCCCGCTCCCGTGAGCGTCACAGACGGGACGAGAATTAACCCGAGCTGAACCGGGACTAGAGTAATTGCGGAGGTCCCCACAAGAAGAACAAAATGGTCGCGCAGGAGCCGGAACGCGCTGTCCAGGATCTCGGCAAAAGCCATTTCTCGGATCTCGTAGGCCATCCTCCCCCCTCACACATGCGGTATAACGTGCGGTTGCGTCACTCCTTGTGCA
>DATFYN010000121.1:0-2924 GCA_035315025.1 Myxococcota bacterium
TGACCGCCCCGACCGCCTCCGCTCGACTGTCCGCCGTGCGACTGACCACCGTGCGACTGACCCCCGTGCGACTGCGTCGGAATCGACGGAATGGATCGCGACGGCGACGCTGGCCGATAGGTGGGTTGCGACGGGTGGGCATCCGATCGCGCCTGATGCTCATCGGATCGCGCCGGATGCTCATACCCGCCTCGTGGCGGCGGCCCCACTCGATAGCCGGGATGCCACCCCCCGTAGTCGTAGCCGACCGGCTCATAGAAGCCTACACCATACCCGCCGACACCCACGCACCCGGTGAGGGCCATGAACAGCACCACGATCAGCCCTAGAGTTGACCGGCGGATGATCGCGATTCTCATTTCGCCACCTCTTTGCTGTCGGTGTCGGTCCACTCGAGCAGTCCGAACGGTGCGCCCGCCGGATCGGCGACCACGGCGATCAGGCCACCGTGCCGATCGAGATGCGGCGCCACGAGCACTCGACCTCCGAGCGCTTCCACTTTGGCGACCGCAGCGGTGGTACTGGTGACCCGAACGAAATTGAGCCAGTGCGGAGGGAGGTTGGCGGCCTTGGGAGGCAGCGCATTCGCGCTGGCTCGCGCGTAATTATCGGTCGCCAGCAGGACATGCTCAGAGCCGTCGTCGCTCGGCAGGGCAAAGACCTCATAACCGAATACGGCCTGATAGAACGCCGCGGCGGTGTCGGGATCGGGCGTCACGAGCGAACTCCAGATCCACTCGCCGGGCACAGCCAGCTCATCCTGCGGATCGCCGCTGCTCGATTGCAGGACCGCATATACCGCACCCTGCGGATCAGCGAATACGGCCTGCCGACCGCGCTGAGCGAACGTGCGCGGTTGCGAGAGAACCTTGCCGCCGTGGGCAAGAGCAATCCGCTCGGCCTCATCCACATCCGGCACGGATATGAAGGTCAGCCACGCGGGCTGCCGGCGCTCGTCGGGCCGGATCGTTCGCTGTACGAGCCCTCCGACGGGCGCGCCGTCGAGGAGGGCAATCGAGTAGTCCGTGTCCCAAATGTGAATATCCTGGAAGGTCCAGCCGAACAGGCCGCCATAGAAGCGCTTGGCGCCGGCCAGGTCGGGGGTGATCAGGTCGGCCCAGATCACCTTGCCTGCATGGTGCTCGCTGCTCGGCGGCTGGACCAGAGGCGGTAGATCAAATGTAGCCGCGCAAGAAGTTGCTATCGCTACAACGCCCCAAAGCACGCCGAGCCCCCACCGCGTGGGGCATCGTCTGACACTTAGGTGCTGACTTATCATTGCTGTGTCTCCTTTCGCGCCGCTCCGCGCCGGAGCGCTCTCTGGCCGGTACGTTACGTCCAGCACTATCACGCTTCAAACTTGGATGGCGGGGCACTCGAGCGTTGCAACTGCACTCGGCCATTACGTCCACGTTTGCGATGCGGTGCTCACCACACGTACGGAATCAGCCGATACCGAACCTTCCCGCAGTACTCCTTGTACCCAGCAAGATGTCCCGATAGGTACCGCTCTTCATCCAGGAGCCGCGCCGCGACGACACCGCACAGCGCGACGGCGAAGACCAGCGCCCATAGCGAGCCGAGCGCCAACGGCGTGGCCAGGAGCATCAGTAAGCCCCCCGCGTACATCGGGTGCCGGACGAGGCCGTAGACCCCTGTCGAGACCACGCGCTGGCCCGCCGTCACTTCGATGACGCTGGAGGCGTAGCTGTTCTCCCGGCCCGCCGAGAAGGTGATCACGAACCCCGCCACGACAATCGCGTCGGCTACCAGCACGAGGGGTCGCGGGATGACCGAAGGGTGGAAGCGGCGCTCAATCCCAGGGACAACCCACACGGCGCACGCGAGGACGCCCACCAGGGCCTGAATGACCTTCTGGCTCTTCTCGTGTTCGGCGGTCGGCCCGAACTTGAGGCGGCTCTCAACGAGAGCGGGATCGCGCTTCAGGAAATAGAGGGTGCCCGAGAGTTCGGCGAAGAAGAAGAGGGTCCAGTAGACCCACGCCTCCCAGAAGCGCGCCGACCAAGCGGGCACGAAGAGCAGCAGGGCGAGGATGAGCTGCCATCCGACGACCCAGGTGAGCGCCTTTCTCCGTAGTCCGTTCGCGTCCACGTCTGCCTCAGTTTCTTACCCTGCGCAGCGCCGACCAGGCGGCGGCCCCGTTTGGCCCTCGAACAGCATCCTGCCCGAGTTTACTCCCTACGGACAAAAGACTCGTGCAAGTCGGATATGTCGAGCTTGCGGGTCGCGCGAAAGGCCAAACCTTCCAACGTCTTTGGCCTACAAAATATTTTCTTTTGACGCTATTTCTGTTCCAACTCATATTTGTGTTTATCCCATAAACCACGGAGGGGAGCGGGATGAAAGCCAATGGCGAGCGTGTACGAGATCATTACGGATCGCATCATCAACAAGCTTGAGCAGGGAGTCGTCCCGTGGCGGAGGCCGTGGCACGCTGAGTCGGGCCTCCTGCGTAACCTAATCAGCGGCAAGGAGTATCGCGGGATCAACGTCTTCCTCCTGAGTTGCCAGGGATACTCCTCCCCCCTACTGGCTGACCTTCAGGCAAGCTCGTGAGCTAGCTATAGCTAGCGAGGATCCCCTACTACAAGTCCTCGCGCATCAAGCAATACTTCAAAGAGGGCCGGGCCACTCCGCACCGAGACCGTGATCGGCGATACCCGCGATTTCGGCATCGGTCGCTGCGTGAACGCGGTAAACTGGAACGCCCTGCGGGCGGTTGGCGAGTCCGCCAACCGGCGTCTGTGCGACGCCGAAGCCCTGACGCGATGCCGGCCCCCGACGTGGTCACCTTCCAAGAGGTGACCCGACCGTCCACCACGCCCGACGGTCAATATGCCCCGGGAATCCGCTTCGGCGATCCGCGCACCGCGGCGGTCCTCTCGAGCCTGGTCGGCTTCGGC
>DATFYN010000122.1:0-6100 GCA_035315025.1 Myxococcota bacterium
TCTCGAACCCGGCGAACGGCCATCAAGCGGATGTGTTCCGACATCTCATGCGAAAGCGTGCGACCGTCGAGCTGCTTCATGCTCGCCGGTGTACCACATTTTCGTGATGCGTGGTAGTCTAAGCTACGTATCGGTTAGTAAGTCCTCGCGGGGCCGGAAGACGCCGGCACCCTGGGACCGCGCTTCAAGGAAGGCGACGTGCCAAGAGGCGACCAAGCGCTTCGCCGGAAAGTCGCGCATCGGTCCAGATGGAAGCCTCGAGGGCTACGTCGCAGGCCAACCTTTCCCAATAGACGATCTCTACTGCAAGGGCGACCCCCGCCGGAACGAAGATCATGTGGGACTTCGACTATCAGTGGGAAGGTGACGCAACAAGGACCATTTCATGTACTCGTACTGGGACCGGGGCGAGCAACTCCCGCTGTACTACGAGGGCACGCCGAAGCGTATTAAGCTCTCGGCGCGAGTCGAGAAGGAGTATCTCGACCCTAATATCGGTGACCTGTTCCGGGGCGAGATGCGCAAACATGTCTTCGCCATCGAGGTTTGCGCGTCGTTTGACTCACCCGGAACCAGCGTCCTCACCTACAGGTACAAGAGTTCGGATGGGCCACGCGCTACGACGAAGAATGACGATACCTGGGTGTATGTCCTGACGCTCCGCCGTGTCCGTCGCATCTCGACCGCTCAGCGCACGGACGCAGTCTCGGGGACAGACTTCACCTTCGACGACCTGCGCAGCTTTGACGGCGTCGTGCCTCAGTATGAGTGGAAATGCCTCGGGGAGACTGACCTTCTCGCACCCATGAACAGCAAGGTAAGAGAATACCCTGAAAGGAATCACAACTTCGGGCCCTACGGCCTATCCTACGCCGACGACCGCTGGGAGCTCCGTAAGGTCGTGAAGGTGCGGATGACACCCAAAAACACGGACCATCCCTACAAATTCAAAGAACTCTATCTCGACAAGCAAACGCTCGTAGCCCTCTACTCCTTCGCATACGACCAGAAGAATGAGCTTTGGAAGCTGATCTGGCACAACAAGCGGTGGAGCGAGGACGATCCGACCTACTATCCGGCGTGGCCCGGTATAGAGAAGCCACGTGACCTCAAGGTCGTGAGCGACACGATTGTGAATTTGCAGACTGGGACTGGCAATCGAATCGAGTTCTGGGACAACAACGGCACGCCCCTAGGCAACAAGGGTCAGATCAGGTGCTACATTGATGTGGGTCGCCTCACTCTTGGGCGCTAGCCTTTCACGTGCTAGGCAACTCGTCCCGTTCCGGCCATCCGCAAGTCGGCAGCAGCTCCGTCGGATCTCTCCGGCCTCCCTTGCCCGCCCGAGTGAAGTCAGCGACCGCCGCGTCGCCTCTGTGTCCGGGTCGCCTTCACGGATCGTGCGAGAAGCTCCGCGACTCGCGAGACCGCAGCGTGGGGAAGCATGCGGGCCAAGTTTGCAACCGTCCTATTCCCAAGCCCGGGCACACACAGCACGGTGCCCCTTGCCAGCGCAGCGAGTGACTCGGCCACCACTTCCGCGGGCTCCATCCAGAGGAACTCGGGTAGACCCGAGGTATCCGCTCGCGCTCTCGCGAAGATCTCCGTGTGAGTGAGGCCTGGGCACAGCGCCTGGACCAGGACGCCCGTGCCCCGCAGTTCGACGTGGAGCGCCTCGGTGAAGCTGTTCAGGAAGGCTTTTGTCGCCCCATAGACCGCAAAGCTCGGGGATGGCGCGAAGGCCGCGGTCGATGAGACGTTGATCACTGCGCCGCGGCGGCGGCGAATCATCCGTGGGAGCGCCACATGAACGAGGCGCACGACAGCAAGAACGTTGACGCGGATCTCGGACTCCTCGCGCGACCACTCGCTTCCAGCGAAACGCCCAAAAGCGCCGAGCCCGGCGTTGTTGACCAGCAGCTCGAGCTTGGATTCCCGAGCGATGCGCTCGCCGACCCGGCGAAGGCCGGCCGCGGTCGAAAGATCCGCTGCGAAGGGCTCGCTAGCTACCCCGTGGGTTTTGGTGAGCTCGCGCGCAAGGATTGCGAGCCGACGCCGGCGCCGCGCCACGAGCACGAGATCGAAGCCATCGCGTGCTAGGGCGCGTGAGAACGCCTCGCCGATCCCCGAAGAAGCGCCTGTCACAAGCGCGACCTTTCGTCCTCGTTGCTCCCGCATCCCTTTTGCCATCCGGCCCTCCGCCCTTCCGCCGCTTTGGAGTCAGAGTGTCTCAGATCGGCGGCGCGGCGGTGCGTCGCCTCGCGCCCGCGTGTGAGGGCAGAGATCGAGGTTGTTGATTCTGGGCTGTTCTCCGCGCTCCACCCTCGGCGGTCTGGGAGCAAGGGCAAGACGCGAGCGAGGGGCGCCAACCGCGAGTTCGGGGTCGGGGGCCTAGGAGGTCGCCGGGCGCTTCGTTCACGAGCCTCCTTTTCGAGATGCTCCTTCCTTGAAGAACTCCGCGATCGCCGCGTGAGTCTCGACCGGCCGTTCGATTTGTGGAACGTGCCCGCAATCGAGCTCGACATGACATGCCGCCGGCACAGCCCGCTTCACGTGCGAGGCGAAGGCGATCGGAACGAGACGATCGGCTTTGCCCCAAATGAACAGGCTTGGCGCACGGAGCCCGGCAAGACGGGTCCAGAATCCTTCCGCCCCGTGCGGTTCTTCGAGGTAGATCTGGCGCGCTGCGGCGTAGAAGGCCATGCGTCCCCGTGGAGTGAGATAGGCGCGCAGGAACTCGTCGATTCCCGCTTGCACCCAGTTGAACTCGGCAACGGGGAGGATCCGGCGGACCACGGCCTCGACCACGGAACGCGGCGTGATCTGCAGGAGCCCGAGCTCCGGACGGAGGAGACGCACCAAGGGCGCCCATGGCCGCTCGCGGAGCCAGGCGAGGGATGGCGCCAACATCACCAGCCGTCGCACCCGCTCTGGATGGCGCAAGCCAAGCTCGAGCGTCGCCCGACCACCCATACTGTTGCCGATGATGTGCGCCCGTTCGAGCTCGAGCGCATCCATCAGGTGGACGACCGAGCGGGCAAAGAACTCCGGGTCGTAGACCGCCCGCAGGGGTTTTGCCGAGTCGCCGAACCCAGGGAGGTCAATGGCAATCAACCGGAACGAGTCGGCGAGTGCCGAGACTGTCGGCAGAAACGATCCCTTGGTCGCCCCTAGGCCGTGGATCAGGATTACCGGTTCACCGACGCCAGCCGTGAGGTAGGAGAGTTCACCGGAGGCGGTCTCGATCCGTCGAAATCGAAGGCGTTCGGGTCCGCTCATGCCGCTCGTCGCCGCGAGCAAGCTCACCCCGAGATGAAGGTTATGGCGAATCCGGAGGTGCCCGGTGCGATACGCGTCCATCCCTCCGCGCAGGTCGCGGGCGATTGCCCCCCAGGTCTGAGGGTCGGCCGTCAAGGTCGCGTCCGGTTCCGAGCGTTGGTCCGCCGCCGCAAGTCTTGCACCGGCGCCATCGACAAGGACATCCCACTTCCCATCCCTCGGGACAATCAAGCGGATCTGCGCGCGTCGCTGGGGCGCATCGAATGCGCTCGGATCGAAGCGGTCGATCAGAGTCCGGAGGCTCGGAGGCGGCGCGGTAGCTGCGCTCACTGCCAAGACCGGACCTCGAATCGCGGCTTCCCCTCAGCGGCCCCAGCTCGCAGCGGCAGCTCCGGTGCCGGCTCCGCCTCCGTGAGGAAGGTCGGGAAGGCGAGCGAAAGCGGCAGCCGGAACACGAATCGCTGACCGACCACGCGAAAACCTGCGCCCCTTACTTGTGCGCGCATCCGCGCGCGTGTCGGCCAGTGGAAGGGCTCACCAACGGCGCGAGACACCGCGCTCGCCGCGGAGGAGAGCCACTCCGCAGGAGGATTCACGAGCGACACCAGGATCCGTCCCTTTGGAGCAACCACGCGGCGGAACTCTCTCAGCGCCTCACCCTGATCGGGGAACCAGTGAAACGCCTCGGTCGAGACAATCGCATCGAAGCTGGCATCGCGAAACGGAAGCCGCAGCGCCGTCGCCTGTACCAGCGCCGCCGCATTGCCTCGCCGCGCCGCGTGGCCAAGCATGCCGCGAGAGAAGTCGCAGCCCACGACGCACTCCCCTCCGATCTCGCGCCGCACACGAGCCGCGAGAAGCCCCGTGCCGCAGCCTACGTCAAGGATCCTTCTTGCGCCGCAGGCGCGCAGTGCGCGCACGACGGCATCATGCTCGGGGCGGTAAACGAGCCACTGAACGAGCGGCGCGTCATAGACGAAGGACCAGAGATCGAAGAGGCCGCGATCGGGTCCCTTCGCATCGCGCGCCCGGCGCATGGGCACCCACTTCGTGCGGGGCGAGGTCATGGGACGACGTTAGCCCCCCGCGCCGGACTCAAGTGTCGCCGGTCCGACAGGGCAGATCCGACTGCCGCCCACACCGTTCGGACGTCGCCCGCCAACGCTCAGTCCAGGCCTTGCCGATCCTCGGCTTCAAGGAAGCTCCGGCCGTGGTGTTCAGCACTGAACGAAACGAGCCCGGCCAAAGTGAGGATCACGACGATCTCAAATCCCGCCAAGGCCCACGCGTACCCCACACGATCGCGCAAGGCATACTGGAGGCTGTTCACCGGGGCAGCGATGAGAACGCCCATCTGGTAGGCGAATCCCGGGACAAGCCCCCGGGCGCGGTCGGGCGCGAGCTCGTTCAAATGGGCAGGCACGATGCCCCATGCGCCTTGCACGCCCATTTGGAGGAGACTGGCTCCGATCATGAGGGTGAGAAGCGATCCACCCCCGGCCCACAGCGGGATCGCCAGGAGGCTCAGCCCGAAGGCGGCGAGCATGCTGCGTCGGCGACCCGCGCGCTGGGAGAACTGCCCGAAGGCAATCGCACCGACGATCGCGCCCAGGTTGTAAAAGATTGCCACCTGCGCGACGGCGCCGGCAGCCAGATGGTGCTCGGACTTGAGGAAGTCCGGATACAGATCCTGTGTGCCATGGGAGAGGAACATCATGAATGTCATGAGCGTCACCAAGAATGCAAACCGCTTCCCGTGCTCCGCGACGGTCCGCAATACCTGTCCGAAGCTTGTCGCTCGGTGGCGGCGCCATGCCTCCGACTCTGGGACGCTCGAGCGGATATAGAGCGCGAGGAGCGCGGGGGCGCCACCGATCCAGAACATTGGGCGCCAGCCGAGGTGGGGGAGGATGATCCAAGACGCGAATGCGGCGAGTAGGTACCCCACCGAGTAGCCGCTCTGGAGAAAGCCCGAAAAAAGGCCACGCCAGCGGGGTGATACGTGTTCCATGGCGAGCGAGGCTCCTACGCCCCACTCTCCGCCCATTCCAATTCCATACAGCGCGCGAAGTGCGAGAAAGATGGCGTAGTTCGGCGCGAACCCGCATAGCAGCTCGACCACGGAGAAGAAGATGATATTTGCCATGAGGGGCAAGCGGCGGCCATAACGGTCGGCAAGGAGGCCGAAGACGAACGCTCCGACCGGCCGCAGCGCGAGGGTCGCGGTGAGCGTCGCCACCATGGCTGTTTTCGTGACGCCGAACTCGTGGGCGAGGACATCGATAAGGAACACGACAACGAAGAAGTCAAACGCGTCGAGGGTCCATCCCAAAAAAGCGGCGGTCACCGCGTGCGCAGAAGCACGCGGGCTCGAGGACTCGGCCGACATATGCCTCCCCACCGCCACACCGATCCTACGGGCCAGTGCCCGACGATCATCGCGCCGAGGTCCACCGGCCGCCAGGAGCTGACTTCTGGCCCCCGACTCGGCATCGTGATCGACATGCGCACTGATTTGACTCCGAGCGCCGTCCTGTGCCCCGGAGCCAACGACGCCTCCCCTGGTGTAGAGAAGCACTCCAAACGAGACGGATGAATCTGCGTTCAGGTCAGCGCGGGGTGGATCGCCTCGCAGCTCGAAGAAGGGCGTGAGCTTGATCGCGGCAAAAGTCGCTCTAGCCCCAATGCCGGGTAGTTTGCGCCTTGGCGCACGATCTCACCGGCTCCTCGGGTAGCTGCTCATCTTGATCTTGACGGCGCGTGGGTATCGGCGCGGGCGTCGTGGAGGGAGCACCAGGAGGGCGATCTCTTGGTGAAGATC
>DATFYN010000123.1:0-5413 GCA_035315025.1 Myxococcota bacterium
CGTGTTCGAGAACGTCGCCTTCGGCCTCCGCGTACGGCCGCATCGCGACCGGCCACCCGCTACGACGATTCAAGACCGGGTGCTCGAGCTCTTGCGTCTCGTCCAGCTCGACGGCCTGGCCCAGCGTCTGCCCTCCGAACTCTCCGGCGGCCAGCGACAGCGCGTGGCTCTTGCTCGGGCGCTCGCCGTGGAGCCGCGGGTTCTCTTGCTGGACGAGCCCTTCGGTGCCCTCGATTCGCGCGTCCGCAAGGAACTCCGTCGCTGGCTGCGGCGGCTGCATGATGACCTCGGGCTTACGAGCGTGTTCGTGACGCACGATCAGGACGAGGCGCTCGAGCTGGCGGACCGCGTGGTCGTGATGAGCCAGGGGCGGATCGAGCAGATTGGCGGCCCTGAGGAGGTGTATCACAATCCCGCGACCTCCTTCGTCTACGAGTTTCTCGGGGACGTGAATATATTTCGCGCGCGGCTCGAGGGTGGCCGCGCCCAAGTCCACGACGCCTCCTTCGAGCTGAAGGAGGTGCATCCCGAGAGCGGCAAGCAGGCGACGCTCTATGTTCGTCCGCACCTCCTGGAGATCGAACGCTCGGGCGGTGACGGAGCGCTCCGCGCGACAGTGCAGCGCGTGCATGCGGCGGGCCCGAGCGTCAAAGTCGAGCTCGTGACCCAAAGCGGCGAGCTCCTCCAGGCCGAGCTTTCACAGGAGCGGTACCAGAGGCTAGCACTCGAACGCGGCCAGGAGGTGTTCGTCCGGCCCCGCTCGCCGCGCGTCTTCGTGGAGGACTACACGATCTAGGGGCGCGAGACTCTGCGCCGATAGTGCTGCGCCACGATTCTCTCGATGCTCAGGAGATGGCGCGAACGATTCGGGAAGCGTGATGCAGACGACCAGCGATTTCCGAGCGGACTTTGATCGTCTCGCGCTCGTCGCGGGAGACGCGTGGGATCACAACCTCTACGATCATCGCTTTCTGCTGAGCCAGCTACCCATGCGCTGCGGTCCTGCGCTTGAGGTAGGCTGCGGCGCGGGCGCGTTTTCGCGACTCCTCGCGGCTCGCTGTGCGCACGTCCTCGGTCTAGACCTCTCCCCCGAGATGATCCGACGGGCACGCGAGCGTACGGCGGGGCTCCGGAACGTGGCGTTCCGAGTCGAGGACGCTTCGCACTGCGACCTGCCGGGCGAGGCCTTCGACTGCGTCGCTTCGATCGCGACCCTCCATCACCTGCCAGCCGAACCCACGCTTCTGCGCCTGCACGACGTGCTGGCGCCTGGCGGAGTCAAGAAGCTTCCCCATCCAGCGGGCCCCGTAAGGAGCGTCCAGACAACGCCCACAGGTGCAGTGATGAGAGTCGTCGGACAAATCGAATAATTCATCGGAGCGTCCTCAAAAGGGTTCCTGGCCGGGAGCACCACTAGCTAGGGAAACTACGCCAGAAGGTGCGACAACGAATCAGAGAAGTGCTGATATCTGCGGATCGTACTCCCCGTGGCGGCATCATCCGCCGGCAGGCCGTCAAGTCCCAGTCAGTAGCGCGCGCGTGAGGTCGCCTCTGCCTCTCCCTCCCCAAGCTGACCGAACGCCTGAGCCACGGCGAGCCCACCTGGTTCGTGCAAGACAGGAAGACCTTCGTGATGTATGCCAATCATCATCATGACGACCGGCTGGCATTCTGGTGTGCAGCGCCGCGCGAGGCGCAGGAGACACTCGTCGCCGCCGATCCCGAGCGCTTCTTCATGCCGCCCTACGTGGGCCATCACGGCTGGTTTGGCGTGTACCTCGACCTGCCCGTTGACTGGAAGCAGATCGCTGAGCTCGTGATCGAGGCGTATCGGGAGGTTGCTCCGAAGCGCCTGCTCGCGGAGCTCGAGAGTCGCGAGGCAAAGGCGCCGCGAGGTCCTGGCGCCTTCGGTGACCGGAACATGCTTCGTCATGTTAGGCTGAAGGCCGCGCAACGTGAGCGCAGCGAGGAGGATCTTCGATGCCCGCGAATCCCCCGGAGAACATGCCCCGGATCACGCCCTACCTCTATTACGAAGACGTCGCCAGTGCCTTGGCGTGGCTCGCCGAGACGTTTGGTTTCCGCGAGCGGATGCGGATGCCTGGGCCGGACGGAAAGATCATGCACGCAGAGATGGAGCTGGCGGACGGCGTCCTCATGATGGGGCGCCCCGGCCCGGACTACAAGAATCCCAAACGCCTAGGCCACGTGACTCAAAGCCTATACGTCTACGTGAATGACGTCGACAAGCATTTTCTCAGCGCGAAGGAGGCCGGGGCGAAGATCCTCGCGGAGCCCACGGACCAGTTCTACGGCGATCGCCGCTACGGAGCTGAGGATTTCGAGGGGCACCAGTGGTATTTCGCGCAACACATCCGCGACGTAGCGCCCGAAGACATGAAACCGCCCGCGTAGCGGCTCCGTTTGGGTGCGGGCACCCCATTGAGCAAGGTTGCCCGAGTGGAGGGACCAGTCCCGACGCGGCCGAGAATGAAATGCCGCAGCCCCGCAGGCCGGAACGGGGCGAGTTCATGGCGGCGCAACTGGGCCGGGAGCGGGCAAGACCGTGATGTCGACCGCGCGTCGGTAAAGGCCTAGAGACCGAGCTGCTGAATCTCCTGTTCCCTGAGCGGAGCGTCCCACGCGAGGAAGAACTCGTCGAGCTGCGGTGGCTCGATCCGGGTCCCCGACAGCATGGCGTGCGCCTGACCCCGGTGATGGATCTGGTGCACGAATAGATGAGAGAGCACTGCGTGCACGGCTTCCTGAGTCACGCCGTGCTCTCCACGATCGATTCCAATGACGCGTTCCAGTCCAACCTCGTTCAGCGCGTCGCAGTATTGGATCAGCCGTACATCCGTAGCCCTTTGCGCCACGGCTAGGTCCGCGAGCGTAGGGAACGGAACCTCGCTCTCGATGACCGCGAGCCCGCGGCCACCCTGCTCGAGCCCATCGAGGTAGTACTGGTCGACGACGAGAATGTGATTGAGCGTACGCTGGAGAGACGGAAAGAAACTCACGCGCTTCGCCTCGAACTCCTCTTGGCTCAGCGCTCCACAGGCTCTTAGAAGACGGTGGTTGGACCACGCGTTGTTGCGGGCCATCGCTCGGAAGGGGTTGGACGCACCCATGGTTCGGACTCCTCGCATTGCTCGTTGAAGCATATCCGGTTCGAAGAAGCCCAGGTGTGGTTTGAAAAAGGTCCCAAAGGTGCGCGTAGAACCCTTATCGAGGCGACGCTCGAGGCCCTGGTGTCATCGCAGGGTGGAGCAGAGACACCACCTCGGCGACCGACGCGGTCCGGCTCCGGCAACAAGATGGTCGGGACGCCGGGGTGGCTGACACGATCATCGACGAAAGGCTCGCTAGAGACGCCCGGAGGTCAAGCTTGTTAGTTAGTTCCTGTTGACCGACCGCCAGCAGAATTGAGAACGGCCTCGAATCCTGGGATTCGAGGCCGTTCTCGTAGGTCTTGAGGCGAAGCACCCCCTTGCGGAGATTCGCTTAATCGGAGACTCTCTCCGGTGTCTACGTAACACAAGCGAATTACACAGGAGGAGTGCTTGCGCCCCAAGATGGATGCCCAGTCCGTGCTCGAGTTCCCGCTCTCCCATCTCGCGTTGACCCGAGCATACTACGCCAAGTATCAAAACATCTCCAAACTCTTGGACCAGACCCCCGAGATCGTGGCCCTCGCCCACGGCGACCTCGGACATGCCCTCGAGCAGATCGCCGGGCCCAAACGGAACCCCCGCTTCCGCTACACCAGCGACAACGTGCTGCGCGTGCTGCTGGTCCACGTGCTCGAGGGTCTCTCCCTGCGAGAGGCCGTGGTGCGAGTCGACGACAGCCCCGCGCTGCGCCAGTTCACGCGCCTTGAGCGCAAGCCCATGATGGACTTCACCACCCTGTGCAAGCTCAAGAATGCCATTCGTCCCGCCACCTGGAAGAGCATCAACCAACGCTTGGCCGAGCAGGCGGTCCGGGCGGCGTCCCTCACAGGCGAGGCGCTGCGGCTGGATACCACGGGAGACGAACATCCATTGGCCGACCGACTCCACGCTGCTCTGGGACGGCTACCGCCTGCTCGGCCGGGGCATCGAGCAGGCGCGCAAGTTCGACCCCGACTTGGTCGGGAGCGGACGGCTTCACCCCCGGCGTGCCAAGCGCGAGGCACTGGCGATTACGCGCCAAGCCGCGCGCCGAGGCGGGGATGCGCAGGCCCTGAAACCCCTCTACCGACGGCTTCTGGGGCGTGTCGAGGGCCTTTGCGGGTGGGCGCTTCGCATTGCGAAGGACCTGAACGAGCGCATCGCCTCCGGTCGCTACGACGCGTGGGAGCACGCCGTGGCCGAGGCCCTCGTGCAGGAGATCACGCGCACTCATGAGCTCGTCCGTCGTGTGGCGGACCAAGCGCGGCGCCGTGTCTTGCAAGGAGAGTCCGTCCCCAATCACAAGAAGCTCTTCAGTCTCTTCGAGCCGCACACGGAGCTGCTCAAGCGCGGCAAGGCGGGCAAGGAGATCGAGTTCGGCCACATGGTCCAGATCCAACAGGTCCCCGGGAAGTTCATCACAGACTATGAGGTCTTTGCCCACAAGCCCACAGAGCACGCGCTCCTTGCCCCTGCCCTCGCCAGTCATCGCGCACTGTTCGGGAGTCTTCCTGCGCAGCTCACCGCGGACAAGGGATACTACGAGAGCATGGAGAGGATTCGAGAGCTCGAGCAGCGCATCCCCGTCGTCTCGATCGCGAAGAAGGGAATGCGCACAGCGCAGGAGACCGCCCGCGAGAGCGATCCTCTCTTTCGCCATGCCCAAGCCTTTCGTGCGGGCGTGGAAGGAACGATCTCGTTTCTCAAGCGCGTCTTGCGCCTGGGCCGCTGCTTCAACAAAGGTTGGGAGCACTTCGTGGCCACGGTGGGCATGACCATCTTCGCCCACAACTTGCTGGTGCTCGCTCGACACTGACGAGCGACCGTCCGTTAAGCCTCGCCTTGCCCTGTCCCTCCGCGATAGGAGATCCACGCGCCGAAATCGCCTCCGCTGCCAGCCAGCTCGCCCAAACCGGCCGATCTCGGCCTCCCCGACCCTCTTTTCGGCTTGCCCGCCTGCGGCCCACGGCCCACGGCGATGCAAAACTTCGGCGAGATGCACCCCAATCAACAGGTATCATAAGAAGGCCACGTCCTCGAGGTAAACGCCGAGCTCAGGAGAGGAGCGCGGCGGGACGCGGTGGCGGTCTCCTCCGATGGGAAGATGCTTTGGGTTGAACAACGACCTGGGCATCAAGCCCAACGAAGGAGGACCGCGATGGAACGGTACATTGGAGGCGACGTGCACGCTGCGAGCGTGACCTTTGACGTGCTCAATGAGACGGGCAAGCGGCTACGACGCGACGTCGTGGAGACCAACG
>DATFYN010000124.1:0-2944 GCA_035315025.1 Myxococcota bacterium
GGAGTCGGCGAGCTGTGCATAGCGGCGCGTAGACCGGGGGTCGGCGTGGCCCAGCATGCGTTGCAGCACCCGCTCATTCACGCCACGGGCGATCGCGGCGGTCGCCATGGTGTGCTTGGTCGCCTCGTAGAATTTCACGCCTCCTAGGCCGATTGCGCGCGCCGCACGCAGCCACGCATCGCGCAGCGACCAGTGACCCCACCGCTCCCCGGTTCTGGGATTCACGAAAAGGGGCTCGCGCGTGAGCCGGCCGGATGGATCCACGTAGCGCGCGATCCACTCCGCGAGCTCCTGGCTTAGTGGGAGACGCTTCGTCTTGCCGCTCTTGGTGGGTCCCACCGGCGCGCTCGCGCCATGGCCCTTGCATGCCCGGCTGACCGTGAGCCAGCCCTCTCTCACGTCGCCCACCTCAAGTGCGCGCGCCTCCCCGGGTCGCAGCCCGAGGTCGCACAGCGCGAGGAAGATTCCGCGCTCTGGTTCGGGGATCTGCCGCAGGATCGCGTCCTGCTCGGCCAGCGTGAGCACACGCGGGAGGTGCTCGGCTGGCCCCATTGGGGATTCGGGTCGCGGAAGGCGTATCGAACTTGCATTCCAACCACCGCATGAACAGCGTCAGCGGTGGAAAGCGTAGGAGCTTAGGCAAGCCTCAACAATGGGAAATCTTTGGAAACTGACGTTAGACAGCGAATAGCGTATAGCATCGCAAGTGAGCGTATAGCAGCGTAGTGTCAATCGCTGGCAGTGAACCATCGCCCTCGTCGCCCACGTGCAATCGCGGTGGGAAGGAATGCAATGCGCGTCGGCTGGGGAACGTTGCGATCGTCGTGCGGGTGATCAGTTTGACGACTCGGCGTCCGTCGGGTCGATGTCGGGCGCGCGCTCCAAGCCACATCGCTGAGCACCGCTGGGGGGATCGACATCGCCCAGGACATGCCCGAGCGCAGACGCGGAGAGCCCCTCTGGCCAGGTCCAATGTCCAGAGCTTCGCCGTGCCCCTTCATCGCTCCCGTTCGCGGCCGCGCCTCCGCTCCTGTTCGAGATCGTCGATCTGCCAGGCGAGGACGCGCCGCCCTTCTGCCGGCGACTCCACCATCCGCGACCGCGCTCGCAGCTCCCGGCCTCGCTCAAAGGTCTGGCCTGTGGCAGGAATCGCCGTCACAAACCGGCCCGTATCGAGTACGACGTAGCGCGCGCCGGCCTCGTCCTCGGCCATCGCCACGACCCGGCCGCGGTAGATTCGCCCGGACTCGGGGGCGGCGTGGACGAGCTCCTTCACGCCGAGCCGCTGGGCCTCTGAGAGAGCCAGAGGCCTCCGCTCCCGGACCTTCATCGCCAGCTCGATTCGCTCCTCTGCCGTCGCGACCAGCACGAGCCGCCGCCGGTCCGTGGCGCCGTGCTCCAGCGCGCTCTCGCCTACCAGGCCGCGCTCGGCAAGCAGCGGGAGCCGACTACGCACCGCCTCGCGGAAGCGGGCAAAGAAGCCGCTCCGTGTCGGTACGAGTGCGGGAGCGTCGCCCCGGGCGCGCACCGCTCGCACCGCCTCGAGGTCGAGGATCGTTGCCGGCTCGCGCACTGCTCGGAGCTCTTCGAGCCGCCCGTGGTCAAGAACTTCCACGCGAGTACCCGCGTTCCCCTTCCCGTCCAACCCTCTTCCGCGGAGCGTCACGACGCGTCCCACTTCGAGATGCCTCTCACCCCGGGCACGCGCCATCTCCGGCGTCTCGGGCACGAAGTGGACGACGCCGTCGGTCCCTTCGAGCACGAGGTAGGCCTCGTCCGTCGCCTCATCGACCGCACGTCCGGCGACGCGGCCTCGGAGCTCTCCTCCAGGCACGATGCGGCTCAGCTTCTGGGGGGCACCCGGCTCGACCAGAGGCCGCCCGTGGTGCCAGAGACTCTTCTGCAAGTCCCGCGCGAGCTGCATCTGGCGGAGCGCGGGACGGTGACACTCTGAGAGTCACCATGTGCGCTTCCCGGTCCGCTCGGCGAGCCCGAATTCGCGCAGGAACTCAAGGCGCCGGAGGAGCTCGAGGCGCTCCTCGCGGTCGATCGGTGAGGACGGAAGAGCCGCATCGAAGCGCACCTCGCGCCGATCGTTCATGCCGCCTTCGAGGGCGCTGTCGAGGAGGCTCCAGTGCCGGGCTGTGACTGCCCGCTCGCGGGAGAGCTTGCGGTCGTGCTCGCTCCGCAGGCCCAGGGACCTTGTCGCGAGCTCCTGGCTCCGCTCTCGGATCCCGCGCGAGAGATAGGCGCGGGGGAGGTAGAGGGGCCGCCCGGCATCGTCTCGTCCCCGGACGATCACATGGAGATGCGGGTGAGCCGTGTCGAAGTGCTCGATGGCCACCCACTCGAGCTCGGTTCCGAGGTCCCCTTCCAGGTGGGCCACGAGCTCTCGCGCATGGCGGCGAAGGTCGAGGCGATCGCCATGCTCTGGGGACACGATGATCTTCCAGAGACGCCGGTCGCCCTCGAGAGCGGCTTCTCCAGCGCTCCCAGCCCCGTGTACGACGAGTGCGATGTCCAGATCGCCTATGCCACCCGCGACCTGCTCTGGCGACCGGTCGGCCATCTCGTGCGCTTCGTCTTCGTCCGCCATCCGCACCGCGGAGAGCTCACCCTGATGTCTACCGATCTCACCCTGGACCCGCTCGACGTCATCGCACTCTATGGCTACCGCTTCAAGATCGAGACGGGCTTCCGCCAGGCCCTCCACGTGCTCGGCAGCTATGCCTACCACTTCTGGATGGCCTCGATGGCGCCGCGCAAACGGGGAAGCGGAAACCAGGACATCCGAAAGAAGTCAACCCGCTACAAGCAGGCCCTGCGCCGAAAGATCGACGCCTACCACCGCTTCGTGCAGCTCGGATGCATCGCTCAGGGCTTGCTCCAGCTGCTGGCGCTCCAGGAGCGAAGGACCGTGTGGCAGCACTTCCGCAGCTGGCTG
>DATFYN010000125.1:0-2103 GCA_035315025.1 Myxococcota bacterium
CAATCTCATTGCCGGGAAGCGGGCCAAGACTTCGACGGCCTATGCGTCGGCACTGACATACCTTGTTGCGGGCCGCGCGCTGCTGGCAGAGGACAGTTGGGAGCGGCGGTACGCCCTCACGTTCGGGCTCGAGTTCCACCAAGCCGAGTGCCAGTTCCTGATCGGCGATTTCGCAGCGGCGGAAGAACGGCTGTCGGTGCTGTCGCGCCGCTCCGGTAATCTCGTCGACAGTGCCGCCGTCGCGCGCCTGCAAACGGAGCTATGCAGCGCCTTGGATCAGAGCGACCGTGCTGTGGAGGCGGCTCTCGAATACCTCCGGCGCGTCGGCATCGACTGGTCGCCGCACCCGACGAAGGACGAGGTACGGCAGGAATACGAGCGGATTTTGCGACAGATCGGGCGCCGGTCGATCGAGGCGCTTGTTGACTTGCCCTCGATGACCGACCCGACCTGCAGGGCAATTCTCGACGTTCTCACGGCGGTCGAGGAGCCGGCCGATTTCATTGACGGGAATCTGCGGTGCCTCGTCGTCGCTCGGATGGTGAACCTCAGCCTGGAGCATGGCAACAGCGACGGATCAAGCATCGCCTACGTCCAGCTCGGCTGGTTTGTGGGGCCGCGTTTCGGCGATTACCAGGCCGCGTTCCGCTTCGGCGAACTCGGCCTCGATCTGGTGGAGAAGCGCGGGCTGGAGCGTTTCAGGGCGCGCGTTTCCCAGTGCTTCGCTTACTTTGTCAATCCATGGTCAAGGCACTTGGGCACCAGTCTCGAATTACTGCGATGTTCCTTCACCACAGCGCAGGAAGCCGGCGACCTCAAATATGCGGTCTATTCCTGCGACCGTCTGGTCACATTTCTTCTGGCCGCCGGAGATCCGCTTGTCGACGTACAGCGGGAGGCCGAAAACGGACTCGAATTCGCACGAAAGGCCAAGTTTGGTTACGTCGTCGACATTATCATCGGTCAGCTCAGGTTCATCCTGACTCTCCGAGGCCTGACCCCGAGTTTCTCCTCCTTCAACGATGTGGAGTTCGATGAGGGCCAGTTCGAGCAGCACCTGGAGGCCGATTCGCACCTGGTATTCGCCACGTGCTGGTATTGGATCCGAAAGCTGCAAGCGCGCTTTTACGCGGGCGACTACGCGGGCGCCCTCGTCGCTGCATCGAAGGCTGAGCCGCTACTGCAGACGGGGCCGGGACATTTTGAGTCGGCTGAATACTTTTTCTATGCCGCGCTCGCGCGGGCAGCACAGTACGACTCTGCATCATCCGAGGAGCGGCCCCGGTATCGGGAGGCGCTCGCCGCCCACCACAAGCAGATCGAGGCCTGGGCAGAGAATTGCTCCGAGAATTTTGGAAATCGTGCGGTGCTGGTCGCCGCCGAGATCGCCCGCATCGAAGGCCGTGAACTGGACGCCCAGCGCCTGTATGAGCAGGCAATCCGATCGGCGCGCGAAAGCGGCTTCGCTCAGAACGAGGGCATTGCGAACGAACTTGCTGCGAAGTTCTATCTTGCCCGCGGCTATGAGACGTGCGCATACGCGTATCTTCGAAACGCCCGCTACTGCTACCTCCGTTGGGGTGCGCTCGGCAAGGTGCGGCAGCTAGATGAACGCTACCCGCGCCTGCAGGAGGAACGGGTGCCTGCCTCTTCCACCTCCACAATTGGCACGCCCCTCGAGCAGCTCGATCTCGGGACGGTAGTCAAGGCTTCGCAGGCCGTGTCCAGCGAGATTGTGCTGGGCAGTCTCATTGAGACCCTGATGGTGACCGCCATCGAGCATGCAGGGGCCGAGCGTGGCCTGCTCATCCTTCCGTGGAAGGATGAATATCAGATCGAGGCGGAAGCCGTGACGGTCCGCGACAAAGTAGAGGTCGATCTGCGACAGACCCCGGTGACTCCATTGAAACTCCCCATGTCCATTCTTCACTACGTGATCCGGGCACGACAGAGCGTTATTCTGGACGACGCCTTGCTTCCTAATCCATTCTCGGAGGATGCAAATATGCTATGGAGGCGTCCGAGGTCAGTCTTGTGCGTTCCGTTAGTAAAGCAGGCCAAGCTCATGGGTGTGCTTTATCTTGAGAACAGATTGGCCCCGCG
>DATFYN010000126.1:0-5147 GCA_035315025.1 Myxococcota bacterium
CCAACCCGCGGGACCATGACCGCCGGGGCTTGCGCCCCCGAATACGCCACGTCCCAGCAACCCCGGCGCCTGCCCAGTCTGGTCCGATTTCGCGATGAAAAAGGCGCCTGGGGCAACTATGCCCTGGGCGTCTTCGCCGTCCTCCCCGCCTCAACGCTGAATAAGACGGGATAGCAACCTCGACCTGCGTCAACCAGTGAAGCGCCCAGAGCGACCTGGTGCCACGCCCTCCGCCAAAAGTAGGTTACGCAGAAACATCAACAAACTATCCTCTTGGCCGAGGCCAGCGTTGGCGGCTGCGCGCATCTTATGCAGGTGCCTCGTAAAAACCACGCCTGTCGGTAGGGGGTGTCATGCTGGACCAAGAAGGAACGCCGACGGACCGCGACGGTGATGCAGCACGGATCTCCACCGGCAGCGCGGGCCTTGACGACATACTGGGCGGCGGCCTCGACGCAAATCGCCTCTATTTGTTCGAAGGACGACCCGGGACGGGCAAGACCACGCTGGCGTTGCAATTCCTGATTGAGGGAGCCCGCAACGGCGAGCAAACCCTGTACATCACGCTCTCCGAGAGTCAGGCGGAACTGAAGGTCGTCGCCGCCCGGCACGGCTGGTCGCTCGACGACATCGACATCTTCGAACTCGTGCCCCCGGAGGCGACGCTCGACCCGGAGCGGGAGCTGACGGTCCTGCACCCTGCCGAGATGGAGCTCAACGAGACGACGAACCTCATCTTCGAGCGTGTCAACCAGACCAACCCGGCTCGCGTCGTCTTCGACAGCCTCTCCGAGATGCGTCTGCTGGCCCAAAGCCCCCTGCGCTATCGTCGACAAATTCTCGGGCTCAAGCACTTTTTCGCAAGCCGACGGTGCACCGTCATCCTCCTCGACGACCTCTCGTCCGCGGAAACGGACCTACAGCTCCACTCGATCTCGCATGGCGTGGTTCTCCTGGAGCAAATCGCGCTCGACTACGGCGCTGAGCGTCGTCGCCTTCGGGTCGTCAAGATGCGCGGCATCAAATTTCGAGGCGGCTTCCATGACTGCACGATCAAGACGGGCGGCCTGGAAATCTATCCGCGTCTGGTCGCGGCGGAGCACCACAAGGCGTTCGATGGGGCGTTCACGCCGAGCGGGAACGCAGAGCTGGACAAGCTTTTGGGGGGCGGCCTGGAGCGCGGCACGAGCGCCTTGATTATTGGCGGGGCGGGGGTCGGCAAATCATCCCTGGCGCTCACCTACGTCACGGAAGCTGCCTCGCGCGGTGAGCACGCTGTCGTGTTTGCGTTCGACGAGGGCCTGGGGACCATTCAGACGCGGGCTCGCGGCATTGGTCTGCCGCTACAGCAGGCGATCGACGCCGGATTGGCGCGCATACAGCAGATCGATCCGGCCGAGATGTCGCCAGGCGAGTTCGCGCACCTGGTCCGGCACGCCGTCGAAAAGAACAATGCGCGGATCGTCGTCATCGACAGCTTGAACGGCTACCTCAACTCCATGCCCGATGAGCGCTTCCTCATCCTGCAAATGCACGAGCTTCTGAGCTACCTGAACCGGTTCGGCGTCCTGACAATCCTGGTGCTTGCTCAGCATGGGCTAGTGGGTCCGATGGATACTCCGCTGGACATCAGCTACCTGAGCGACGCCGTCCTGATGCTGCGATATTTTGAGGCCGACGGGGCGGTTCGGCGGGCGCTCTCGGTCGTCAAGAAGCGCAGCGGCCGCCATGAGCCCACCATCCGCGAGCTCACCCTCGGCTCGAGCGGCATCTCGTTCGGGCCTCCCCTGACCAGCTTCGAAGGCATCTTCACCGGAACTCCCCGCTACGTCGGGGGTAGGGAGAGTCTGTCACAACGGGACTGAAGCATGGCCGGGCCAAAGGCCGGCGAGGAACGCATCCTCATCTTGGCTCCCATCGGCCGGGACGCCGCGGCGATCGGCGACGTCCTGCGTCGCGCCGGCTTGCAGGGAGTCGTCTGCCCGGATCTACCTGCGCTGCTGGACTCGCTCCGCGCGGGCGCAGGCGCAGCAATGGTTGCCGAAGAAGCGTTGTTCGGCAGGGGGAGCACGAGCCTCGTCGAGTGGGTGGAAGCCCAGCCACCCTGGTCTGACCTGCCGTTCATCGTGCTGACGAGCAAGCAGGCTCGGCCCGAGGTGCCGGTGTGGAGGAAGAGCCTGCTCGCCAAGCTCCGGAACGCATCGCTCCTCGAGCGCCCACTTGATGCGCTCGGCCTGTCGAGTGCGGCCGAGTCAGCCGTCCGAAGCAGACGAAGGCAGTACGAGGTCCAAGCGTACTTGTCCGAGCGAGCCCTCGCTGCGGAGACGCTCAAGCGCCTGGTCGCCGAGAGGACCAGCGAACTGGAAGCCGCGAACGCTGCGCTCCGCCTCGAGATGGAGCAGCGCAGGGAGACCGAGGAAGCCCTGCGCCAGTCGCAGAAGATGGAAGCCGTGGGACAGCTCACGGGCGGCCTGGCGCACGACTTCAACAACCTCCTGACTGCCATCGTCGGCAGCCTGGAGATGATCAAGGTACGTGTGGCACAGGGGAGGTCGTGCGAGCTGGAGCGCTTCCTCAGCGCGGCGCACGAGGGAGCGATGCGGGCCGCCGCGCTGACTCACCGGCTGCTCGCGTTTTCCCGGAGGCAGACGCTGGATCCCCGGCCGACCGACCTGAACCGGCTCGTGGCGGGCATGGAGGAGCTGATCCGCCGCACGGTGGGGCCCGCCATCGACGTAGAAGTCATCGCGGAACCCGACCTTTGGGCGTCGCTCGTGGATCAGAACCAGATGGAAAACGCGCTCCTCAATCTCTGCATCAATGCCCGCGACGCGATGCCGGACGGCGGCCGCCTTACCATCGAGACGGCGAACACGACATTTGATGACCGGGTGGCCCGCGAGCGCGCGGTAATCGTCGGCGACTACGTGGTGCTCTGCGTCAGAGACACGGGCGTCGGCATGGGCCCGGACGTCATCGCGCACGCATTCGACCCGTTTTACACGACCAAGCCCATGGGCCAGGGTACCGGGCTTGGGCTGTCCATGGTCTACGGATTCGCGAGGCAGTCCGGCGGGTTCGCGCGCATCGAGTCGGAGGTCGGGCGCGGAGCCGCCGTCAACGTGCACCTTCCACGGCACGTCGGCGGGTCCGCGAGCGCCGACGTCGAGCCCGTCCTGGACGCAGTTCCGCCCCTTCAGGCCGGAGCGACCGTGCTGGTTGTCGAGGATGAGCCGATGATCAGGATGCTGCTCGTCGAGTCGCTGCGCGAGCAGGGCTTCACCGCGGTCGAAGCCGAGGACGGCGCAAGTGCGCTCTCCGTGCTCAGGTCCATTGCGCTAGTCGACGTGCTGGTGACCGACGTTGGCTTACCCGGCGGCGTGAACGGCCGCCAAGTCGCGGAGGCGGCCCGGGCTGAGAGGCCAAACCTCGAGATCCTTTTCATCACGGGCTACGCCGAGAGCGCCGTTGTCAGCGGCCATCTCCCGTCGCGGATGCACGTGATGACGAAGCCGTTCGTTCCAGAGGCCCTGGTTGACCGGATTAGGGGCCTGATGTCAGCGCAGCGCGCCATAATTCGACGGGTTAGGCCGGGGACGTGACTCCGAGCAGCAGCCTTGTCCGTTCCGGCCGGGGCAGCCGTTGACCCCCCGAGCTGGCGGGCAAGCGACTTTCAGTCCGATCCGCGAAATGGCGACGCGCCACTTCAGCCCAAACTATCGTCCGTGTGCCTGCCCGAAAGCGGGTGCTCTCCACGCCGACCTACCGGAAAGAGGTCAAGCTCGCTGCCGGCAACAAGTCGTTCACAGCGCGCTGCCCGAGCTATGCGGCGCTGTTGAACGCCAAGAACCGACGTCTGGCCGACGAACATAAAACTTCCCGTCACGAAACTCGTGGTTCATCGCTGCATTAGACCCTACCGAGTACCCGTTACAGGAGGTTTGCCGCATTTTCCCTTGAAGCCCAGCGGTGCCACCACTCGGCCACGTGTAGAGGTCGGTTGCCCCGCTGCAGCGTGAGCAAAGTAACCATCCCATCCCCTCAACCCAACAGGTTAGGCATCATGTTTTTACATCGCAAAGAGCTGATCCAGCCCGTGAATGTCGGGCAACCCGATGCCGCGTTTGGACAGTTTCTCCTTGAGCAGTTCGGGGGCGCCACTGGCGAATTGACCGCTGCTCTGCAGTACTGGGTGCAATCCTTTCATGTCGAAAATGCTGCGATTCGCGATATGCTGCAGGACATTGCGATCGAGGAGTTCAGCCACCTCGAAATGGTTGGCAAGCTGATTGCTCAGCACACCAGCAAGATCGACCAGGAAGCGGCATCGAAGGCGCCGATCTTCAAGATAAAGGGGGGTGGCCCGCACTTCCTTGATAGTCAGGGCAGTTGCTGGACTGCGGCGTATATCCAGGAGGGTGGTAACGTAGTCCGCGATTTGCGGGCCAACGTGTCGGCTGAAGCAGGGGCTCGACAAACCTACGAAGCGTTGATCAAGGCGTGCGACGACGACGGCACGAAGAAGACGCTTCATCATCTGCTCACGCGCGAGATCACTCACGCGGCCATGTTCATGAAGGCGCTGGATCAAATGGGAAAGCTGGACGATCCCATGTTCGGCACCATCCCTCCAGACGAGACCGTCCATCTCGTCTTCAATCTTTCCCAGGGTGAGGATGAGCGGGGACCGTGGAATGAGCCGCCGTTCAAATATATCGCAGACCCGGAGCCTAGTGGCGGCTTCCCGCCGCCGCCGATAAATCCGGACGACGAAAAGATCGGACCTACGGGGGACAACCAGACGAAAGCGAGCCGAACTGGCCGCAAGTAGTTCCGGACGGCATCAGACGTTCAAATGAGTGCGCCCCGTTCATAGCGCTGCTCCAACGGGAGGTTTCATATGGAATCCGAAGTCCGCGAACTGCTCGGAGAAGAGCTCAAAGACGCATACAGTGCTGAAAAACAGGCTTTGCGATGCATGCAAAAGGCCTTGAAGATGGTATCTGCTCACATGATGGTAGAGTGGTCAAGCAGTATGTTCTGAGCTTCTTGGAGGCCTCACGACGCAGGGATGGACGATGGCGGAACTCCAGCTTGTATCGTGCGCTGTGCGTCGGGGGCGACCTCTTCTCATATCCTGTTCTCCG
>DATFYN010000127.1:0-5692 GCA_035315025.1 Myxococcota bacterium
CGCTCGAGGGGATGGCGGGTGTGGTCGAGTCGTTCCGCCAGGGCTGGAAGGTGGAAGTCGCCGCGGACATCCCCGCAGGGGAGTACCTCGAGGGCCTCGACGAGATTCCAGGCCTGCGCGACGGGGCGGCCAGGCTGGCCGGGGGCGAGGAGCCCGCACGCGTCGCGTCGGCCATCGAGTTTCTACTCGAGGGCCTGCACCTCTCCAACCATCTCAACAAGACCGTGCGGGAAGGGCGCACGCTGTTCGCGCGCGCGTGAGGGTGTGGCGTTACAGCCGCTGGGATGGCAGCCAGAGCGAGTTCAGGCTCGACGCCGAGCGCGCACTCGAGGCCGTGAGCGACTTTCTGATGGAAGGCCTCGACCTCGATCAGGCGCTTGAATGGATGCGCCAGCTCGGCTTCGAGCTGGCAGGCCAGGAGTTTCGCGTGATGGGCGTGGAGGAGCTGCTCGAGGAGCTCGGCCGCGAAGAGAACTCGCTCCTCGACCGCTATCGCCTCGACAGCGCGACGAGCGACCTCGAACGGCGCCTGGAGTCGATTTTGCGGCGGGAAGAAGCTGCCCAGCGCGAACAGTTCGGTCTCGAGTCGGCCCGCCTGAACGAGTTCCTGAGCAAGCGCCACGCCGAAGACGGCTCGCTCTCCGAACGAATCGAGCGATTCCGTGACCACGAGTTCGCCGACGACGAAGCGGGGGAGGAGTACCAGCAGCTACTGGCGGAGCTCGAGCGACTTAAGGCCCTGGAGAAATTCCTGCGCGAACGGAGCGGGCAGTTCCAGGGCAGCGAGGCCGCCGACTATGAAACCGCGCAGCAGATTCGCGAGCGGCTTGAGGCGCTCGAGCAGCTGCGTCGCAGCCTCGCGTCGGGTCAGTTTGAGTCGCTCTCGCCCGACGAGCTGCGCGAGCTTCTGTCGGAGAACGCCGTGCGTTCGATCGTGCTGCTGCGCGACCTCGAGTCCACCCTCCAGCAAGCCGGCTATGTGCGTCTGCGTGGGAGAAATCTCGAACTCACGCCGCGCGCGATTCGCCGGCTCGGGGCGAATGCTCTCGCCGAGGTGTACGGTGCGATTAAGAAGAGTCGACCCGGCGGGCACGAGACCACCGACCGCGGCGTCGCCCTGCCGCGGCCGGATGAGACGCGCCCGTTCGAGTTCGGTGACCGGCTCGATCTCGACATCGTGCGCACACTCCTCGCGGCGCTCCGGCGTCGCGCACGGACCGCGCCCCGCGCAGCCCCCGGGCTTCCGATCGAGCTCGAGGTCGACGATTTCCAAGTTCGCGAGTCCGACTACACCACGCAGACGACGACGGTCCTGCTCCTCGACATGAGCTGGTCCATGTCATGGGCAGGTCGCTTCCCCGCCGCAAAACGGGTCGCGCTGGCTCTCGACCACCTGATCCGCACGCGTTTTCCCCGAGACCATTTCTTCGTGGTCGGGTTCTCTACGCGGGCGCGCGAGCTGCGGATCGGCGAGCTCCCCGAGGCCGCGTGGGATATGAGTGATCCCTTCACCAATCTGCAAGAGGGGCTCATGGTGGCGGAACGCCTCATCGCGAAGCATCCGTCGGCGAGTCCCCAAGTCCTGGTGATCACCGACGGGCAGCCGACCGCATACTTCGTCAACAAGGAGCTTCGCGTGGAGTGGCCCATGGGATTTGCTGGGATCTCGCCGCGCGCGGCCGAGGAGACGCTGCGCCAGGTGCGCCGCATTACGCAGCGGGGCGTCACCATCAACACCTTCATGCTCGACCGTGCTCCCGAGCTCGTCGGCTTCGTGGAGCGCATGACACGCATAAACCGCGGCCGCGCCTTCTTTACGGCGCCTTCGGAGCTGGGGTCGTTCTTGATGGTCGACTACCTGACAGGTCGCCGGAAGCGGCGGAGCTAGGGAGTGGGCGGAGCGGGCTTCGTGCGCCGCCTTGTCGCCAACGCCGCGCGCGCCGCGCGGCAGGGGCTCGCCCGCCGTCAGCTGGCACGGGACGGCGGTCTTTGGCTCGACGTTCGCGTTGGGCCGCAGCTCCAGGAGCTGCGGCCGACGGTACTTCCCTTCTCCCCGCCGGGGGGCGCGGGCCTATTAGACCTGCTGCGGACCTTGAGCTGCGCCGCGGAAGACCGCCACCTGGATGGCGTGCTGCTGCGCTTCGAGGGGACGCCGCCCGGCTTGAGCCACGTGCTTGCCCTGCGCCGCGCGGTGGAGGCCGTTCGCGCGAGCGGCAAGCCGGTCGCCGCCTACGCAGACGCGCTCGGGATCGCGGAGTATTGGATCGCGAGCGCCGCGTCTTCGATCTGGGTGCCGGAGTCCGGCTCCCTTTTCCTCGTGGGCCTGCGCGCCGAGAGCACCTTCGTGCGAAGCCTGCTCGATCGTTTTTCGATCGAGCCCGAGATCCTGCGTCTCGGTGCGTACAAGAGCGCGGCCGAACCCTTCACGCGCGAAGGGATGTCTCCCGAGCAGCGTGAGCAGTTGGAGGCGCTGCTCGACGATTTCTACGGCGGCTTGGTGGAGGCGATCGCAAAGGGCCGCGGACTCGCGCCTGAAGCGGTGCGGGCGCGGATCGACGCGGGTCCCTATCACGCAGCGGCCGCACGGGAGGCAGGGCTTATCGACGGGTCCCTCTACCCCGACGAGATCGAAGACGCGCTCGCAACGCTCACCCGAGATCGTGCGGCGGACGAAAAACGAGCGGTGCGCCTTGTCCCGGCTGCGAGCTACCTCGCGTTGCGCGCGGCAGACGTGGGCTGGCGCCCGCTGCTCTCCGACCTGCCGCGCATCGCGTACGTGGTGGCGAGCGGCCTGATCCGTCGGGGAAGCGGCGCTCGCGGTATCGCAAGCGACGCATTCCGGAGCCTGCTCGAGCGCCTCGCCAAGGACGACGGTGTTCGGGGCATTGTGCTGCGCGTGAACAGCCCCGGCGGCGACGGGCTTGCCTCGGATCTGCTCTGGCGCGCGGTCCGAAAGGCCCGGCAGAAAAAGCCCGTCGTGGTCTCGATGGGCGACGTCGCCGCCTCGGGCGGCTACTACGTTGCCTGCGGCGCGGACGCGGTCTTCGCCGAGGCGGCTACGCTGACCGGCTCGATTGGTGTGGTGGGCGGTAAAGTCAACCTCTCGGAGCTCTACCGCCGCATCGGCATTTCGAAGGAGGCGGTCGAACGCGGCGCCCGCGCGGGGATGCTCTCCGAAGCCCGCGCCTTTACCGCCGACGAACGCGCCGCCCTGCGCGGCGAGCTCGCCCACGTCTATGACACGTTTGTCCGCCGCGTGGCTGAAGGTCGCGGCATCGAGCCCGCGCAGGTGGAGCGCGCAGCGGGCGGTCGAGTCTGGAGCGGCCTGCGGGCGCAGGCCCTCGGTTTGGTGGATGCGATCGGAGGCCCGCTCGAGGCCCTGCGTGAGGCGCGCCAACGGGCGGGCCTTGTCGAAGGCCAGCGCTGGCTCCTGGAGCAGCATCCCCGGCGTCCACGCCTGCCTGGGCTGCGCGCACTGGCCGCGCTTGCCCTCGGCCTGCCGCTCGATCCGCGATGAGCCGAGCGCTGCGCTACGACATCCCGGGTTCGGATTGGCGTGTGTGCGAGGAAGACGTGCGCGCGAAGGGCTGGAGCGAGATTTTTGCGCGCGACGTCGATTCAGCGCCTCCCCTCGTGGTGGAGATCGGATTCGGCCGAGGGGAGTTCCTGTTGGACCTGGCCGCGTGCGCACCCCGTGTAGCCCACGTCGGGGTCGAGTATTCCTTCAAACGCGTGCTCAAGGTGGCGCGTCGCCTGGCATGCACGCCGCTGCGCAATGTTCGTCTACTCGAGGCGCGGGGGGAGCTCCTCGTCGAGGAGCTCTTGCCGACGGAGTCGGTTTCCGTCTTTTGGATCAATTTCCCCGATCCGTGGCCGAAAAAGCGCCACGCGCGCCGCAGGCTCGTGCAACCCGCCTTCGTGAGCGCCCTGGCGCGCCGGCTCACACCGGGCGGCCGCCTCGAAATCGCGACTGACGACCCGGTCTATGCCGAGGAGATCGATGCTGCGCTCTCGGGGGAGCCCTTGCTCGAGAACGCCCTCGCGCCTGAGCGTTTCTTGGGCGATATCGCGGGCCGCACGCGAACGGCGTATGAGCTCGAGTGGCGCGCCGAGGGCCGGCCGCTCCACTTCTGGACCTACCGCCGGACTTCACGCACCCTTCCGGCGTGAGCTGCGACCTCCGGCCCCACCTGAAGGACTATCCGCTCGAGGAGCTGCGCGTTCGCTTTGAGCGTGCGGGCTTGGCGCCCTATCGCGCGCAGCAGGTGCACCAGTGGCTCTATGGGCGCGGCATCGACGACCCTCATGCCATGACGGATCTCGGCGCGGACCTGCGCTCCCGACTTGCCAGCGAATGGCGCACACGTGCTCTTGAGCTCGAGGGGGTACAGCGCTCGGCGGATGGCACGCTGAAGGGTCGCCTGCGTGCCGCGGACGGGGCCGTTGTGGAGGCCGTCGCGATTCCCGATGACGAGCGCACCACGCTCTGCATCTCCACGCAGGTCGGCTGTCCCCTCGCTTGCTCGTTCTGCGCCACTGGCGCACTCGGGTTCGAGCGCAATCTCTCCACCGCGGAGATCGTCGACCAGCTCGTGCGGATGCGCGCGGCGCTGGATGCCGGCCGCCGCATCACCAACGTGGTCTTCATGGGGATGGGGGAGCCGCTGCTCAACCTTTCCGCCGTGCTCCGGGCCGTGCGGATCCTCATGCACCCGAAAGGATTCAGCTTTGCGGGCCGTCGCATCACGGTGTCGACCGCCGGCGTCGTTCCGCGTCTTCGGGAGCTGCTTGCGGGTGCTCCCGTGAACCTCGCGGTCTCTCTCCACGCCACGACCGACGAGGTGCGCGATGTTCTTGTGCCGCTCAACCGGCGCTTCCCTCTTCGCGAGCTCATGGCTGAGCTGCGCTCCCTCGAGCAAGTGACGCCGCGCCGGCCTGTCTTCTTCGAGTACACCCTGATGCGGGGCGTGAACGACACGCTCGACGACGCACGTCGTCTTGCCCGGCTCCTGCAGGGGCTGCCCTCGAAGGTGAATGTGATTCCGATGAACCCCCATCCCGACGCGCCTTACCGGCCTCCCGAGCCCGAGGTGGCGAGCCGCTTCCTCGGCGAACTGGCCAGGGCGGGCCTCACCGTCACCCTGCGGCGCAGTCGTGGCGCGGATATCGACGCAGCTTGCGGTCAGCTCGCGGCGCGCGAGGTCGCGCACGTTGCGGTGGAGAGTTCAAGGCCCTAGCAGCCCGGGCCGACAAGAGGCTGAGGGAGTCCGCGCGCCATGCTCTACGCGGTTGGCGATATCCATGGCGAGCGGGAGATGCTCGATGAGCTGCTCCAGTTGCTGCCCCTGCGGTCGGATGACCGTCTTGTGTTCCTCGGCGACTACGTCGATCGTGGACCCGACGCGTATGGGGTCGTCGAGCGCTTGCTCGCGCTCCGGGACGAGCGTCCTTGCGTCTTCCTGTTGGGCAACCACGAGTCGATGCTGCTCGATTTCCTGGGCTGGGAGAGCCCCGCGTATTTTGGTGGCGACGCGTTCCTCGCCAACGGTGGCGCGCGCACCCTCGCGAGCTACGGCTACTTCGGAGCGGCCCGTCCCGACCCGAGGGACTTCAAGCTCCCGCCCGCGCACGCGGAATTCTTTCGTGAGCTTGAGCTGCACCATGTGGAAGGCGACTATCTTTTCGTGCATGC
>DATFYN010000128.1:0-2969 GCA_035315025.1 Myxococcota bacterium
TCGACGTCGATCGCCGTCGTGGTGAAGAGGATCATCACCGGGCCCTTCACCCGGTAGTCCCGGGTTTTGAGCTCGCCCGTCACCGGGTCCTTGCCCGTGGAGGCGATCGTGAGCTCGCCCTCGGACTGAAGCAGCTTCAACGCATAGGCGGCATTGCTGGCGCCCTCTTCCTCGACCAGGGCCAGCACCTTGTGCTGGAGATCGGTCTCACCCATGTAGAAGAGCGACTGTCCCGTCATCGCCGAGTACTGGACCCGATCTTCTTCGGGGACGAAGGCCAGCACCGCGTCCATCAGCACCGACTTCCCGGCGGCGCTCGTCGACTGGAGGGTGACGGCGAGCGGCGCGTCGAGCTTGCGCGAGAGGGCTGCGAGGTAGCCGACGAGCTTGTTCGTGGCCTCTCCCACCACCCCGCAGCGCGTGAAGTCGCGCTCGATGCGGCCGAGGAGATCGGGGTGCTTCAGGAGATCGAGGGCCGCCTGCGTGTCCCCATCGCTGAGCGCGACGCTCTTCTCTTTCGCCGCCTGCGCGGCCTGGATCCGCTCTGCCTGCAGCGTTTCGAGCTTGAGCAGGATCTTGCCGAGGTCGGCCTTCACGATCTCCTCCTGTACGCCGAGCTCGACGGCGGCCTGCCTGCCGAAGGCCCCGCGAGGGCGCTGCTGGTAGAGATCGAAGGTGTCGACGTGCACCGCCTCCCCCGCACCGTCGAAAGCCGGGCGCGAGACCAAGAGGTTCACCTTCAGCGCATCGAAGCTCGGGTTCTTCTCGAGCCCCCGGATCCGGTAGCGTCGATCGCCAAGGAGGATCACGATCTCCCGGGCGAGGACCGAGGCTGGGAGCTCCGGCCCCGGAGGGTCAGGGATCACGGTGGCAGGCAGAGGGACATCGGACAGTGAAGCGATGGCTTCTTCTTTAGCGGCTGAAGAAGCAGCTAAAGGAAAAGCGGAGTCCTCGTCGGTGTCGAGCTCCGACGATGGCGTCTCGTGCTGCGGCCTCGTCGGGGTCGTCGTTGGAGAGGTCGCCGCCTTGGAGGCCTCGATTGCGTGCGGCTCCGTCGTCAGCGGCTTCGCTCGGCCTTTCCCCAGCCACTGCGCCGCACGGATCAGCACGCCCAGGCTCCTCGTCGCGGGCTGCACCTTCACCGCGTACTCGTTCGCGTCCATGCCCTTCGGAAACTGGATCCGGTAGCAGTCGATCCCCTCCTGGAGGAGCTTTTGCGCCAGTTTCTCCGTCGCCGCCTCGCCCGCCGCATCGCGGTCGTAGGCAATCAGCACCCGCTCCGTGCCGTACCTCTGGAAAGCCGCCAGGTGGTCCTGGGTGAAGCCCTCGACCCCGTAGCTCGCCGTGACAAAGCGGTAGCCCGCACACCAGAAGCTGAGCGCGTCGATCAGCGACTCGCAGAGAATGATCTCCTTCGAGGCCTGGAGCGCCTCTACGTTCCACACGCCCCGGTGTGGCCCCGGGAGATACAGGTGCAAAGGCGTCCCCTCGCGCAGTTGGTCGTTGATCTTTCTCCCGTAGACCTCCGTCACCTCGCCCCCTTGACCAAAGACCGGGATCACGAGCGAGCCGTTGAAGTGCTCGTGGCCGGAGGGACGCAGGAGACCAATCCGCTGCAGCTGCCCCCGGATCGCGGCTCCCTCTTGGCGGTTCTTGGCGGGAAGGCGATAACCGAGCGTGCGGTTCGCGAAGCCGAGCTTGAAGCGGGAGACGGCCTCGCTCGATGCGATGCCGCGCTTCTCCAGGTACGCGAGCGCCTCGGGCGACTGCAGGAGCATCTCGTGGTAGTACTCGATCACCTGCGAGAGCAGCCGCGCGTCCTCGGCTCCGCGCTCGATCGCCGTCGGGAGCTTCTGCACCGTGGAGCGCTTCACGCGTCCTGCCGCGACGGCAGAGACGGACGGCTGATAGTCCGCCAAGAGCAGCTCGACGGCATGCCGGAAGGAGACGCCCTCGGCCCGCATCACCCAATCGATGACCGAGCCTCCCGCCTGGCAAGCGCCGAGGCAGTGCCAGAGGTTCTTTGACGGCGTGATGACCAGCGAGGGCGCGTGATCCTCGTGGAAAGGACACAAGCCCACGAGGTCGGCGCCCTTGCGCGCGAGCACGATCCCCTGCGCCTCGGCCAGGCGCTCCAGCGCCACCTCGGCCTTCAGCCGCTCGAGCTCCATCTCCGGGATGCGCGCCATCGAAGCTCCCTTCCGCCCGAAACCTGTCAAGCCCAAAATCCCAGGCTCGGTTACTTTTCGGGGGCGACAGGTCCCGTCCACAAGTATATACTTATGGAGTATTCAAGGAGCAAGCACTATTCCCTGGAGAACCCACCATGGCCGCACCCGCCCTTACACTCGACCTCACGATGCCGAGGAAGGTGCAGGCAGCGTCCGCGTTCGGAGAGCGGCTGGCCGAGCTGCGCGCTGAGCAGGGGATCACCCAGATCCAGCTGGCCGAGATGATCGGCTCCAGCCAGCGGGCCATCTCCGCCTACGAGACGGTCGCCGAGTACCCGCCCACCGCCGTCGTGGTCGAGCTCGCCAAGGCCCTCAAGGTCTCCACCGATGAGCTCTTGGGCCTAAAGCCCGTGCGGATCGATCGCAGCAAAGAAGACCTCGAGGTTCGGCGCTTGTGGAAGAAGTTCCACCAGGTCCTCAAGCTCCCGGAGAAGGACCGCCGCGCTGTGATCCGCCTGGTGAACTCGCTCGTGGAGACGAAGGGCCGCGCGGCGGCCGGAGGATCGCGATGAGTCAGCCCGAGCGCCGCGGGCACGAAGAGGAGCTTCTCGCCAAGATCCGAAGCCTCCCCCCCGAGCGCGTGGCCGAGGTCGAGGACTTCGTCGACTTCCTGCGCCTGCGCGACGAGGAGCAGCGGCTCACACAGGCCGCGTCCAAGCTCTCCGAGGCTGCCTTCGCCCGGGTCTGGGAGAACCCCGACGACGCCGACTATGACCGGCTGTGAGTTCGGGGACCTGG
>DATFYN010000129.1:0-2303 GCA_035315025.1 Myxococcota bacterium
AGCGCGGAGCGCGACCGGAGGCGTGGCCGGCGGCGCGGCGAGCGGGACGACTGTCGAGGTTGTGGCGAAGGCCAAGCGGCGGCAGTTCTCCGCGGCGTACAAGGCGCGTATCCTGCGCGAGGCGGACGCCTGCAGAGCCACCCATAGCATGCGCTCTTCCGGCTGGAGTCGGGGAAGAGGCTTCGCCTGGGTCAGGGCGTTGATCTGCTGACGCAAAGCCACGTTCTCGAGCAGGAGGTCGGAGCGCGAGCGGCCGAGTGCCCGAAGGCTGTGGAACAGGACGGTCAGGACGAGACGCAAGGCTTTCATGGGAGACGATGCTGGCGCGGGAGGTGCGGTCCATTCAAGGGGCGAGGTGAGTCGATTGTCGGGTAGCCTCTCGCCTCAGCCCGGAATGCTGAGTGATTTCAACGCGTATGCGTATTGGCGAACCACAGGCAAGCGGCTGAGCGGCGAGTCGCGTCGGGCGAACCGCTCCGCGAGGTTCAAGGTGTCCATTGCGCTACGAGAAAGGCGATCGAGATGGAGCACCACGAGACCGCCAATCACCGGTCTCGAGCCGTCGGAGCGCACGCTGGAGTCCTGGGCGCTAATAGAGTCACGGCACTGGCTTTGCCGCGTCTGGCCCGACCTGTTTCAACTGGCCGCGGTTCTGTTCGTGAGCCTGGGCGAAGCGGCCACTCGCGAGGGCAGACGAAATGCCGAGTTCACCGCAGAGCAGCGTGCTTCCGATGATCTCGGCGAACTTGCGGGCCTTGCCTTCACCCTCGCAACCGAGAATCCCGAGACATTCGCGTTGCGTTGGCAAGCTCGTGCCGCCACCGACGGTACCGACGACGACATTCGGAAGCCTTACGCTAATGTGCAAGCCGTCCTCATTAACCCTCTCCGCGTGCACAAAACCAATGCTCGCATTCACGATTTGTGCGGGATCTTGGCCGCAGGCTATGTACACGGCAGCGAGCCCGTTCGCGAAATGAGCGTTGAAGCCGAGCATGCCTGCCTGCATTGATCCAACGATTGCAGCGTCCTGGAACGCGCAAAGCTCCTCAGCAGTCGTGCCAAGGAAGTTCCGGACGACATATCCGGGAAGCGTGACGTCAGCCAAAACCTCCTTGCCGTATGGCCGAAACAGATTGATGCCTGCCGCCTTCTTGTCGCTCGAGTAGTTCGAACGAAGGTACCAGCGCTCGATAGGGAAGTTGTCGGCAATCATCTGGCCCGCACGATTAACCGCTATGTTGATCATGTTCATCCCCATCGCGTCACCAGTGCTGAGGAAGAACTGCAGTAGCACGTGACGGCCGAAAACGTGGGGTCGAACCTCCACCAGATGGCCGTGTCGCGTTGTGGATTCCACCGCTGCACGCACGGCCTCCATGTGGTCTTGAACCCAGGCGACGAGCGCTCGAGCCTGTGCGAGGTCGTGGACCACGAACGCCGGTGTGATGTCGAGCATGTCATCAAGAACGCAGGCCGTCACGCCGCCGGCCTTCGCCGTGGCCCGCATCCCGTGCAGGTAGGTCGCGACCAAGGTCCCTTCCGTCGTCGCCATCGGGACGTAGAATGTCCCGTTGGCGTTGTCGCCCTTGATGATCAACGGACCTGCGACACCGATGGGGAGGTGCGCTGCGCCGATCACATTCTCGGTCTTGCCACGTGTTTCCTCGATAGTGAACGCCGTCTGGCAGATGTACCTCAGCGCCGCCCCTGTGCGATCTGACAACCAGTCACGCAATTCGGCAGCCGCCTCGGCGGTATTTTCGGTGCTCACTCTTGGGAGATGTTCGACGCGTGTCAGCTTTTCGTCCATGACACAAGAACCTCGTCGACGACCCTAGTTCTGCCACCCGGGGGTCGGGCCGGCCGTCGTGCCCGGTGAAGGTACTGCCATCCGTGCCGGTTTGCGCCCCCAAAAGAATACGGGCAGTAGGTGCCCAGGAAGTAGAGGGTGAAGGTGCCGGTCGCCGGGTCGACGGTGCCGAGTGCGCCCGGGGGGCCTGGAGCGGCATTCCGGTCTGGACGAGGTGACGGAGGATGACGTCTATTCGCGTGGGAGTTTGTGCGCGTGCAGGCCGGGCGGAGTGGCGAGGCGATTTGTCCCTCGCGCGGCGATTCTCGGGAACTGCGCGCGGCCGGCCGAGAACAGGCTCTCGCGGTTCCCGTGTGCCTTCCGAATTCTTGTCCGACGTTGAAGATGTCGAGCCCGGTTGTGGCCTCGTGAGCGGTTTTCTTTGCCACGCGCAGCCGGTTGCGGATCCAACAGAGGTCTTCCGAGTTGCGGGCTAGCCTCGAGAACTCCC
>DATFYN010000130.1:0-6345 GCA_035315025.1 Myxococcota bacterium
GTCCGGTGATAAACACATTTCCGGTCGCATCGAGGACGATCGGACCGCCGAGGGTGATGCCATCGCCGCTCCCCGTCAGATCGCCGAAATAGGTCGCCGCCAGCAGAGTGGTGCCAATCGGATTGAGCTTGGCGATAAACGCGGCGTTAGCGCAGTTGAGACCGCCGCTCAATCCGCAGACCGTCTGGTAGCTGTTCGGCGTGACCGGAAAACCGTTGTCCGTCGTATTGCCGTAGACATAGGCATCTCCCAATGCGTCCGCGGCGATCCCCGAGACCTGGTCTGACACGTTTTGACCGCCGCCGTTTGAAACTCCCGACCCGCCTAGGTACGTCGCGTAGACCTCCGCGGGCGGACCCGCGGGGCTGACCTGCGAGAATTTCACGACGAAACCGCGCACGGCGACGCTGTTGCCGTTGGCATCGAGCGGGGCAGGCGCGGTCTGGTACGCGCCCGGCGTCGTCGGCAGATAGCCGCTGAGCGTATAACCGGCCAGGTAGAAATTGCCCATCGGGTCGACCGCGACGGCGATCCCCAGGGCCGACTCAAGATTATACGCGGTGCCGTTAGGGCTGTTGGATCGCTCATCCCCAAAGAGCGTGGAGTACAACAGCGTCGATCCGGCCGAATTGAACACGCTGATGAAGGCTTCGGTAACGTTTATGGCGCGATTGTCGGCCTGAATCGCATTGGGTGTTGTTGGAAAACACAGGTAGCCTCCTACCCCACCCGGCGCACACCCATACCCCCCCGGCGAGGTGCCGACCACGTAGGCCTGGAAGGCACTGTCGACCGTGATGCCGGTGCCTACCGTGGACTGGGCACCCAGAAACGAGGACCAGATAAGTCCGTTGCCGAGAGTGTTCAGCTTGGTGACGAACGCGCTGCCGCCCCAATTATTGCTGCCGGCATTCTGCGGAGTCTCGCAGTTTGTGACCAAGTTGTTGGGATCGCAGATCGTTTGGACAGATCCCGGCGTCGTCGGGAAGTCGAACGAGTACGTTTGGCCGGTCACGTAGGCGCTTCCTTGGGAATCGACCGCGATCGCAATACCATAGTCGTTAAAGGAGCCGCCGAGATAGGTCGAGTAGACCAGGTGAGAGGCGTCCGGCGCAACCTTGGAGACGAAGACGTACGCTCCGCTGCCGGGAGGGTAAAGCGGTGACTTGGTCGGCGGCGTCAAGCCGCCCGCGGTCGGGAAATCGAGCGAATACGTGTAGCCGACGACATAGAGGTTTCCCGCGGAGTCGATCGCGGCCGCCTGCGCATCGTTGGGCGAATGTTGAATGCCATAGCCATAGTACACGGATGGTAGTATGCCTATGACGTCCAAGCTGCTGCCCCCGAGGTAGCTCAGGTAGCTCAACACGGGGTCGATGATCAGGGGTTTGCCGTGGTCGTATGCCCCGATCTGGAACCGCACTGTCTTGCCACTGACCCGATAGGTCGCCTCGACCGGGAGCCGCCGCTCACCGTCGACTTGGTACGCGATCGGCCGCTCGAACGCGATTTGGCGGCCGCGGGTCTCGATCGCGAGATTGCCGTCGGCGTCGAGACGGAGCTTCTTGGCCCCCTCGAAGCGCACGCCGATGGCAGCCGGGTTCGCACCGGGCGCAACGTCGAAGTCATATTCCAAACGCCCCTGGTTACCGTAGTAGACGAGGTCGACACCCGGATAGACCGCCGGGTAGCGCACTTTGCCGTACGTCGGCACGTCGGTACGCCAGTGCGACGGGTCATTGCCGATCAAGTAGTTCACCCTGCCTTGCAGCGGCTGCTCGGCGGTCGGCGGCGCGTCCGAATGCGCGCCCATCAGTTGCAGACGAATGACGTCGGTCGCCATCTCGGGGTTGGTCTTCTCGGTACCTGCGGACTGCCCGTTCGCCGCCTTCCGATCGGTGCCGAGCGCCAGCACCGCGCCGTGCTTCGTCAGCGCAATGCCGTACGCTTTGCCGTGCGCGACGTACTGTACGTCGCGCGAGGAACCGGCCTGGCCGAGGTTCGCCTCGAAGTTCAGCGGCAGCAAGGACAGGTCTGCGTGCGCGGCCGTCTTCGTGTCCGCTGCGGCCGGCAGGGCGGCGAGCGCGAGGATCGAGTACGCGCCGAGCAGACAGGCGAAAACCGCCAGGTGGATGACGCCAAAACCGCGGCGCTGCGGACTCGATTTGTGAGACTCAACATTCCGATTTGTCATGTCCCTTCCCTTCCGGTGAGAAGCTGCGTTGATTCTTGAAACCTTCATGATCCACACCTCGTCGACTCCGCCTGTTTGGCCGGCGATCCGAGTGCGGACGTCGCTGCCGCCCCGGTGCTCTGGTTCGCGCCCGAGCCGTTGAGGTTGGTGCGGCCGATCGCGCTCGAACCAAAGTTCGTCCAGTCGATCCCGATGGCTTGCGCCGAAGGTGCGACCCACGTCAAGAGAAGCCCACCAACAATCAGGGCCTTGATGAGCAAGCGCTGGAGACTTCACACACCGACCTGTTTGGGACCGCCTTGGCCGCCAAGAGTGAGGGGATCAGAGCCAGCATGACAATACGAGGAGTGTGAGGCAACGCGCGCATGGTTCCTCCCGCTTCTAGAATGGGAACCCGGGAGAAACGCGCGATGGCGTCTCCCCTTCCCGTATCCCACGGGGTGCGCGTCAAAAAGATTGAGACATCGACGTCGGAAATTTGATGTGAGTGCTCCCAGTCTGGAGAAGACGGATCGGACGGGAGACCCTTGCACTCGGGTCTCCTCGGCTGCAGGCTCGTGCGATCCGAATCGGTGACATGGAGCAGGAGCTTGGCGGCGTGCATCGGGTGTCGGGCCCCTCCTATGGGTGGCCCCATGCTGGCCCTCGGCGGATCAGAGCACCATCGGGAAATGCCTGATTTCGCACTTCCAAAAAGCTGAGACACCCCGCAGCTGCAGATTCCTCAGCAATTCGGAAGGGCGATCTCAGCCCCTGCCCGATTGGCATGGACACCGGCGCCGCGTAGGCTCGATGAAGCTTCCCAAACCGAGGACACCATGCGAGTCGTCCTGGCCGACGATGATGCCGGGATGTGCGAGGCGCTGCGGAGCCTGCTGGCGGAGCATCTGGACATCAAGGTGGTGGGCGACGCCGCGGACGGCCAGGCCGCCATCGAGCGCGCCCGGGAGCTCGAGCCCGCGATCGTGGTGATGGACGTCGTGATGCCCGGGATGGGCGGGATCGAGGCCACGCGCCGCGTGCGCGAGGCGCTGCCCAGGGTCCGGGTGATCGGGCTCTCGCTGCACGAGGACCGACACTTCGTCGCGGCGATGCGCGCGGCCGGCGCCTCGGGCTTTGTGCGCAAGGACCGCATCCACGAGGAGCTGGCGCAGGCCCTGCGCGCGGTGGCCGCGGGCGGCACCTGGTGGAGCACCGGGGCCGAAAGTCCCGGCTGACGGGCCGCCAGAGGGCGTTTCGGCTCTCCCAACGCTCACGTGGATCGGCGGCGCCAGGCACGAGTCCCGAATTGTCTTGTAACCCCTCCGCTCAAGGCGTCCAATGGGCCTCTCCTTCGTGTGGGGACGGGTCCGTGCACGGCCACGTCCCGTCCGCTCTCAGCCCCGGAGCCGAATGAACCTTCTTCGTTGGAAAGTCACGTGAGCGCCGAGGACATCCAAGGGAAGCCGTTTCCGAGCGTGTCCCCGGTGGGGCTCTTCCACGCGGATCGCGCGGGAAGAAGTCTCGCGGTGAATGCGCGCGTGTGCGAGATCGCCGGGCTCGCCCCGGACACTTTCCTCGGCGAAGGCTGGGTGCGAGCGTTGCATCCCGACGACCGCGAGCGCGTCTTGAAGGAGTGGCGCCAGGCGACGCAGGAAGTCCGCGGCTTCGAGTCGGAGTTCCGCTTCCGGCGCCCGGGAGGTGCAGTTGTCCACGTGCTCGTCCAGGCGTTGCCGGAGCGGGATGCTCACGGGAGGATCAGCGGTTTCGTCGGGGCCGTCACCGATCTCTCGCGGCACCTCGAGGTCCAGAAGGAGCTGCGCGCGAATCAGGAGCGGGTCGAGCTGGCGCTCCTTGCGGCAACCGAGGGCTGCTGGGATTGGGACATCGCGACCGGCGCGGTCCGCCTGAGCCCGCATTGGTACCCACGGCCCGGCGACCCGCCGGGTGCGGCCCAGCTTCCCGTCCACGCCCTCATTCAACGGATCCATCCCGAGGACCGCTCCCGCGTCCGCGAGTGCATGGCGACGCACCTCGAAGGCCGCACCCCGCTCTACGAGAGCGAGCATCGGCTCCTCACCGGCTCTGGAACGTGGCGCTGGAACCTCCAGCGGGGCCGGGTCGTGGAGCGCGACGCCGCTGGAAAGCCGCTGCGCGTGGTGGGCGTCGGCATCGACATCGAGCAGAGGAAGCAGGCGGAGGCCGAGAGCGGGCTTCGCGGCAAGCAGCTGCGGCGCCTCGCGTTGCAGCTCGCGCTGGCGCAGGAGCGTGAGCGCCGGCGCATCGCCGCGGGCCTGCACGACGAAGTGGGTCAGATCCTGGCGGTCGCGCGGGCCAAGCTCGGACGGCTCATGGAGATTGGGGCGCGTGGCGACGTCCCGGGCGGGGCCGGCGAGATCCGCGCGCTCGTGGATCGCGCCATCGCGGAGACCCGCGCGCTCACCTTCGAGTTGAGCTCGCCGGTGCTCCACGAGCTCGGGCTCGCAGCCGCCGTCGAGAGCCTGTGCGAGCGGCTCGGGAAGGAGAGCGGCGTCCAGTTCCGCGTCGAAACGGACGGGGAGCCGGAGCTCGGCGAGGATGTCCGCACTCTGCTCTACCGCGCCGTCCGCGTACTCTGCCAGAACGTCGTGAGGCACGCCCGGGCGCCGCACGCAGAGGTACGCCTGCACACCGACGGGGATCGAATCCGGATCGTCGTCGCCGACGACGGCGAAGGCTTCGACGCCTGCGAGCAAGCGCGACTCTTCGACAAGTCCGGGGGGTTCGGCCTCTTCGCCCTCCGGGAGATGTGCGCCCAGGTCGGAGGCCGCTTCGAGATCGAATCGGCTGCGGGCAAGGGAACCCGCGCCGTCCTCAACGTGCCGCTCGGCTGATCCACAAGGCCCCATGGCAATCCGCATTCTTCTCGCCGACGACCACCCGATCTTCCGCGCAGGGCTGCGCTCCCTGCTGGAGGCACAGCCCGGGGTGGAGATCCTCGCCGAGCTCGAGGACGGCCTCGGCGCCGTGGAGGCCGCGCAGACGCACAAGCCCGGGATCGTCGTGATCGACGTCTCGATGCCTGGGATGAACGGCCTCGAGGCGACGCGCCGCATCACCGCCGAAGCGCCCGGGGTGAAGGTGCTCTGCCTCTCGATGCACTCGGACCGGCGCTTCGTGGATGCGGCGCTGCGAAGCGGGGCGCACGGCTATCTCCTGAAGGAGTGCGCGCTCGAAGAGCTCGTCAGCGCGATCCACGCCGTGCTCGCGGGACAGATCTACCTAAGCCCGGGCCTCGCCGATGCGGTGCTGGAGGGCTACCGGGCCGAGGGGGGCGAGCGCTCGGCGCTCTCGCTGCTCACGTCGCGCGAGCGCGAGGTTCTCCAGCTCCTCGCCGAGGGTCACGCCACTCAGGACATTGCGGCGCGACTCCACGTGAGCGCGAAGACGGTCGGGACCCACCGCGAGCACCTGATGCAGAAGCTCGGCACCCACAGCCTGGCCGGCCTCACGAAGCTCGCAATCCGGGAGGGTTTGACCTCCGCCGAGAAGTGATCGGTACGGCCTGAACCCGCCCGATCCGCGACGTATCGCAGGATCGCAACCCGTCCACGACATCGGACAAGAGGTTTGCGAGGGCCGCCGTACCCAGCTCGAGGCCGCGGGTCCCTGACTGCAGGGTAAGCGCGCGAGAACCGACCGGCTCGGCGCCGTGGTGCGGGGGCGAAGTCGCGCTGATCGGGTGATAGTTCACGATGAGCCCCGCGGCGGAAAGCGCCACGCTGTGGCTTGGGACGGCCGCGAAATTCCTCGCCAGATTCCGTGATCCGTTGGCTCGCCGACCAGCTGTTAAGCCGCCTGTTGATTGGCAAGTCAATCGCATTGACGAGCAACGCGATTGCGGCGCACCACGCGATGAGATCGAGCCGCCGACTGCCGTGCGAACCTCCACCAGTTGTCTCAAGCGCGGTCGATTTTTTGCGCCGCGGCCAGCTCGTCGAGATGTCCCCGATGCTGGCTGACGTCGCGTGCTGGTGGTAATCCAGCGTAGTCAGCTCGAGGACACGGTCCCGGCAGGGCCTGAACAATCGCGGAGCAAATGCGGAGCGCAAGATAAAGCACGTCCGTAGTGTTCTCGCGATTCCCGAGCGATCACGCGGATGTCCAACCGGATGTTGTGACACGCGGCGCGG
>DATFYN010000131.1:0-4257 GCA_035315025.1 Myxococcota bacterium
CCAAGCGAGACTGCCGGGGAGCGCGCGGTCGGGAAGCGCTCGCGGAAGTCGCTCAGCAGACGCTCCAGAATTTCGAGAGCTTTGGTGCGATCCACGTCGGCCACGAAGAGGACGGCGCGCTCCCGTGTCATGCGGAAGACCGCATCCTCGACGCGGAGCGCGCTTTCGATGTAGTCGATGAGCTCGGGAAATAGAAGCTCGCCCTCGGCGCCCGCGATGCCCACGACTACCGAAGGGAGGATGTGCTGGTTCGCGAGGTCGCAACAGCGTTCGAGAAGCTCGCGCAGCCGGCGCGGGTCATCGCTCGCAAGGGGGGTCCGTCGCAGCAGCGTCATGCCCCACCTATCGTCGGGTCGTGCACAGTGCTGTAGCGCGCGGGAATGAAAATGGCATCCCGCAGCTCCGCATGTAAGCGCTCACCTCTCACCGCAGCGACCGCCGGTCAAAGATTAGAATGGAACCCGCCGTGGTGGCCAGCGTGAGCAGAACAAGCACCGCGGCGCTCCACACGAGCGGTAGCTCGTGGACACCCACGAGCCCGAACCGGAAGAGGTCGACGCCATAGGTGAGGGGGTTGGCGTAGGCGAGCCAGCGCGTGGGCGCGGGAAGTGTCGACACCGGATAGAAGATTCCCGACAGGAGATAGATCGGAACGGTCACAAGGCCTGCGAGGAGCCGGAACGATTCGAGGCTTCGCAGCTGGCTTGCGAGCGCAACGCCGAGGGCCACAAACGCCGTTGTGACGGCAGTCACGGACAGGAGCATCGCCGCCGGGTGCGGGAGGCCGACCGCAGTGAAGGTCGCGAGAATCGCGACGAGCACGAGTACCAGCACGAGCGAGGCCACGACGCGGGAGGCGATCTTGCCGAGAACAATGCTCGCCCGCGAGACGGGCGCGACGAGAAGCGCGCGCAAAAAACCGCTCTCCCGGTCCTGGATCAGGGTCATGCCTCCCCCGACCCCCCCGGATCCGACCACCAGCGCCAAGATCCCCGAGGCGAGGTGCGCGAGGTAGTCGACCCCGGTGGGGAGACGCACCACGCCGTTTAACCCAAACCCAATGAAGGCCACCACGACGAGCGGAAAGGCGAGCTGCCCGACCCAATAGGCCCGATCTCTCCGGTAGCGCAGCCACTCGCGCAAGAAGATCGTGGCCGCGTCTTCCACGAGCCGCCTCATCCCCTGCCCTCGCCTTCCTGCCGGCCGAGCTCGAAGGGATGGCCGGTATGGTGCAGAAAGACGTGCTCGAGGGTCGGACGGTGAAGCAGGACCTCGCGCACGCCGAAGGGCCGCGCCGCGTAAAGCAGCTCCGGGAGTCGCTGCGGGCCGTTCGCGACCACGATGCGGAAGACCCCACCAGAGCTCTCGACGCCATCCTGCGTCACCCGCGTGACCCCGGGGAGAGCGCCGAGCTTCGCCATGACCTCGTCCCGCGGCTCCGCGCGCTCCAGGGTGAGCACCACCACGTCGCCCCCGAGCGCGGCCTTCAAGCGCTCGGGCGGACCCTCCACCACCACGCGACCGCGGTCAACGATGGCCAGGCAGTCGCAGAGCGCGTCCGCCTCCTCCATCGAGTGGGTGGTGAGGAAAAGCGTCACGTCGCCGGTCCGCCGCAGGCGACGCAGCTCTTCCCAGATTCCCGCGCGTGCCGCGACGTCGAGCCCGAGCGTCGGCTCGTCGAGAAAGAGGATGCGCGGGCGATGCAAGAGGCCGCGGACGAGCTCGAGTCGCCGCTTCATCCCGCCGGAGAATCCGCGCACCGGGCGGTCGGCATCGGCTTCGAGGCCCGCGAGGGCGAGGGCCTCGCCCACTCGCGCGCGGCGGTCTGCAAGGTGATAGAGCCGCCCATGGAGGTCGAGCTGCTCGCGCGCGGTGAGCTCCGGATCGAGTGTCGTCTCCTGGAACACGAGACCAAGCTCGCGCCGCACCAAAGCGCGCTCCGCGACGACGTCGCGCCCGAGGACGGCGGCGCTGCCCTCGTCTGCCAGGGTAAGCGTGGTAAGGACCGAGACCGTCGTGGTCTTGCCCGCGCCGTTGGGTCCCAGAAGACCGAAGCAGCTTCCGCGGGCGACGCGCAAGCTAAGGCCGTCGAGCGCTACGACCTGGCCGAAGCGCTTCACGAGACCCCGCGCGACAATGGCGTCGTCGGGCACGGAGGCGGCTGCGATTGTTGCCGCGGAGTGCATCCTCTACCGTAAGCGCGTGCGCGCGCGAAGCACTCTAGAGGAGGGAGCGGCGGCGCGCGACGCGCGTTTTCTCACCCGCCTCTCCCACGCCTACGCCGCGCTCGTCGCTCTGACCGCTGGGCAGCTCGTGCTCGGTGCCTTGGTGCGTGCGCACGGTGCGGGCCTTGCCTGCCCGGACTGGCCCTTGTGCTTTGGCACGCTCGTCCCGCAGTTCGATTTCCGGGTAGCGTTCGAGTACGGGCATCGAGTGATCGGTGCCATTGTGTCTCTGCTCTTCCTGGGGCTCTCGGCCACCTCCCTCGCCTCCCCGAAGACGCGGGGACTGACCGCAAGATGGAGCGCCGCTGGAGGATTCCTTCTCGCCCTTCAAGTCGTGCTCGGCGGTCTCACGGTGCTCCAGCTGCTCGCGGCACGGACGGTCACCGCGCATCTCGTGATCGGGAGTCTCTTCGCGGCAACGCTCCTTGTGATCCAGCAGCGGCTTTCGGATGCCGCAGCAAGAGCGCGGGAAAAGGGGAGCCATGCGGCCTCGGGCCAAACGCCGCTCCGCCGCGGGCTTCGCCCGGCGATCGCGGTAGCGGGGGCGCTGCTCGCGCTTCAGGTCGTGCTTGGCGGCCTCGTTTCGTCTCGCTATGCGGGCCTGGCCTGTCTCGAGTGGCCCGCCTGTATGGGAGGCGTTTTCTTCCCGTCCCTCGAGGGTGCGCAGGGTCTTCATCTCCTGCACCGCACGAACGGCTACCTCCTTCTAACGACGCTTGCCTTGTGCGCTCTTCTCGCGCGGCGCGAGCCGCGCCTTGCGCGCCTCACCGCGTTCGCCGCTGCGCTGGGCTTTGTGCAGGTGGGTCTCGGTATCGCGAACGTCCTCTTGCGCCTCCCGGTGGAGGTGACGGCCCTCCACTCCGCGGGAGCTGCGGGACTGATCCTCCTCTGGACCGCTGCGGCAGGCCGCGCTTTCGCGCCGGGAGGGCGCGACACCCGCCCGCCGGCGGATGCAGAGCTCCTCTTGGAGGCACGGGGCTAGGCCGATTGGTGGCAAAGCCGCGCATCGTGATCGTGGGCGCAGGGTTCGGCGGGCTTGCCGTAGCTCGCGCGCTGCGGCACGCACCGGTCGACGTGACGGTGCTCGACCGCCACAACTACCACGCCTTCCTTCCTTTGCTCTACCAAGTCGCGACCTCGGGCCTCACCTCGCAGGACGTCGCACACCCCGTACGCTCCATCCTGCGGCGCTGGCCCAATGCGCGATTTCGCTTGGGCGAGGTGTGTGCCGCAGACCTTGAGGCACGCTGGATCGCGCTCCAAGAGGGCGAGCGCATTCCCTTTGACTTTCTCGTCCTCGCGGCCGGAAGCACGACGGAGACGTGGGGCAACGAAAGCGTCGCGGCCCACGCGCTCCCGCTTCACGATCTCGAGCACGCCCTCGCGGTGCGAAACCGCGCGCTCTCCTGCCTTGAGCGCGCGGATGCGACAGCCAATCCTGTGCTGCGCGAGGAGCTCCTCGGCTTTGTGGTGGTGGGGGGAGGACCCACGGGGGTCGAGCTCGCCGGCGCGCTCGCCGAGCTCAAGCGCCACGTCGTACCCCACGACTTCCCGGGGCTTCAAGGGGCCATGCGGGTGTGGCTCCTCGAGGGGCGGAGCGCGCTCCTGCCGTCTTTCCCGACTCGCCTTCAGGCGAAAGCACTCCTTCAGGTAGCGGGTCTCGGTGTCGAGGTGCGACTTCAGGCGGTGGTCGAGGGGGTGGACCCCGCAGGCGTGAGGCTCCGCTCGGGCGATCGCATTCCCGCTCGCACCGTCGTCTGGGCGGCGGGCGTGCGCGGTGAGAGCCTCGGCTTGCGCCTCGCTTTGGCCAGCGGGCGAAGTGGGCGCATCGCGGTCGACGAGACGCTCGCGGTACCCGGACATCCGGGCGTGTATGCGATCGGGGACCTTGCCCTCCTGAAAGGAGCCGAGTCGCTCCCGCAGGTCGCACCGGTCGCGATCCAGCAAGGTCAGGCGGTTGCACTGAATCTCTTGCGCACGCTGCGCGGGCACCCACCCTTCCCATTTCGTTACCGCGACAAGGGCTCGATGG
>DATFYN010000132.1:0-4163 GCA_035315025.1 Myxococcota bacterium
GAGATCCAAATGCCGCAGGAGATTCCCAACGAGAGTGCGGCGGACGATCAGCCGTGAGACGCCGTCTTCGGGTCCCTCAGCCTTCGCTTCCACCGTCGAGCAGCCGCCTCACCTCGTTCGATAGCGCTTCCGCGGTGAACGGCTTGCCCAGAAAACTCGTGCCGCTCTCCGCCGTCCCACTGAGCACCGCACCATCGTTATAGCCGGACAGGAATAGGACGCGAAGACCCGGCTGCTCCGCGCGCAGCAGCCCCGCCAGCTGCGGTCCACCCATACGCGGCATGACGACGTCCGTCACAAGGATATCGACTGCGCCCTTGCGCTCGCCGAACACGTTGCGGGCTTCGAGACCGTTTGAGGCATAGACCACCGTGTATCCCGCCTGCGTCAGGACACGCTCGGCGAGGCGTCCTACCAGCGGCTCATCTTCTACCAGGAGCACCGTCTCTCGACCCCTCGCGGCAGAAGTTCTGAGCGGCTGGAGTGGCGTGGAGTCTTCGGATTTCTCGTCCAACGGAAGGAAGACGCGGAAGACGCTCCCGGCCCCTGGCCGACTGTGAGCGCTGAGATGACCGCCACTTTGCTGTATGATTCCATACACTGTCGATAGACCCAAGCCCGTACCCTTCCCAGAGGGCTTCGTCGTGAAGAACGGCTCGAAGATGTGTGCCAGGATCTCTTCGTCCATACCGCAACCAGTGTCGCTCACGACCAACATGACATGCCGACCCGCTGGCGCGCCGACCTCCCGGCGCCGGGCTGCATCCCGAAAATTTGCGGTCTCCAGCGTGAGCACGCCGCCGGCCTCCATCGCGTCCCGAGCGTTCACCACGAGGTTCATCAAGACCTGCTGAATCTGACCGCGGTCGGCGCGGACGTGGCCGAGATCCGGTGCAAGGTTTGTCCTCACCTCGATATGCTCGCCGATGAGACGGCGCAGCATGTTCTCCATCTCGCTGATCACCGCGTTCAAATCCAACCGTTCCGGCTTCAGCACCTGCCGTCGGCTGAAGGCGAGCAGCTGGTGCGTGAGCGCTGCCGCGCGTTCGCCGGCGCGGTGAATCTCCTGCAGGTCGGGACGCAGCGGATGGTCCCGCGGTACACGTTCAAGGAGAAGGCCACTGTACCCGTTGATGGCGGTGAGCAGGTTGTTGAAGTCGTGAGCGATGCCGCCTGCGAGCCTACCCACCGCTTCCATCTTTTGGGAATGACGTAGCTCCTCCTCCAAACGGCGGCGCTCGGTGACATCGCGTGCAGTCACCGCGACTCCGTCCACGAGCGGAACGATCTGGTAGCGCAGCCATACGGCATCGATCTCGGAGGCGTTGGGAGCAATTTCTTCTTCGAAGGTTTCACGCGATTCCATTACCCAAGCGCATTTTTTGAAGAAATCATCATGTGTCTTCTGTGAGAGCAGTTCACGTATGGGACGACCCAACACCCGGTTGCGACGAACGCGGCCGAGCTTGAGAGCGCGGCGATTGAGATCGACGACGCGAAAATCCTGGAGCTGACCTATTTCGTCACGCACTGATTCAAGAAGAAAGAGGGCGTCGAAACTTCCGTCCGCCGCGGCCCGAAAGGCTTCATCGCTTTTTCGCAGTGCCTGTTCGGCATAGCGTCGGGCGCTGATATCGCGGGCAATCAAGAGTCGCGCACGAGGACCCCTCTCGTCCCCCACCAGAGACGAGCTGATTTCGTACGGCGCCATCGTTCCGTCTTTCGCGATGAGTTCGGCCTCATAGAGCGTGCTCGCCGCGTCGTCCTCGCTACGAGCACCTCGAGACGACTCACCGCGAGATGCCGCTACGATCTGCGTGATCTGCATGCCCACCATTTCCCCGGGCGCGTATCCGAGGGCACGCTGGCTTGACGAATTCGTGTACGTGATGCGCCCGGTAAGGTCATGGGTGATCATGAGGTCCGGGGCACGATCGATGAGCCGCCGGTAGCCCCGCACCCGCTGTGCCTCACGCGTATCGCGCGAACCCACGTCCCGCAGCACGAGAAAGCAGCACCCGCTCGCTTGCTCGATCGCGAGCGGTGAGATGGTCACCTCAAGGTCGAGCTCCGCGCCGTCCGCACGCAGCACTCGTGCAGGCGTCACCGTCGCGCCCACCGTCCCCTCGAACAGGTCTGCGGGTGTCCCGCCTAGGGCGCCGACCAAGATCGGTCGCAATACCGAGCTGAGGGGCACCCCAGGAGCTCCTCCTCCCAGCAGCTGCTGGGCAAGCTCGTTGATGGCCGTGATGAATCCCGCGCGGACCAAGAGTGCGGGCTCCGCGAATCCGTGGACAAGTGCGACGATACCGTCATGACCGGCTTGTCGTTCCGGCAAAGGCAGGCGCGGCATGCTCACAGAATCCCCTTCGCAACCTTTCGACGTCCCCATTGTGGACCTTGAGCGGGGTTTTGCGCATCCCCGATGCTCGCTTTTTGAAGGGATTAGATACCGTCCGCCGCGGTCAGCCGGAGGGCGGAATGCAGCATAGCGAAACCCGGATCCTCACAACCCATGCCGGGAGTCTCCCGCGCCCGAAGGCACTACTGGAGCTGCTCGTGAAGAAGAGCCGCCGCGAACCGATCGACCCCGCGGCTCTTGTGACCGCGACCCTGGATGCGACACGTCGAACGGTCGCCGCGCAAATCGAGGCAGGCATCGACATCGGAAACGACGGCGAGCAGCCTCGGGAGAGCTTTTTCACCTACCTGCAGCACTGCCTGAGCGGATTTGGCGGAGCGAGCCGCCGGCCGATTATGCGCGACCTCCTGCGCTATCGGACCTTCCTTGAGCTCAAGGCACCGGAATTTTCCCGCCTGTCGGTGAGCCTCATGAACGCGCCACGAGCTGAGGGGCCCGTACGGTATGTCGATCGCGGACCCCTCGAGCGGGAGTGCGCGGCGTATGCGCGCGTCTTGGCAGAGCAGAAAACGGGCTTCCTCGAGTCCTTCCGGACCGCCCCTTCGCCAGGGATCGTGGCCTGTGCGATGGAGGACGCGTACTACGGAAGCCTCGATCGCTACGTCGATGCGATCGGCGAGGCCCTGCGTACAGAGTACGAATACGTCATCTCCCAAGGCTGGGTGCTGCAGCTCGATTGCCCCGACCTCGCCATGGAACGCCACACCCTGTTTGCGGACCGTCCCCTGGCCGAGTTTCTGAAATTCGTGGAGGGGGTCGTCGCCGCGATCAATCGCGCGCTTGCTCGGATTCCACCCGAACGAGTGCGCATGCACGTGTGCTGGGGCAACTACGAAGGACCGCACGAGGACGACGTTGCGCTCGATGCCGTTTTGCCTCTGCTCTACAGCGCGCGGGCGGGCGCACTCGTGCTTTCGATGGCCAATCCGCGGCACGCCCACGAGCACCGCACCCTCGCGCGGGTTCCGCTGCCCGCGTCGTGGCTCCTCGTGGCGGGAGTGATCGACACGACGACCAACTATGTCGAGCATCCCGAGGTCGTCGCCGAGCGCATCGAACTCGCCGTACGGGCTGTGGGAGACGTCCGCCGCGTGATCGCGGGCACGGACTGTGGTTTCGCAACCGCTGCCGGCTTGGGAGAGGTGGCAGAGGAAGTCGTTTGGCGGAAGCTGCACGCTCTGAGAGCGGGCGCCGAGATCGCGAGCCGGCGGCTGTTCGGCATGCCTCCTGCCATGTGAGACTGCTAGGCCGAGAGGATTCACGCCTGTGACAGGTCAGCGACCACTCCGCCCAGCCGCGAAGATACAATCGAGCAGATCGGAGGCCGTTGGCCGATGACGCGCGCCCTTCCCGAACCGCTTTGGCCCCTTGCCCCGCCAGACGCGGGGCACCGGCGCGTCGTCTTTTTGCTCGACGCCTCCAGCCGGCTCGAGCGCCGGCTCCTACTTGGCTGGATTGCTCGGAACGCCCCCACCCACGACACACCCGCGGCTTTCGACGTGCTCGAGATCCCACCCACGCGGCGACGTCCGCGGAAGCCGCGGCTCGACCCTCGGTTCGAGACGTGCGTGGCCGCACCCGACGACCCCCTGCTTGCCCCCCTCCGCGTGGCGTGGCAGCCCGAAGAGGTAGGGGGAGTTCGGGTTGCTCGCCTGCGGGACCTCGCCACGTTCGGCGATCCACGCGATCCCGGCTGGCTGCGCGAGCGTTGGGTTTTGCGGCGTCACCCTGACCGCTGCCG
>DATFYN010000133.1:0-3406 GCA_035315025.1 Myxococcota bacterium
CAAGGTCGTGCAGATTGCGGCCCCCGACACCCGTCGAGCACAAATGGTCTGAGATGAAAGTGGGCTCGAAACGGAACGCGAGGGCTTTGAGCTCACGGAGATAGCTCTCGCGCAGGGGATCCGCCGAACCGATGTTGAGGGAGACGCCGTGGAGGGCGATCGGAAAGCGCGCGCGCACTTCTGCCAAGACCCGCAGCGGTCGCCCGCCCGGCACCATGTAGTTCTCGCTCAATGCTTCAAAGAAATCGACGCCGAGCGCTCGGGGCTCATTCTCCGCAAGAATACTCGCGTAGTGCTTGGGTCGTAGCCCTACACCAACGCCCAGGAAGGGGGCGTCGGTGGAATGCGGGGAGTGGGGCGGAAGCCCGGCCATGGGGAACTCGCGGGGGAAGCGGGCCGCCGCGCGGCCCGCTTCCGCGGCTTGGGTGTTCTACTGCTTCGCCTTCGCCTTTGCGGCATCGCACTCGGCCTTCGTCATCATAAGGAAGCCCTTGCCTGCACAACCATTCTGCCCCTTGCACGAGTTTGCGGCGCTCTTGCACTCGCCGTGACCCTTGCACGAGTTCACACCTTCGCACTTCACCTTCGCCTCGCTCCCGGATTCATCCGCGAAGGCAGCGTGGGCAAGGCCGGTCATGAAGAGTGCCGCGACCGCCGTAGCTGTGATAACGCTTTTCCCTTTCATTTCACGATTCCTCATGGGGTAAGGGCGGTCCCGAAGGGGGAGCCGCCCGGAGTTAGCAGTCTTGCCCCTTTACGCTGGCACCCCGAGCGAGGTTACAGCGGCACGCGCGGGCCGTCCTTTGGGCAACTGCTCTGCGAGCGGGCCTGTCTTGGGCTCGCGAGGTCACCTCCCACGCTCCCAGCGCAGGGTAAGGACGCGCAGGGGGGCTGCGAGGAGAACGGCACCAAACACGGGAGCGAGGGCGTGAGCGGTGATCCAGTGCCAGACGCTCAGCGAAGGGCAGGTGAAGTGGACGGCGAGGGCGCCAAAGGCCGTGGCGCCCAAGGCAGCCACAGCCGCGGTCATTCCAAGACGTCGTGGGGCTCCGGTCGACATCAAGAAGGCGGCGAGGATCGACAAGGGAACCGCGAACAGGATCCCACTCACGCTGCAAGCGAGCGCGGCGTGCAGGGCTTGAGCGCTCCCGGCCGCGGAAGGGGCCTCTGCGAAGCCAAGCGCCGCGATACCCGCAGCAAGCGCCAAGCCGCCCGCGCCGCAAAGGAGTCCTCCCTGCGCCAATCGGTCACGGTCTGGGCGCGCGAATGCCAGCGCCGCCGCACAGGCTCCAAGGGCTGCGGCGAGAAGACCTGCCGCGACAAGGGTGAAAGCTTCTCCGGAGAGAAGGAGGGCGAGCGCGTCGGGCCGCAACCCTCGGTAGGCCACCACCAAGAGGATCACGAGCCCGCCCACTCCCACAAGGGCGGCCCACTGTGCACGGAGACGCGGGATGCGGCGCGTCGGCTCGAGGTCGCGCACAAGCAGGGTCACGAGCTCTTCGGTCGGTACGCGTTTCATGGCGACGGCCGACCGAGGAGCGCGCGCAGTGCGCGGTAACCCCGATGCGCGCGAACTCTCAGCGCGCCTGGGGAAACCCTGGCGCGAAGGGCGGCCTCCACCACCGAGAGGCCCTCCACATGGATCATCAGCACAGCCTCGCGCTGTGCCTGCGGCAGCTTTGCGAGTGCGTCATCCAGGGCGGGCGAGAGCTCGCTGCGCGGGTCTTCTGCACCCGCGCTTTCAAGGCTCGGCAGCGGCGCAGATGCGTCTTGGAGAAGGTCGTCCTCCGGGAGGACTTCTTCTTTTCGCCTGCGGCGCGCACGCGTACGCTGGAAGTCGATAATCGCGTTGCGCGCGATTGCAAAGAGCCAGGGCTCGAAGGGGCGCTCGGGACGGTAGGTCCGGCGCGCGCGGTGCACTGAGAGAAGGACCTCCTGCACCACATCCTCCGCAGCGACGTCGTCGCCAAGGCGGCGCCTCGTGAAGCTCCGCAGAGCCGGCAAGATGTCTGCCAAAAGGCGCTCGTATGCGGCCCTGTCGCCCTCCTGGGCAAGCGCCATCCACGCCGCTCTCGGCGAGGCGTTCCCGAGCTTCTCCGAGTCTCGGTCCGTGATACGTGCTCCCCGCCCGCAATGTTACGCGGGTTGCGACGTAACACGGCGGGGTCTCCGAGCGTACAGGACGGCGGACAAAGGCCAATCATGCGCAAAGCGACAATCGAGAGTGAAATCAGCGGGGACTTCTCGCAAGCGGCAGGGATTCGGCCGCCGGGGAGTCGCGGCGCGTCGGCCATGGTGCCCCGCCGGGCGACCAGTTCGGAGATCTCGGAGATCGGCCAACTCGTGACCCGTCTGCGCCCGCAGCTCGAGGCCGCCGCCCTCCGCGTGACACGCGAGCCAGAGGCCGCAAGCGACGTCGTGCAGCAGGCGGCGCTCAAAGCCATCCGCTTCCGCCACCAGTTCCGAGGGGCGGCGGCTGTTTCGACGTGGCTTTATCGCATCGTTGTGAACGAGGCCCTCATGTGGAAACGGGGACAGCGCCGTCGCGCCTGGGCGCTCGAGAAGTTCGAACGGGAGATGCCGGATCTCCACGTCCGCAGCGCCGCCTCTCCCGATGTGCTCTTGGATCAGCGCCGTCGGCTCGCGGCCGTGGCCAAAGGCCTCGAGCTTCTCGACGCACGGGATCGCGAGGTCCTCGTGCAGCTCTTCACCCACACGCACTCTTTGCGCGAGCTGACCGTGCGGCTCGGCATCCCGCGCCCCGCGCTCCGAACCCGGATCTTCCGTGCGAGGAGGCGGCTCGAGAAACTGATCGAGACGGCCTGACGCCGCCGACGCGGTAGCTCTGCCAGGTCGGGAATAGGAGACTCGCAATCACAACGTCCGCGCTTGCGTCTGGCGGGGATTGGGAGGGTATTCATTGGCACCCGACGAGGCTCTCCCAAGCCGCGGTGAGTCGCTGCCACTCGCTGCTCTCTCCGGAGCGCGACCAAAGAATGGAGAAGAGGTCATGATCGGAATCCTCACGTCTTGCCTTGCACTCGCGAACCGCCTTGATTGGTTGCCGCCGCTTCTCATGCGCCTATTCGTTGGATATTTCTTCTTCGAGACAGGGTGGGGAAAGATCCATAATCTCGATGCTTTCGCGGAGCGCTTCGCGGGATGGGGAATCCCCTTTCCATACATCAACGCGGTGCTCTCTGCGTACACGGAGCTCGTCGGCGGCGCGCTGATTGTGGCGGGGCTTCTCACGCGGATCGTGGCGATTCCACTGATGATCAACATGCTCGTGGCGATTGTGACCGTGAAATTCGCCTCCGTATCGAGTGTCAACGACTTCGTCGAGCTCGACGAACCGCTTTACCTCCTCTCGTTCTTTTGGCTCATGCTTTCGGGTCCCGGCGTG
>DATFYN010000134.1:0-2473 GCA_035315025.1 Myxococcota bacterium
CCCCGTCGCGCACCCGGGCACCCAGATGCGCAGCGCGGAGCCCTCTTCCCGCGCGGCGAGGAGCGCCGCAAGCCCGGAATGCATGAGCGCCTGGAACGCCTCGGGGTCGCGGAAGAATCCGCTGACGCCGATCAACCAGTCTCGCCAGAGCGCATCGATCTCGTCGTTGCTCTGCTCCAGATAGCGCGCGTAGTCTTCGAGTCGTTCGATCCGATGGAGATCCATCCGCCGTTCGACGCGTCGCAGCAGCATGTCGCGCTTGTAAGCCGAGAAGTCCTGGCCGCCGCGAACGCGGATGAGCGCGAGGATCCGCTCCATCTCGTTGGAGGTGACCGCGGGAACCTTTCGAGTGCGCGCCGGCGTCGTGACGCTGCGGGCGTACGCGAGCACGCGCGCCGGGATCTCCGCCATCGGCAGGACGAAGTCGGTCACTTGCGCGGTCATGGCGCTGCTCGGCATGCCGTCGAACTCCGCTGTCTTGGGATCCTGCACCAGGGTCAGACCGTATGCCGCGCGGATCGCCGCGAGCCCGATCGTACCGTCCGCTCCGGTACCGGAGAGGACGATGCCCACGGCACGGCGCTCCTGATCGCGCGCGAGGTCACGGAAAAAGAAGTCGATCGGCAGCGGCGGACGACCCCGCTCGACCAACTGCTCGACCGCGAGCACCCCACGGCGAATCGCTACGCAATGGCCGCGCGGTGCCACGTAGACATGGTTCGGTTCCACCTTCGTCTCGTCGCGGATCTCGCTCACTGGCATGCCGGTGGAGTTGGCGAGGATCTCCGGGAGCAAGCTCTGGCCGCTTGGGATCTGGTGGATCACGACAACGAACGCCATCCCGCTGTCGGTCGGCAATGCTTCCAAGAGTTCGCGGAGAGGCACGAGCGCACCCGCCGAACCGCCAATGCCGACGATCACGGGCGCGGCGTCCGGCGGTCGGTCGGGGTTGGACGTCACGCCGGCGCGAGCCTTGCGTCGCCTGGCCGAACTCCGAGCCGCTTTTCCTCTCGCGTCCACCTCCTCATGCTACCGGACGAATGATCGTGCGGCTTGAGAGCGGCGCTGAGAACGCGGAGGCGCGGAAGACATCGTCTCCTGGCCTTGGATCATCGAGGCGCAGGGTGCGGAGATCCATCTGGTCGATCAAGAGGCTCGCTTCGGCCGAGACATGTCTCGCTGGAGGTCTCAGCGGGCTCGCAAGTCCGCCCCTTTCTATGGCTCTCCCCTCGTGTTTATCTTCTTGGGTCTTGCAGCTCTCGGAGGATGGACGTGAATCGATCCACGGCCTTGCTGCTGATCGCTGTCGCCCTGGCTGCCTTCGGCATCTACCGGGCGCTCTATATCCCCGGGATGCTCATCGGTCCGCCAGAGCTGCTGCTACTGATCGGCTTCCTCCTTCAGGCGGTGTTCGGAATCGTCGCCGGCGTCGCCGTGTGGCGTGGTGCGCGCTGGGCCTCACTCGTCATCATCCTGTTGGGCGCGAGTATCGCCGCCACTGCCCTGATCGAGGTCGTCCTCGGAATCATCGCTTACCTCCGCGCTCTACTCGATGCAGTGGTGGCGATCATTGTCACCTTCTTCATCGCCGCGTACGTCAGGGGTCAAGCCGCCCCATCGCGAACCCCCAATGACGAAAGATGAATGAGGGATCCCAGGTGTGCGCCGTCGGTCCCTTCTCCACCCTGGCCTGGTACAAGTGACTTTGCCGTCGAAGTCAGGGCAAACCTCGCAACTGGGAGAGGTTCACCGCTCTTCGCGAACGGCTGCAGCTTGCTCGTTCTCTGACTGCGGTCCAAATCTGGGGACGCTAGCCACGACGCGCGCGGCTACGGAAGAGCCGAATGGTGGGGATCTCTTTTTTGTCCGGATCTGGCGAGGGCCCGGTCGGGTGACCACCGAGGCTCCGCCACAAACGACGACAAGCCATCGTCCTACCCGACGTCGCGGTGACGCGCTCGGTTGATCGAGCTTGCCGAACTCATCAGCATTTGAAGATCCGACCAGGGACAACCTCGATGTTCGCGCTGCGCGCCTTCCCGAGGGGAAGGGCGGTCCCCTCCAGAGAGGCGACGAACTGCTGCTAAGAAAGAATGAAGACGGACATGCGCACTCGAAGGGAAATCCTATGGGGGACGTGCTTATCGTTCTGGCGGAAAGTGCCGGCACCAGTAGCTGCGTATCGCATGCCGTCCCCGGCGGCTGTGGATGGTCGGGGAAGGCATTCCGCGCAGCAGCATTGTGGTGGGGTACCCAGAACCTCTCCGAAGCGCGGCGTCGCGCCCGACAGCGGAGACGCTGGCTCGGTGATCGGCACGCCGGTTAGGATTCACCTAACCTGAAACTTACCCGGACGTGTTCTCGGGCCTCGGCATCATTGGCACCGGCGGAGCGGGGCGAAGCCGAGCGAGCGGGTCATAGACTCACCTCCCTGAAACGAAGGCCCTCGGCCCGAGGTGGCGCAGTGACGTGG
>DATFYN010000135.1:0-3845 GCA_035315025.1 Myxococcota bacterium
CCGGGCCTACGAGCGAGACCGTGTGTTCCAGATGGGTTTCTGGACAGCCTGACGGCCAATGCTGAACCTGAGAGGCCGGGTGCGTCATCTGCTAGGGATAACGCAGGCGGCCCTAAGTCTCACAAACCTCCTTAAATGAGACATGCGAGGCTTAACTCTTTCGTTGATCGGGAAGGGGAGAGCAAAGGAGAAGGGGCGGCTGGCTATCCCCTCCGTAGCATGGGATGGTGCCCATGAATCCGCATTCCCTTCGGCATTGGTTGTCTGGGGGAGGACGAGCGAAATTACTGAGCTCTGGGCGCCGGCCTCTCGGAAACAAGTGCCCACCCTGGAAGCGCGTGTCGGCTCCCGATAATTCCCAGTGCAATCCACTTCTGACCCGCTGCAGCCGCGGGTTAGGTTTTCGCAAGTCTAGGCTTCCCTTTGCGCCGTTCTCACGCGTTCGAACACGTCGCGCGCCCCGGTGATCGAATCGAACGACGGGGGCGCGTGTGGGCCGGACCCTGGCCAACTGGACGCTCCAGACCACCAAGGAGCCGTGGGGCCAAATGTTATCGTCCCCGTCCCATCCGAACGCTCGGAAAGCGACACGTCGGACAGCGTGCGGAGTTGCAGGCTCTTTACGGCCTGCGCGAAGAGGCCCGAGACGATGATCACCCGCTGGTTCGTGAGGCCGTAGTAGGTCTTTGCGCGTTGCCGGGCGTCGGCAAAAAAACGCCCGACGATCAGGTACAGACCGATGAGGACGAAAGGAATGCCCCAAATCTCAAAAAAGAACGGCCCCTTCGAACTAAGCACGCTGTACTCCCAGAAGATCGCAAAACCGCCCCACATGAGGCTAAAGGGGATGAGATATGCGTCCGCAGGGCGCAGAAAGACGCCCTGACGCGGTCTTCCGGACCAGAGCAACCTTTCTCCAGGCCCCACCTGACGAGAGAGAACCTGATCGGGTGGTTCAGAAAGCTCCACAGTCCCTCCGAAAACCTAACTTGTTGCGAACCGATAGCAGATCGTTGATGCTTTACCGCCACCACATCGTTGAGGTTTGCGAGCCGCCAGCCGCCAGTACACCGTTGAGGTCCCTGACGGTCGTGCCGCCGTACTATACCCCAACCGCTCGACTTGCGACCAGATCCCAGCGGCATAGCCGACCCAATGGGGGTAGACCCAACAGTCGTGTCACGAGCCGCCATTTGGGTCAAATATCCTGACTTTGGCTGAAATTGCTTGTTTTTCAGGCGTGAGAAACTCTTTACAGAATGCGTTTTTGGTAAAGAGTTGCAAGGCTGCAGCGGGAGATTTACGGAGCTTTGGCCGACTCTTCTGGGCCGTCCGACAGGCGAAATGTAAAAAGTGGCGCGGGCGACCGCCAAATGGCGGCTGATGACACGACTGTTGGGTCTACCCCTGGAAATAGTGACTGAAAAACGAGCCGGACTGCGGAAACCACGGGGATCTGCGCTGGCAAGTGCGGAGGTTGGGCTAGCCCAATTCGAGTACGCTTCGTACAGGTCCGAAGGCATGGTCCTGAACGTGTCACGGTTCGTGTGTTTGCGGTGGTCAACGCAGCACTCGGCAATGAACGCGGCCAGCACGTCCTGCTCGCCCCCGACGTGCCCCAACCTCCGTCCCGACTTCCGCGACTCCGCTTCGGGGACGGGGTTCGACAGCGCGGGGGAAATCCCTTCCCCCGTGTGGGGGAGGGCCAGGATAGGGGTCGAGGCCCTCGAAGCGGGCGCAATCTCCTGCAGCTCAGCGTCATCTACAATCTCGATCTCGAGCCATGCCAGCGCGAGTGCGGCGGCTCGATCTGTGCTCCCGACCCTGGTTTTCGGCGTCCTGCGCCGATTAGGCTTCGACCGCGATACCCTCTCGCTCTATCAAAAGCCGTAGCCGGAGCTGGAAGAAGCTTCCAACTTGAGTAGCAAGCCCTCGCGGATTACCTTAGCGAAAAGGGGATAGTTATGCGAGATCTCGGCTTGCCCTCGACGGCGTGGGCTCGTGGCAGCCCAAACCCGACCGGGGACTCTTCATTTGAACGCGCGGCGCGTGGCTCTCAGCGAGGTCAGCGGCCGGCGCGTGTGCTCTTGGCGTGGGCGAGCGATCTCGACAATACTCTTTTCCATGGCGAAGATCCTCGCTACGACGGATCGTTGCCCGTGCTGTTCGACATTATTGCAGAGAAGCAGCCGGAGCTGGTGTTTATCACGGGCCGCAGATGGAGAGAGTTGGTGATGGGGCTCGAGGAGTACCAGACGCCGATTCCCAATACCATCTTCACTGAGATCGGCACCGTGAGGTGGCAGCGGGGGGCGAACGGCAGCCTCGAAAGGGACCCGCGCCACGAGGCCGCGATGAGCTCCGATACCCCGAACTGGAATGACGCGGTCATCCGGCGCGAGCTGCTCGATCATATCCCAGGCCTTGCACTGCGGCCGCCTGAGTGTCAGAACCCTTTCAGGGCCAGTTTTCTGATAGACGGTGACCACGACGCTGCGCGAGCGGCTGAGGTTGTGGCGGATATTACCGAACTGCTGGTGGAGCGACTTCATTGCGAGAATGCGCGAGTAGTGCAAAGCAGAGGCGCGGAGCACTGGGGATTGGATGTCTTGCCGCGGCTTGGCACCAAGAGCGGGGCGTTGGGTGCGTGGGCGAAGGAGCTGCGGCTCCAGCGTCATCAGCTGATGTTTAGCGGTGACGACGGCCTTGACGTCGATGCGCTGGCTGCAGGCTTTCCCGCCGTTCTGGTTCGCAACGCGGATCATTCGACGAGGGACCGATTGGCCGAGATTCGCACGAGGGACGGCTTGCAAGAGGTTTGTATCTTCGCTGAAGGGCTGAACCGCCTCAACGGCTGTTTTTCCTCGGGGATCGTTGAGGGGCTTATTCGGCATGGATTTATTGAGGAGTCTTGGTCTCTGGATGAGCGAGTTCAGAAGAGGGAGTGACGCGGGTATCAGGGATAGGTATACGCTCCTCTGCCCCCTGTCCGCGATAACAGCAGGTGGAGGGCACGTCAGGCATTTCGCTTCCCACCGCGTTAACATTCCCAGCCCGCCAAGCGACAGATAGTACTCGTCGGATTATGCGACGATCCTTTGAACGACTTCGCTAAGCGTGAGGTCTTGGATCGGGTCATCCGAGACCAGCTTCCCCTGCTTCAGTACAGCGACGCGGTCGGAGACGGCGAACACGTCATCGAGGCGATGGCTCACCAGAACCACGATTCGGTTTTCCGATCTCTGCCTCGAGATAAGGTCGAGTACGCGGTTTACCTCGCGCACGGCGAGGGCGGCCGTGGGTCCATACCGTTGCGCCGAGCGCGAGAAGCCCCACGACGGTCGAGGCGGAGAGAATATTGTCGAGATTTGAGAGAGAAAAGAACGGCGGCGCGAGTCGCCACGCTGTATGGCAAGGCGATGGACGCCGCGGTCGAGAACCCGATCCTCGGCGACCGCTTCGCCGCGGATGCCGTCGCGCAGATCGACTCCAACTTCAACGCGTTGAAGCTTCCGAGCGGGGGCGAGATATCCCAGAAACGAATACTGCGGCCCCGGTCAGGTCCCGTCTGACTTCATCTTCTTGACTGGTCGAGCCCATCTTCAACTCGGCCGCAGGGCGAGCTTGCCGAGGTAGTGTTCACCCAGCGCCCGGTGCGCCTCGGCGGCTTGGTCCAGCGGAAAGGTGCGCGCGACATGGACCTCGAACAGGCCCGCGTCGATCAGGCGGTTGAGCTTAGCGATCGCCCCTTGATCGATGATCACGTCGTAGCTGCTGAGGCGCACATCGGGCCGGACCTTCGGCTCGGGCATCACGCCGTTGGGATAGGCGACGCGCCCGCCGGC
>DATFYN010000136.1:0-4953 GCA_035315025.1 Myxococcota bacterium
CCACGTCACTGCGCCACCTCGGGCCGAGGGCCTTCGTTTCAGGGAGGTGAGTCTATGACCCGCTCGCTCGGCTTCGCCCCGCTCCGCCGGTGCCAATGATGCCGAGGCCCGAGAACACGTCCGGGTAAGTTTCAGGTTAGGGTGATCGACCAGCGACCCTCTCCGCGGGTTGGCTGACGCGCGAGCCCAGTCGGCCTGACCCTTAAGCGCGGCGTCGAATTGCCCACGCAACGACAATGGCGCCTGCACCGAACACCAAGAGTGAGGTCGGCTCGGGAATAATCGGTTCCCGGTCGTCGTTCCCGTCGCCCCCCTCTTGTCGTGGTCCCGATCGTCGCTGAGCCAAGAATGCTGTTGTGGCGTCGAACGACGCCCAGGATCGCCGAACCCGAACTGCAACGCTCGCGTGGGGCCGGCAGCGAACAAAACAGCCGTCGCACAGGTCGCCGCGAAAACTCTGCTCCGGGTGGACATCAGTGACCTCCCTGGTCTGGGCCCGTAGTGTGAGTGCCGCATTTGAGCCCTCCAGGCACATTTCTGTGGGCGAGGAACGGCGAAGCCTCCAGAGGCAATTCGTCCTTAGCGAACAACGATCCTTCCCGTCATCTGAGGCTGGAAGCCAGAGAGGTACGTGTAGGTGCCGGGCGCATCGAAGCGGAACAAGAACGACTCGTCGCTGTGGATCGCCTGCGACGCGAAGGCTCCCTCGGTCGAGGTCACCGTGTGCGGCAGCTCGTCGTCATTTACCCAGGTAACAATGGTGCCCCTTGGCACCGTGAGGGTCGACGGAAGGAAGCCGAAGGGCGACATGCGGACCTGGACGGACGGTCCTGCGCGTTCCGCGCGGGGCACAGCGGCCTCCGCGACGAGGAGGATGAGGACCAGCAGACCCGTGACCACGGACACAGCTCGAAGGGTCGGGACATGCTTCATGAGAAAAAGGCGATGCGTCATGCCGTTATCGCTCTCATCTCTTACCATTTGATTCTGATAGGCAACGGCCCGTCGCTAGCAAACGACGATCGTGCCTCTCATTTGAGGGTGGACGGCGCAGAAAATGGGCGTACGCGCCCGGGCGACACACGCGCAGTTGTGAAGGCGGCACCATAGACTCCGTGCTGCCTGACAGTGCAGCGAGACTCTCGCAAGCTAATACGCGCTGATCGCGTTCGAGGTTACGCTGCTGGCCCGAGGATCGTGACAATCCGAGTCCGTGCGGGCGCCTTGGAAGGAAAGGAGCTGATCAGTCGCCTGTCACTGCCTCTGAATGGACGGGAACCAGCATCCGTTCTGTCAGGTGCTATCCGACATCACGGCTGAGGACCTGGGAGAGATCGAAGCGTGGGTAGATAGAGGCAGCAATGGGGTTATTGTTCCTGCGCTGTCGGGCCTAGTACCTTCGTTGATGGTACGCGAAGCGTCTTCTACTTGGTCGCCGCGACCGTGGTCCTGACCACACCGATACCTTCAACGCTGCGGATCGCCCCCTCGCCGTGGCGAAATACTCACCGTCCTCGATCGCGAGGAGCCCGCGGCGCAAAAGTTCGTGCGCCGATGCTACCAACGACGCCCGCATCCTCTTGCCAAGGCGCTCGAAGCCAAGCTTCTCCCGTACGCGCCGAAACACCGCTTCCTCGTCTAACAATCCGCTCCGCACCGCCTCCAGGATCGCCGCCTGCGTGCGCGTGACGCGCTCCGTCCCCCCGTGCTAACTATAACTAACTGCAGGCTGCCCAGCGGCGGCGGTAGTCGCTCCGGGGCTTGTTCAACCTCCCCGTCCTCTCCCTCTCATCCTGTTCAGGCAGTTCCACTTCCGCGACGACGGCAGAGAGGATCCGCTGGATTTCGCGTCCGCTGTCCCTGATCCATTTTCGATACGGCACGCGGACGACTCGCCACTCTGCGCGCTCAAGAATGGCCTGGCGTTCGAGGTCCTCCATCTTGAGCCGGCCACGCTCATCAGTGTGATAGCGCTCTCCGTCGCATTCGATTGCCACGCGGACACCATTCTGTTGACAGACCAGATCGATACTGAAGTCACACGCCGGAGGCGTTGGTGCGCCGCTCCACAAGCCAAAGCACATTCGCGAGCAGGAACAAGAGAATGACTGCCGCACCAAAGAGCCTCTCGCGCCTTTCCACAATCACGAACCTCAGTCTACCGCCTGCGGCAAATCGTCACGCCGACCCTCTCTTGTGTTGATCTTCGTGGCGCTGCGCTCACCTTCGCTATCGCGCTGCTCGCTCGATGATCCAAGGGTGCGAATGGCGTAAGTAATTCTGCTGCCACGAGCTCTGGTGCACCCGCCCACCGTCGCGTGACACTTCGTCAGCGATTCGACCACTTCCCATATAAAAGGGGAAGACACTCGGGGTCCGTCGTGGCGGGTGTCGGAGGACGATTTGCTGCGCTGCTGCAAAGTGTGACGCAGATCATTAGGTGACCCGGAGCGATCGCCGACTCGCTATCCATGCGACACCGTGGCCAGCGGGCCGCTATTGGCCTCTACGAGGCGGCTCTTCTGGACTACGCCAAACCTCTTCCAGAACGTGTGAGCTTTCACTTCCGGGAGGGAGGGTCTCCCGGCCGCGCCAGCTGAATTGCTCCTCAGGGGAATACCGATGCGTCAGCGTCTCGCACGCCTCTTGGGGTCAGCATGCGTCCCGGCGGTGGTGTCTATTGGGCTGGTCCTGGACCTAAGTGCACCCGCGTGGCGCTGAAAAAACCAAGGAAACGAGAAAGGAATAAACCATCATGAAACCTCATGCCTACGTATCAAACCTCACTCCCACCACGAGCCTGACTTCTCGGCTCGCGCATTCCACCACGCTGCGGGCCATCCTGGCCGGACTGCTGTTCGTCCAGGCTCATTCGGCCTCTGCCTTATCCTTTACGCGCGGGACCGCCACCTCCGTCGGACTCGAGCAATTCTCCAGCACGCCTGATAGCGACACTCTTACCGGCGCTTTCACCGCCGCGAGCGTCATCACCACCGGTCTCAGCATTCCGGAAAATAGGATCCAATACGACATCATCACCAGCGACCAAGTGGAAAGCCTGAACAGTTGGACTGTGTCCTATTCGTCGTCGTTGGGGCCGGATATTATCGGAGCGTACACGCCCCTCGGTTATGTCAATTCATCTGGAACGGCAACGGTCATAGGCGGCAACGCCTTTACCACTCTGTTTAACAAAGGATATGGCCTCTACAACTACAATACAGGAGCGCCTTGGAGCATCGATTACGAAGCGGATCACATCACCTTCACGGCCCTTGACACGCTTCCCCCGGGCGCCGGTGTCGGCGACCTGGGGCCGACCCCCTACCTTCCAAGCTTCGCTATCGAGTTCAGCCCCAATCTGGGGGTCGGCGTCGTCACGGCGTCGGCAACTGCCGGTACGGCGGGCTTCACCGGAACCGTCCTTGGTCCTGTCGTGCCTGAGCCCTCGACCGCGCTGCTCCTTATGGCAGGCGTGGTGGGCCTGGCGGTGAGACGACACGTGTCAGTGTAAGATCGTAGCTGCTGCTTCGCTTCGACACGCCCCGGCTTCGGTCGGGGCGTTGTCGCATCTGGGCTGCTCGTGCGCGAGACGTCTCGCTGGAATAGCGCTCATCGCAGATCTGCGACGGCCCCCGCACTTAGTCACCAAGCCCGCCCGCGCGCGCACCGGGCCTCGGGCTGCCGGCGGGAACCGTCAAGCCGGTACATGAACCAGCTTCAGTCGCAGACCGCGGCCTGCGCCGGCACGATCCACCACGAGCCATATGGGACGGAGGACGCGAAGGTGAGCAGCAACGAGAGCGCGGACCAGCAGGGCTTGAAAAGAGCTATGGGAGCTAAACGAAAAGCGGCGAAGAAAGGCGTTCGAAGGGATGGAACAGCAGGCGCGGGGACGAATTGCACAGCATCGAAGAGCGGAGCCAGACCCACCCTCAGTTGGGTTGGAGGAGTACCGGCACCAAGTGGAGCGGCGGCTGGAGTTGATCGAGTTCGCTACGTCTTGCCAATGCCAGCATCAACGAGCGAGTCCACGCAAACGAGAGTGTCGAAAAAGATCCTCTTCTAGATAAGGCCGCACGTCTAAGACTGCTGTGGCCCTCGGCGGCGCCAGCGTCTCGCAGATCAGTCGAGACGCAACAGCAGCGCAAGCAGCCTCAGAACTGCACGCTGTACCTGGAAAAGTGACTGCTGAACGCTCGTTCAGAAGACGCCCAGAGGGCTACCGGATCAAGGGTCTTCTTCAGCGTCGGAAATACCCCGAATTGGGCTTCTTAAACACCCGATGCCGCGACCGTGTAATTGGAGTACTCACATTCTGATGAACCTCCTAGTCCGACCCCTCCTGCTCTCTTTAGTGATGGGGATATGCTTGGCCTCGCCTGCCTACGCCGACGACGACCACTTCGGTAAACAGGACCGTTTAGAACGCAACGATGGCGATGGCGGGCGTCACTGGTTCAACGGCGGTGACGACGACCGCTCAGGGGGCGACGGGACCAAGAAAGGCCCGGGACCTGCTGTCCCCGAACCTTCCAGCTGGCTTGCGATGGGAGTGGGCCTGCTGGTCGTGGGTCGGTACCTGAGGCGTTCCAGCTGATGGAGACGCGCGAGCAGGCTTCGCGGCGATAGTCACGTCTGGAGCGACACGCCCCGGCTTCGGTCGGGGCACTGTGAGGCTCGCCTTCCGACGCCACCGTGCGCGAGGTACCTCGCTCAAATGAGTGGAGAGATGTAGTCGAGAGCCGAGGTGGTTTGCCGCCGTGTCGGCTTGCGGGGAATCTGTCCAGCCGCACGCTATTTTATCCTCTAAGCACCGATTTTCGCGCAGGCATAAGCGACAGGTTCCGATAAGAGCCGGCTCGGCGTGCGCCGTCGCTATTGCCACTCCAGCCGGAGCTTGCGGTTGCCGAGCCAACTGACGCGCTCCGGCAATTTATCCCAGGGGACCGC
>DATFYN010000137.1:0-3673 GCA_035315025.1 Myxococcota bacterium
GCCCTCCCCGGGGCACGTACTTCTCGCGGCGAAAGCTCATGCAGCCGTTGCCGCCCGCGCCAGCGACCACGGAAACCTGGGTTTCATCGATGAACAGCTCTGTGGGCTTCATGGGGTGGGAGAGCCCGTCGCGGTGAGAGAGCGCTTCAGCTCTGGGGCTGCGGCTCCACCAGCGCCACCACGCGACCGCGGGACTGGCGGTACTGCACAACGCCGTCGCAGCGCGCGAAGAGCGTGTAGTCCCGGCCGAGACCGACATTGCGCCCGGCATGGACCTTTGTTCCGACCTGCCGCACCAAGATGGCGCCCGCGCTCACATGCTGGCCGCCAAACACCTTTACGCCACGGCGCTGCCCGTTGCTGTCGCGGCCGTTTCGCGAGCTGCCCTGTCCCTTCTTGTGCGCCATCGTTAGGCCTCGATCCGGTCGATCAGAATCTCAGTGTACTCCTGCCGGTGTCCCTGCTTGCGGCGGTAGCCCTTTCGGCGCTTCATCTTGAAGATCGTGATCTTAGGACCCCGCTTCTGGGCGGTGATCGTGCCGACAACGCTGGCGCCCGGCACAAGGGGAGTCCCGACTCGGTCCGCGCCTTCGCTCCCACCGAGCAACAGGACCTCGCCGAGGCTCACGCGCTCTCCGACGGCGCCCGCAAGCTTCTCGACCCGGACGGCCTCGCCCGGGCGCACCCGGACCTGCTTGCCTCCGGTGCGAACCACCGCGTACATGGACAGCCTCCTGGGGACTTGGGATCCGGCAGTATCCGCCATCCCCTCGCGGCGTCAACCACGCGCGGGCGGTTCCTCGATGGGGACCTCGGCCTCGCCGCCCGTCGCAAGGGCAGCGGCCCCCTCCGGCGTCGCGGGCGGCGGGGCGAGAGGTTCTGTGGGTGCGGCCGGGGGCGTCTCCGCCACGGGCGCCTCGGCGGCCAGGCGTGGAGGCTGAAGCCAGGGAATCGCGAACTCGATCGGGGGCCCTTCGGAGAGCGCGAGCACCTCGAACTGCTCCTGGTGCATTCCCGGCTTGGCGCGCACTTCGATCTGCCGGCCCAGGTCGCGCTCGAGCTGCGCAAGCGTCGCGCGCTCCGGGCCGAGCAGCTGTTCTGCCACCCGCGGGTGGACAGCCACCGCGATGTCACGGCCCCGGAAGCGCGGCAGGTCCTTGCGGATCTCGCGCAAGACCTTGTAGGCCACGCTTTGCTGCGAGAGCACGTAGCTGCGGCCCTCGCAGTACGGGCAGGGCTCGCACACGGTTTGGACCAGGTTCTCCCGCGTCCGCTTCCGCGTCATCTCCACCAAGCCGAGCTCCGAGATCTTGAGGATATTCGTCTTGGCTTTGTCCTGGCGCAGGGCCTCCTGGAGCGCCCGGTACACCTTCTCGCGGTTCTCCGCGGTCTCCATATCGATCAAATCGAGGATGATGAGGCCCCCGATATTGCGGAACCGCAGCTGGTAGACGATCTCGCGCACCGCCTCGAGGTTGGTCCTCAAAACCGTGTCCTCGAGCTCGCGCTTGCCCACGTAGCGGCCCGTGTTGACGTCGATTGCGGTCAGCGCCTCGCTCTGGTCCACGATCAGGTAGCCGCCCGACTTGAGCCACACCTTGCGACCGAGGTTGGCGTCGATCTGCGCCTCGATTCCGAAGTGATCGAAGATGGGCTCTGCACCCTCGTAGTGGTCGATGCGGGGCTTGGGATCGGCCACGAAGCGCTGCACGAAGCTCTTCATCTCCTCGTAGGTCGCCGCGGAATCGACGACGATGCGTTTGGTGTCAGAGTTCGCGAAGTCGCGGATCACGCGCAGCGGCAGCGAGAGCTCGGAGAACAGCACGGCCGGTGCACGCACTTCCTCCTGCTTGAGTTGGACCTCGTCCCACACCGTTGTGAGATAACGCACGTCGGCCTCGAGGTCGGCGTCGCGCGCGGCCTCACCGGCGGTGCGAATGATGAACCCGAGATCGCGGGGGCGCGCGCGCTCCACCACTTCGCGCAGCCGGCGCCGCTCGCGGTCGGATTCGATGCGACGCGAGACGCCGACGCGCTGCGCCCAGGGGGTGAGCACGAGATGACGTCCGGCGATCGAGACGTGGGAAGTGATGCGCGCCCCTTTGGTGCCGATCGGCTCCTTGGCGACCTGCACCACGATCTCCTGCGCCTCGCGCAAGAGAGTCTCGATCTTGGGCGGCTGACGGGTAGCTCCATTGCGCCCGCGGCCGCCGCGCCGCGGCCGCGGCGCATCGTCTTCGTCCACGAGGTCGAGGTCAAGCTCGCCCGTCTCGCCGAGGTAGTCCCCGGCATACAGGAATGCCGCCTTCTCTAGCCCGATGTCGACGAAGGCGGCTTGCATGCCCGGGAGCACGCGCGTGACCCTTCCTTTCACCACACTGCCGACCACGCTGCGCTCACCCCGGCGCTCGAGGTGGAGCTCGGCGAATGCACCGCGTTCAAGAATCGCGACCCGGGTCTCCCCGGGCTCCGCGTTGATCAGAATCTCGTTCTGCATGGGCATCCCTCTGGCCGGAGCGAAGGCGTGCCTTTCATGCGGGAGGCGCGCTCCGCCGGGGCCGGCACTCGGGAGCTTTGCGAGACGCCCAAGACACACGCCGGGCCCGGCCCGATCGGTCTTGGGCACGGCGCGTGTGGCGGCGGGGACGACGCGGAACCGGCGCAGCCCAGGGGGCCGACCGGGAGGACCCAGAGCTCTCTAAATTCCCGAATTCAATATCAAATATGTTGACTCGCTCGAGAACTCACTCTACGGTCCGACGGCTTGCGGGGAGCGAGGCCTCCGAATCGAGGATCCTCTTTGGCAACCGCCAGCTTCCGGGTGAAGGCTCCGCGCAGCACCCCGCCGCCCGTCCACCCTCACCCGACCTGCGCGGCTCCGTCTCCCGAAGACACAGGGCGCGCGTGCGAAAACGAAGCCCGTCGGGCCGCACAAACCGAGTGAGACCATCATGGAAGAACGGGGAGAGGTCAAGCGGGATCCGCGGCGTCGCCTCCCGGCCGCCGATCGAGTGATCCGGCAGGGGAAGGCCGAGGCCCCTTGGCTCCCCGCTTGGGCCGTGGCCGCCGGCGCCCGCCGAGCCCTGGAGCAAGCCCGGCTCCGCCTCGCGGGGTCGGAGGAGGCGCCCGAGGGCCTCGCGGCCCTGGTCGCCGCCGCCCTGGCGCACGCCCACTGGCTGGCGCGGCCTCACCCCGCACGCGTCGTGAACGCGACCGGCGTCGCGCTGCACACGAATCTCGGCCGCGCCATCTTGGCGCCCGGCGCCGCGCGGGCCGCTGCGGCCGCGGGGTCGAGCTATGGCGACCTCGAACTCGACCTTCGCGGAGGGGAGCGGGGCGATCGCCTTGCCCAGGTGAATGAGCAGCTCACCCTCCTCTCCGGGGCCGAGGCGGCCCACGCGGTCAACAACAACGCGGCCGCTCTGCTGCTCGCCCTCAACACCCTGGCGCACGGCCGGGAAGTCGTCGTCTCGCGGGGCGAGCTTGTCGAAATCGGCGGCTCTTTCCGGATCCCGGAGATCTGCGGACGCGCGGGCGTTACGCTCGTGGAGATCGGCAGTACCAACCGCACCCATGCCGCGGACTACGAGAGAGCTCTGGGAGCGCGCAGCGCGCTCTTGTTGAAGGTCCACCGCAGCAACTTTGAGCAGCGTGGCTTTGTCTCCGAAGTCGG
>DATFYN010000138.1:0-5880 GCA_035315025.1 Myxococcota bacterium
CCGAGCTGCGCGAGCGCTGGCGCCGCGCTGCTGGAACCGATTTCGCGCAAACCACTGGGCTCGCAGAGTTCGTTGCACGACAAGCAGCGCTGGCGCTTGAGCGCGCCGAGCGGCGCCTGCGTGGCGCACGTTACAAGGTCCCCCGATTCGTCCACGAGGACATCCTCGGCCGCGCCGCCTTCCGCGCCCGTCTCGCTACCCTCGCGCGCGAACTCGGGCGGTCGGAGGCGAGTGTTGCGCGTGAGGCAGCCTCCGATTTGCGCGAGATCGCTGCCACCCACAGTCCTTACGTGATCGATCTCGTCGCCCATCTCATCCGGCTCCTCTACACCCTGGGTTACGGCGAGACGCTCCACTACGAGCGGGCGCAGCTCGACCAGGTCGCAGCTCTGGCCCAGCGACATCCGGTCGTGTTTCTTCCATCTCACAAGTCAAACCTCGATCATCTTGTCTTGCAGTACGCCCTTCATGAGAACGGCCTTCCGCCGAATCACACCGCGGGGGGCATCAACATGAATTTCTTCCCGGTAGGTCCTCTGGTCCGGAGGAGCGGCGTCTTTTTCATTCGCCGCAGCTTCAAGGATGATCCGGTCTACAAGACTGTGCTTCACCACTACATCGGCTATCTGATCGAGAAGCGCTTCCCGCTTGAATGGTACGTGGAAGGTGGTCGTTCACGATCCGGAAAGCTTCTGCCACCCCGGTTTGGTCTGCTTTCATACGTCGTCGACGCCTATCGCACAGGAAAGAGCGAGGACGTATTCCTCATCCCCGTCTCGATCGCCTACGACCAGATCCAAGACGTCGGCGACTATGTCGCCGAACAGCGCGGTGGGAAGAAGAAGAAAGAGAGCTTCTCGTGGTTTGTGCGCGTGCTGCGGCAGCTCCGGCGCCGCTACGGCGAGATCTACATCCGATTCGGCGAACCCCTGTCCCTCGCCAAGACCATCGGCGCGCCAGACGCGCGACCATCGGGCGAGGCCACGGCCGGGAGTGCGGAGGAGAGCCTTGCGGTCCAGAAACTGGCATTTGAAGTCTCGGTGCGCATCAACCGCGCGACGCCGATCACACCGACCTCGCTTGTGACGCTTGCACTCCTCGGGAGCGGCGACCGAGCACTATCCGTGGAGGAAACGGTCGAGGCGCTGAGCCGGCTCGTGGGCTACGTGCGGCGCCGAGTGCTCCCAACGACCTGCGATCTGGAGCTCGATACCAAGGAGGGGGTGCAGCGGGCACTCGATATGCTCGTGGACAGCGGAGTCGTCGCCTGTTTTGCCGAAGGGCCCGAAGCGGTCTACGCGATCGGTCCCGATCAACACCTGACCGCCGCATACTACCGCAATACGGTGATCCACTTTTTTGTGAACGGGGCAATCGCGGAGCTCGCTCTGCTGCGCGCAGCGGAGGATGGTGTGGCCGACCGGACAACGGAGTTTTGGGACGAAGCGATGCGTCTGCGGGACCTCCTCAAGTTCGAGTTCTTCTTCGCGGAAAAGGAGAAATTTCGGGGCGAAATGCGTCAGGAGCTCGCGCTCCACGACGGCGAGTGGGAGAGCCGGCTGTCGCGCGGTTCCGCGGAAATCCTGGCGCTGGTCGAGCGGATTCGTCCGTTTAGCGCCCATCGCGTGCTCCGACCCTTCCTCGAGGCGTATCGCGTGGTGAGCGATGCGCTGGAGCGCCAAGACCCCATGGCTCCTTGCGATGCGAATGCTCTGCTTGTCCAATGCCTTGCGCTGGGCAAGCAGTATCGGCTCCAGCGCCGGATTCAAAGTGCGGAGTCGGTATCTCGCGTTCTGTTCGAAACGGCGCTTCGGCTCGCGCGCAACCGTGGCTTGCTCGAATCGGGGATTCCCGACCTTGGGGCGCGCCGCGCCGCCTTTGCACGCGAGATGCGCGAGGCGATTCGCCGCGTAGACGGGATCGCGGCTCTGGCCGCCTCGCGGCGCGCAGGCGTGATCGACTGACACTGTTCCGACGCGCGTTCCCGTGCAGCCTCTGCTCCCGGCAGCTGGACCGCATGCGTCGCGAGGCTCTGTAGCGGCTGCGCTAGATGTGGTTTCGAAGCATCAGCTCTTTGGGATGGGGTTCGAGGTAGATCTGCCCCTCCAAGTAGGACATCCTGTGCAGCCGCACGTGATGGCGAATCAGCGTGATCGGGACAATCAGGGGTATAAGTCCGCGGCGGTACTCTCCGATAAGGTCAACGAGTTCAGCCCGCGAAGAAGCATCCAGCGGCTTCTTGAAATGGCCGACGATATGCTCCAAGACGTTCGTATGTCTGCGTATCGTTGCAAGTTTTGAGAGCGTGCCCATGAACTCAGTTTCATACCGGGCTCGCAGCTCCGCGCGGGGCATATCCTTCGCTTTGGCGATCAGGCGACCCAATCGCTGGTAGGCCTCGGGAGAATGCGCGAGCAGCGTAAATTTATGGGAAGTGTGAAAGGCCACGATCCCGGCCAGAGTCCAGCGACCGGCGAAGAAGGTACGGAGCCGGCGATAGGCGAAGACTCTGGCAACGAAATTCTCGCGCAGACGCGGGTCCCAAAGGCGCCCCTCTTCTTCGACAGGCAGAAGAGGATTCGCCGCGATGAGGGCGTGAGCGAAGAAACCGCGGCCTTCGCGTCGCGGCGTGCCGCTACGCTCTTGATGAGCATACACGCGCACACGTTCCATCCCACAGCTCGGAGAGTCCTTCTTCAGCACGTAGCCGGAGAGATCGAGGGCTGCCAGGGTTCGAACGCGCCGCGCGGCGAAGCTGCGCATAGGGAGCGTCCAGTCGCGTCCACTCTTGGGCGCCACAAGGTGCAGACCGGTGGCATCTTGCTCGAGGCGGACCGACTCGCGTGGGATGCCCATCCCGAGTTCGACCTCCGGACATACCGGAACCCACTCCACGAAGCGAGCAAAAGTGTCCGTCAAGAAACGGTCGCGTTTGTGACCGCCATCGAAGCGCACTTCATGGCCGAGGAGGCATGCCGAAACGCCGATCCGGATCGGATCTTCACCGACGGCCTGCGGCACCTTCGAGGTCATGGCCGCAACGTACCACGCCGCTCGGACGGGATCGGCGTCTGCGCGCGCCGCAACGCCAAGCCACCCTCAATCGAGCGTCAGCAAGCGCAGGCACGCCCCGGCGGTCGCCCAGCTCAGGCCGCGCTTGGACCTGCCCCGCTGCCCTCCGACCCACTTCCCACGAGATCGCCCGCCGTCCCGCGCGTGGCGACGATCGCGCGACCGGGTTTCGGTCCGCCGCCCGCGTGGCCGAGCGCGCGGGTGTGTGCTTTTGTGTCCCAGAGACCGAGGTGCCTCCATCGACTCCGAGCCCACGCTGCCCTACACCCTCGCACATGCCCAGGCTCTCGACCCCCAACCCGCTCTCGAAGGGCACGCCGCCGTCGCCCACGTCGCCGAGACCTCTGGCGCGCACAGCACGCTCATGCCTTCGAGATGACCATTCGGAATTCATCCGGTGAACGAGACTCGCATCCACGTTTTTCCTGACAGCGTGGCCTTCGGGCAGCGGCTCGGGCGAGCGGCACACCTGACCACCGCGCGGGTCGTGCTCCACCGGTTCCCCGACGGTGAGAGTCTGGTGCGGATCCGGCGGCCGGCGGGAAAAGACGCTGTGGTGGTGAGATCTCTCTTCAACCCGAACGCGAAGCTCATTGAGACAATACTTGCCGCCGATGCCCTCCGCCAGGCGGGGGCGCAGCGCGTGACGCTCGTTGCACCCTATCTCCCATACATGCGACAGGACACCGTATTCTCTGCCGGCGAACCGATCTCCCAGCGTGCCATAGGAGCGCTGCTCGGCCGCGACTTCGATGCCGTCCTCACGGTGGAGGCCCACCTGCATCGGGTGTTTGAGCTCTCGGAAGTCATCCCCGGGCGTGCACGCTCCATTTCCGCCGCTCCCGCCATCGGCGCATTTCTCGCGCGTCATCGCCGTGGGCTGCTTCTCGTCGGGCCGGACGAGGAGTCACGCCCGTGGGTTCAGGCAGTGGCCGCCACTGCGCGCGTGCCGTGGATCGTGGGCGAGAAGACGCGCCTTGGTGATCGCAGCATACGCATCCGTTTCCCCACGGTTCCGGCCGCACGCCGTGCGGTCTTGCTCGACGACATCGCCAGCAGCGGAACCACCCTCGCAGCCGGGGCTCGTGCGCTCCGGCGAGCCGGCGTGAGCGCGGTCGAGGCCGTCGTTGTTCATGCGATTTTTGCACCGGGCGCGCTCGGCCGCGTGCGGGCTGCGGGTGTTACACGCATCACTTCCTGCGACACCATTCCGCACCCGACGAACGCGATCCCCACAGCATCCCTCGTCGCCCAAGCGCTCGCATGGAAGTAATCCGGCCAGCCGTTCCTTGCGTGCAATTCCTCGGCGCGACGGGAACCGTGACCGGTAGTCGCTTCCTCCTGGACACCCCACAGGCCCGTGTCCTCGTGGACTGTGGGCTTTTTCAGGGACTAAAATCTTTGCGCCTACGCAACTGGGCCGCTTTCCCAGTCACTCCCTCCACAATCGACGTCGTGGTGCTGACGCACGCGCACGTCGACCACTCCGGATATCTCCCGCGCCTTCTGCGCGACGGTTTCCGCGGCCCGATTTACGCGACTCCGGGGACACACGTTCTTTGTCGGATCGTCCTCCCCGACAGCGGCCACCTTCAGGAAGAGGATGCGAGCTACGCGAATCGCAAGGGCTTCTCGAAGTATACGCCCGCCCTGCCTCTCTACACTGAAGAAGATGCCTGTCGTGCACTCGAGAATTTCAGCGAGGTATCCTTTCATGCAAGCGTCGAAGTCGCCCGGGGTGTGCAGGCAATCTTTCGTCCTGCCGGCCACATCCTCGGCTCGGCGGTGGTCGAGTTCACACTCACGGGCCCACCTTCTCGACGGATTCTCGTAAGCGGTGACCTTGGGCGTCCAAGCCACCCGATTTTGCGTCCGCCGGAGCCGCCGGGCGAGGCCGACGCCGTGCTGATTGAGTCGACCTATGGCGATCGGCGCCATCCATCAGATCACGCCGACGCCGCGTTCGAGACGGCGATCGCACGCACGGCGGCCCGCGGCGGCACGGTCGTCCTCCCTGCCTTCGCGGTAGACCGCACCGAGGTCATCCTGCTCGCACTCCGTCGCCTGATGCGTGGAGGGCCGCGTGCCCGAATTGCCGGTCTACGTCGACAGCCCAATGGCGTTATCCGCCCTCGCGCTCTACAGGATGGCCCTTACCCAGGGTGCACCCGACGTACGACCCGATTTCCAGGGCGACGGCGATCCTTTCGATACCGGCCACTTGGTAGAGACACGCTCGGTCGAGCAGTCGAAGGCGATCCACGAGCATAAACTGCCGTCGATCGTTATCTCGGCCTCCGGCATGGCGACAGGCGGACGCGTCTTGCATCACCTGAGCCACTTCCTTCCCGACGCTCGGAATACCATCGTGTTGCCCGGTTTCCAAGCTGAAGGGACGCGCGGGCGATCTCTGCTTGAAGGCGCAAGCACGCTTCAGATCCACGGATGCTACGTACCGGTCCGCGCAGAGGTGCTCGGGCTCTCCCTGTTCTCCGTGCACGCGGACCAGGAGGAACTCATGACGTGGCTGCGCTCTATGTCACGCGCGCCCGATACGACTTTTATCGTACATGGAGAGGCCTCGGCCTCGGTGGCATTGCGCGAACGCATCCACCGATCTGGGGTGGACGGCGGTTGTGCCAGGGGATCTGGAGCGTGTGAGATTGGGCTAACCTGAAACTTACCCGGACGTGTTCTCGGGCCTCGGCATCATTGGCACCGGCGGAGCGGGGCGAAGCCGAGCGAGCGGGTCATAGACTCACCTCCCTGAAACGAAGGCCCTCGGCCCGAGGTGGCGCAGTGACGTGG
>DATFYN010000139.1:0-3476 GCA_035315025.1 Myxococcota bacterium
GATCGCGCCGTCCTGGACACCGAGTTCCGCCAGCAACGTCTGCGCTGCCGGAATCTCGTTGGATTTCTCGGCGATATCGACGTGGGCGATTACCAGGGACGTGTCGGTGGCGAAGGCGCTCAGTACCTGGGCGGCGGCTGGATCGCATCCAGGCTGACCGCGACATGGTCGCCCTCGTAGCCGCCGACGGCCATGACCCAGCGCGGCTGGCCCTCCGCATCCGGCTCCTGAGCGATCAGGACAAAGGGTTTCGGCTGCGCGGGCGTCGCCGTGCCAATGACGACGCGCAGATCGGCATCGATCCCTGGATGGCGGCGGAAATAGGCGGACGTGTAGGCAATCCCGATCTTCACGGCTTCCTCGGCGGGCGGCTCGTAGCCCCACTCTCGCAGCCAGGTGGGCGTGCGCGAGCCACGTCCGGTGCAATCCACCACCAGCGCGGCCGGTATGCGCTCGACGGCCGATGCATCCTCGGCGGGATGGAAGCGCACGCCAGTCACCTGGCCCCGCTCGTGCACGGGAGCGAGTACCGTCATGCCGGTAACCAAGCGCACGTTCGCGCGTGCGCGGACGCGCCGGCGCAGCTCGGCCTCGATGGACAGGCGGCTAACCGCGAGACCCGAAACGCCAACCGATGCGCGGGCGAAGCGGTAACCCTGGGCCTCCAGCGCGACGTCGTAGCCGATATCGGCCGTCAGCGCGCCCTGCCCTATCAGCGCTGCGGTGAATCCCGGGAACAGCTCTTCCAGGATCGCGTTGCCTCGTGCCAGCAGGCCGTGCGGATGAATGGCGTGCGGCGTGCCCTTGCGCGCCGCAGCGTTCTCCGACAGCGGATCGCGCTCGAGAAGTACGACCTCGTCATATCGGTCCGACAACACCCGAGCGGCAAGCAATCCGGCGATACTCGCGCCGATCACCACGGCGCGGCGATCGCCGGAAGCCGGTGAGGAGGGCGTCGTTACATCGTCGGCAAGCACCTCCGCGAAGCCCTCTATGTTATGGGCGCTGAAGGTCTGCGTTCCCTTCTCAAACGCCTCGCGTGCGCTCATCGCCATCGTGCCTCTCCCTCGGTCGTTGCGTGCAGGCCGAAGAGTTGCGTAGGCGCTGAATACTTCGCTACGGGGCTGGCACCCTGGTTTTTTCTCCGTCGAGCACCTGCGATAGCTGACTGCGGCGTTCGATCCCCAGCTTGGTGTACGCGCGTGCGAGATGACCCTCGATGGTCTTCAGCGTCACGTAGAGCTGCTGGGCGATCTCGCGGTTAGAGCGGCCCTCGGCCGCCAGCCGCACGACATGCAGCTCCCTCGGGCTCAGCGCCTCGAGGCCTGTACGCCACGCGCGCCGCGGCCGCGCGCCCGCGGCCCTGAGCTCTTCGCGGACGCGGGTCGCGAGCGGTCGGGCACCGCAACGGGCCGCGAGGTCGAGAGCCTGGGTGAGTGGCTCGCGCGCGTCAGCGCGCCGGCCGTCCCGCCGCAGTGCAGCCCCTAGCTCTGCCAGTGAGTGCGCTCGTTCAAGGAGCGCGGGCGAGTGACGTAGGGCGGCCACGGAGTCGCCGAGCAGCTCAAGCCCCTGGCTGCCGCCTTGGGCGAGACCTGCGGTGCGCAACGCGATCCCAAGTGCGCGCGGCACTCCGAACCCCCTCACATCGGCCAGCTCGGCCTGCGCCATCTCGCGCGCGCGCTCGCGTTCCCCGAGCTGCAGCAGCGCCCTGGCAGCACCCGCGCGCGCGTGCAGGTAACCGACGTCCCGCATCTCGATGCCCCAGGCCTCCGGGCTGAACATCGTCGCGCATGTCTGGAAATCGGCGAGCGCCTCCGCCGGCCGGCCTTGGGCGAGGTGGAGCCGACCACGCGCGGCCGGGATCAGCACGGTGGCGACACCCGCTGGCCAATCCGCTTGAGGCAAGAGTGCAATCAGCGCCTCCGCCTCGTCGAGCTCACCGGCCTCGACTGCCACATCGGCCAGCACTGTCGCGGCGAACGCGAGCCCGGGCCGGAAATCGCCCTCCCGCAGCACACGCAAGGCGACCCGCGCGGCCGAATCTGCCTCCGGCAGCGCGCCGAGCCGTAGCTTCAGCAGCCCGAGCGTGCTGTAGACGGCGACGAGGCCGCGTGCGCTGCCGGAACGAAGGACCTCGGCGATCATCGACCCTAGCGCGGTCTCGACCGCGCCGAAGCGCTCGGCGGTCACGAGGCTCCACAGCAGGGCGGCACGCGTGTCCCAGTTCTCGGCTTGCGGTGGGGCGCGCGCGAGCGCCGACTCGAGGGGGAGAGCCGCTTCCTCCGCCGGCCGGCCCGCGAGCAACATCGCCATACCCCGCGCCACGGCGAGCGTCTCCGCCGGGCTCTCCGCGGCGCACGGGGAGCACAGGCGCTCCAGCACCGGTTTGACGCGCGCCGCACAACGCGAGTCTTGGAAACCGCAGACGACCAGCTCGCCCTCGAGACGGGCGGCGAGCGCCGGGTCGGCGTCGCCGAGCTCCGCCAGGCCCTTCCCGATAGCATCCACCGCGTCGGTCCAGCGGAACAGCGCCGCGTAGCACTCAGCGATCTCGAGCGTGACCTCGGCTCGCTCGCGCGGATCGGCAGCCAGCCGCAGCGCCTCGTCCAGGTGCATGAACGCCGCTTCTCGTCCCGCCCGCGCCTCCGCGCGGGCCGTCTGGCGGAGGAGACCGATCCGCTGCGCGGCCGAAGGCGGCTCAGCCAGCGCGCGGTTCAGCAGGTCGGCCGCGGCTTTAGGAGTGGCGCTCTCGAGCGCTTCCTGTCCAGCCTCTTGCAAGCGTGTCAGCACCCATTCATCGCCGGCAGGCCGAAGGCCGACGAGATGGGCCGCGACCTGTCCAGCCGGGGCGCGGTCGGCGTGGAGCAGGCGAGCGGCGTCGCGATGGGCTGCGTCGCGCTCATCGCTGCCCATTGATGCCTCGACGGCATCACGGATGACCGGGTGCATGAAGCTCGGAGGATCGTCGGCTGCCAACACCTCGAGGCGAACGAGACCGGCCGCCAGTCGTATCGCGTCCGCCATGGTCAGCGCGGCCATTGCCGCCGCGTGGCGCAGCGCGCAGCCGTCCCCGAGGGCAGCCAGCGCCTGTGCGAGGCGCAGCGCGGAGGGATCGAGGCGCCGCACGCGAGCGATCACCCGGAGCCCGATCGCCTCGAGACTGCTGGCAAGCACTCTTGCAGGGTCGACCTCGGCCAACTGCTGCTTGTCGAGCTCGACCGCCCGCAGCAGCTCGGTCACGTAGAGTGCGTTGCCGCCACTGGCCGCCCAGACCGCGTCGTACACGCGATCACTCGATCTGCGGCTCGTTGCGCTGCGGACCAGCGCGGAGACGGCATCTTTGCTCAGTAAAGCCGGGTGCAGGAGCGTCGGCGCCTCCGCGCGCAACGCCAGCAGCGACGCCATCGCGGACGTCGGCTCCTGCGGCCGGAATGCCACCAGCAGCGCCACCCTCAGCCCCTCCAGGCGGGGAGCGA
>DATFYN010000140.1:0-7759 GCA_035315025.1 Myxococcota bacterium
CCGGGCACTAGCGGACCCCTCGCTTCGCCATCTGCGTCCGGATGAGTGCCGGGATCTCCTCGATCCGCTCGGCGACCGCAATCCGGGCGGCGCGCATGCGCTCGATCTTGTCGGCGGTGGTATCGGCTTTGCCCTCGACGATCGTGCCCGCGTGGCCAAAGCGCATCCCAGGCATCTCGTCCATGAAGCGGCCGGCCATGAATGCCACAATCGGGAGGCGCGACTTGTGCTCACGGACCCAGTCGGCGAGCTCTGCTTCCATCCGGCCACCGGGCTCAGAGTAGATCGCGATGGCCTTGGTTTCCGGGTCCGCCTCGAAAAGCGGCATCAGCTCTGCATAGGTGGAGCCGATGATGGCGTCGCCGCCGATCGAGACCGCCGTCGACTGGCCCAGGCCTGCCGCCGTGAGCGTGTTGCAGATCTCGGTCGTCATCCCGCCAGAGCGCGACATCACGCCGATCGGACCCTTGGTGAATGCCTTTCGCGCGTCGGCGGCCGGACCGCCGAGGCCACCCATCTTGGCTTCGTCGGGCGAGAGAATCCCGAGGCAGTTCGGACCGATAATGCGCGCGCCGCGCAGCCGCGCAAGCTCGACCATCTGCGCGACCTCGCCGCGAGGAATGCGCTCGGTCACGATCACCACCAGCTGGATGCCGTTCTCGATCGCTTCGAATACCGCGTCACGCGTAAACGCTGCGGGCACGGTCACGATCGAGCCGTCGACGCGTGTCTTCGAGGTGATGTCGCGCACGCAGTCGTAGACGGGAACGCCGTACACGTCCCGACCTGCGCGCCCCGGCGTCACTCCGCCCACGATCTTGGTCCCGTAATTCAGGCCCTCGCGGGTCATGTTCACGGCCTCGCGGCCGGTAATGCCCTGGATGATGACCGTCGTGTCCTTGTGAATCAGAATCGACATTCCTAGGCCTTCATCTTCATCACGGCGCGGCCCGCCGCCTCATACATCGACACCGTCCGATCGCAATACTCGACGCCATACTTTTTTAAGATCTTGAAGCCCTCCTGCTCCCAGGCACCAGGGATGCGGAAGATCGCGATGGTCTTCGCGGGATCTCGACCCGATTCCACGCAACCCTTGACGACTCCGCGCGCCACGATGTCCACGCGGGTATTCGATACGACGTTCATCATCACGGCGATCTTTTCGACACCGGGCTTCGAGAGCACCAGCTTGGTGAGCGCACATGCCTTCTTGACGGAGGGATTGCCTCCGATCTCGCAATAGTTCGCAGGCCGGCCACCGTGCTTGCGAACCGCATCGAAGAGCGTGAGCGATCCGCCGCCTGCGCCGATCACGAGACCTAGGTTCCCGTCGAACTCGACCACGTTGCCGGCCACGCCGCGGTGATCGCTGGCATCCACCTGCGCACCGCGGATTTCGAAATCGGTGGGCGGTCGGGCCTGTCGCGTCTCCTCCGGGCGGATCCCAAGCTCGGCGAGGAGCTTCTCGTGCCTATGCCGCGCGTCGCCCTCGAGCTCGACGTGGCCATCGAGCACGACGAAGCGGCCGTCTTCGAGCTTCGCGAGCGGGTTGATCTCGGCCAGGGTGAGATCGTATTGGAAGAAGATCTCGATCAGCTTGGAGACGATGGGCGCAAGGCGCGTGAGCTCCGCGCCGGTCACGCCTGTCTTCGCCACCGCCTCCTTGGCCATGTGCGGCATGAGTGGGAGAAGCGTCGAGACGTGGGTCTGGGAGACGTGGTCGGGGTGCTTCTCGGCCACCTGCTCAATCTCGATCCCCCCCATGTCGCTGAAGATCACCACCGGCAGCTTGCGGCGGCCGTCCCAGGTCACGCCGGCGTAATATTCTTGGTCGACTTGGCTCTTCTCCTCCACCAACACCGCGCGGCATTTCTGGCCGTGGACGAGGATCGGCACGATCGCGTCGTAGTGCGCTGCGGCTTCGTCGGGGGTTTGTGCGAACTTCACGGCGCCGGCTTTCATCCGCCCGCCCGAGAGCACCTGGCTCTTCAGCACCGTCGGTCGGGCGATCTCCGCAGCGATCCGGCGGGCGTCTTCCCGGGAGTGAGCCAGGCCGCTCTTGCTTAAGGGAAGGCCATGGCGGGCGAAGAGGGCCTTCGACTCGTACTCGTAAAAGCGCATGGGTTCCTCTGGAAGTCTCGCGGCGGGGCCGCCCCGCGGCCACGAGCAGTCGGACGCTAATCAGCTTCAGCCGGCGGGTCAACCGGTCGGAGCCCTCGCCCGGACCGGCGGGTACGGGTAGGATGAGCTGTGAGACACACCCCTCAACCCGCCACCGTTCGGAGATTCCGATGTCTGGAGCCATGAAGTCCATCGTCGAGGCCATCGAGAACCAAGCGTCGGGCGACGCCTTTCTCTCTCTGCCCGTGCCCAAGACCTTCCACGCCGTGACGACACACAAGGACGAGCAGAAGCTGTTCGACGGAATCCCGTCTGCGGAGAAGGATCCACGCAAGTCCTTGCACCTGGACGAAGTGCCGCTTCCCGAGCTCGGGCCTGGCGAGGCCTTGGTTGCGGTGATGGCCTCGGCCATCAACTTCAACACGGTCTGGTCCTCGATCTTCGAGCCCATCCCCACCTTCGTCTTCCTTGAGCGCAACGCTCGGCGCAACGCCCTCTGGAAGCGTCACGATCTCGCCTACCACATTCTCGGGAGCGACGCGGCAGGCGTCGTGCTGCGCACAGGGCCCGGAGTCTCGAAATGGAAGCCCGGCGACCGCATCGTCGTGCACTGCAACTACGTCGACCTCGAGGAGCCCGAGGGCCATGACGACGCGATGATGGACCCGGGCCAGACGATTTGGGGATTCGAGACGAACTTCGGTGGCCTGGCGGAGCTGTGCCTGGTGAAGGCCAACCAACTGATGCCCAAGCCCGAGCACCTCACCTGGGAGGAAGCGGCCTGCAACGGCCTTGTGAACTCCACCGCCTATCGCCAGTTGGTATCGAAGCACGGTGCAGGGATGAAGCAGGGCGACGTCGTGCTGATCTGGGGCGCTTCGGGGGGCCTGGGCGGCTACGCGACGCAGTACGCCCTGAACGGTGGCGCCTATCCGGTCGGGGTGGTCTCGAGCCCGCACCGCGCCGAGATCGTCCGCAAGCTCGGCTGCGATCGCGTGATCGACCGCAAGACTGAGGGCTTCAAGTTCTGGAGCGGCGATGAGATGAATACGAAGGAGATGCGCCGCTTTGGCGCGCGCATCCGGGAGCTCACCGGGGGTGAGGATCCCGATATCGTCTATGAGCACCCCGGCCGGGAGACCTTCGCGACCAGCGTATTCGTGGCACGGCGCGGCGGGACGATCGTCACCTGCGCCTCGACCAGCGGCTACAACCATGTCTACGACAACCGCTACCTGTGGATGAACCTAAAGCGCATCGTGGGCTCCCATTTCGCGAACTACCGGGAAGCGTGGGAGGCCAATCGGCTGGTGTGCAAGGGTGCGATCCACCCCACACTTTCGAAGGCCTACCCGCTCGAGCAGGCGGGACAGGCGGCCCTTGACGTCCATCGCAACCTGCACGACGGCAAGATCGGCGTGCTCTGCCTCGCGCCCCACGAGGGGCTGGGCGTCACCAATCCCGCGCTGCGAGAGAGGCACCTCGATCGGATCCGGCTTTACCGGGGCTAGAGGCCCGCTCTGGTACTCTTCAAGCACCGACACGTCGCGATCCTTGCAGCCGTTGGCATCCTCGCGGTCCTGCTCTACGACACGGAACCGGTGCTCGATCTTTTCGCCCCGCGAAAGATCGAGCGCGCGGCGCCGGCCGAACGGCACGCTGCACCGCGGCGGGTCGTGCTGATCTCGATCGATGGTCTCGCGGAATGGGTGCTCGAATCGACGCCGCAGCCGAACCTCACGCGCTTGGCACGTGAGGGTGTGGCGGCAACGGTGGCCGAGACGGTCATACCCTCGCTCGCCCTCAACGCGTACGCGAGCATGCTTTCCGGACTCCCGCCCGGAAAGCATGGCGTCGACTGGAATCGTTATCTCCCGTGGCGTCACATCCGTGCGGAAACCATCTTCACGCGCTGCGCGAAGGAAGGCTTACGCTGCGGTCTGTTCGCCGGCAAAGCCAAGTTCGCATACTTCGCCGAGGACGAACCCGGGGTGGAACACTATGAGATGGATGGCGACGCAGCGGAGGTGTTCCGCCGTGCCCTCGAGTGGATGCAAAAGGTGGACCCTGATTTCGTGATGATTCAGATCAGCGAGATCGATCTTTTGGGACGATCCGCGGGCTGGGGGAGTGGCGCGCAACTGCATGCGCTCGCGAACCTCGATGCGCTCCTCGGTTCCTTTGCCGCGGAGGCGCAGAAGGCGGGGACGCGGCCGCTCACGCTCATCGTGACCTCGGACCACGGAGGACACGGCACAAGTCACGGCACGGACCTCGCGCAGGACATACGCATCCCCTGGATCGCGTGGGGAGATGGCGCCCCGCCGGGCGCGACCATCCCCTACGTCTCGATCCTCGATACCGCACCCACGGTATTGCTTCTGCTCGGTCGCACGGTGCCGCCGGAAATGGAGGGACGCGTGCGCCTCGGCGCCATCCTGTGCGATATCACGCACGTGGATCCGTCGATCCAGGTCGATATGCGCTACGCAAAGCCGGACAACTTCCTGAAGGAGGCGATCTACCCCGTGAACCGCTGCCTGTTGCGGGCCGACGTGGCCGAGCGCCTGGCTCGCGTTCAGCGACGGCTTCTGGCGGAGGGATTCGGCCTGCGGATGTGGGACTGCTACCGGCCGCAATCCGTCCAGCAAAGGATGTGGGACCTCGTGCCCGATCCGCGCTATGTGGCCGATCCGAGCGTGGGCTCGAAGCACAGCCGGGCCTCCGCCGTAGACGTGACCCTCGTCGACAAGGAGGGCAATCCGCTGCCCATGCCCACAAAGCACGACGATTTTAGCGACCGCGCCCGCCGCGACTACATGAAACTTCCAGCACCCGTCTTGAGGAACCGCCAGATCCTCGAGGACGCCATGACCGCGGAGGGCTTTGTCCCGCTGCCGACGGAATGGTGGCATTTCGACGATCCGGGATGGGCAAACGCCCCGCTGCTCGACGAGCCGTTCGGAGAGTAGGGCGTGCGCTCCACGGTGGAGCGCGTCTTTTCCGCAGGCAGAATCTCACGAGTGGCTGAGGCCGCGGCAGGTTTCTAGAAGACGTGTCGCCGTACGGTCGCGCACAGCGCTTCGACCACGGCCCTGCGGGAGAGACCCAGGTCGCGCAGCTCGCCCAGTGCGACAGCGTCGCAGGTGCGCTCCATCGTGAACAGCAGGACGAGGTCCTCCTCGGGAGGCCGCGGAGGTACCCGCCGACGTTTCCGAAGCGCAGCCAACACGCCGAGCTGGCGCCGGCGCTGCGCGCGGTGAAACCGCCGGACGACGGGCTCACTGCCCACGAGCGCAAGCATCGACGCGCGCAAGCCTCGCCAGCGGAGGTGGAGCCTGAGCGTGAGCTCCACAATCCTTCGAGCCAGCGCCTCCGGATCGCGCGCCACGGCAACCTCGCGCTCGATCGCCTTCCACTCTTGATCCACCCACTCTTGAAACGCGGCAAGGAAGATCTCGCGCTTGTCTGCGAAGTGCTTGTAGAAGGTCCCCGGCGAGTAGCCTGCCGCGCGCGCGATGCGGTTTGAGTCCGTGCCGTGGTAGCCGCTGCGGTTGAAAACTTGCGCGGCGGCGGCAACGAGGCGCGTGCGTGTTTCTTCGGGCGTCCCGCGCAGCGGCCGGGGGGTCTTGGACGTGCGGCGGATCGTCACGGACGCCTGCCTAGCATACTGGACGGCGATCGACCACTAGTGATAATATTATCACCAACGTGCTCATGAGAGGAGAACCCCATGGCAAGTGCGTCCCCGAACCGGGCGCGCTCGGCGCTCGGTGCGAAGAGTCCCTGGAAGGAGCTGGTCGTGGAGGGCGTTCGGCTGGCCTACGACGATGAGGGGCGGGGCGACCCCCTCGTCTGCCTGCACGCCGTGGCCCACGGCGCGGGGGACTTCGAGAATTTGCGTACCCGGATGCGGGGAACGCAGCGTGTGATTGCGCTCGACTGGCCCGGGCACGGGAACTCGAGTGACGACAGCGAGCCGCCCACGGCCGGCCGCTACGCGGCTCTGCTCGCTCGCTTCCTCGATGCCTTGGGTGTCGAGCGCGCGGTCTTGATGGGCAATTCGATCGGCGGCGCCGCCGCGATCCGGTTCGCCGCGCAGGACCCTGACCGGGTGCGCGGCCTCGTGCTCGTCGACCCCGGCGGGCTCGTTCGCCTGGACGCGATCTCCCGCCTGGCGATCGGCCTCATGGTGCGCTTTTTCGACGCGGGGGCCCGCGGTGCGCGCTGGTATCCCGCCGCATTCGCAGCGTACTATCGACTGGTGCTTCCCCTCGCGGCCGCGGCTGAACAGCGCGGACGGATTGTCGCATGCGCCCGTGAAATGGCGCCGCTTCTTGCCGAGGCATGGCGCGGCTTCGCTCGGCCCGACGCCGACCTGCGCGGCCTCGCCGAGAGCATCCGTTGCCCGGTGCTCTTTGCCTGGGCGAAGAGCGACCGGACCCTTCCGCTCGCGCGTTGCCGAGAGGCCATCGGGCGCTTCCCCGACGCGCGACTCGAGCTCTTTCCCGGCGGGCACGCGCCCTTCCTGGAGTGCCCAGAGCTGTTTCTCCCGAAGCTCGAGGAGTTCCTGCGGGCGGTAGACGCGCGCGAGGCTCGGGGCTAGCGCCTGCTCGCCTTTCTGCATACAGCGACGGCCCAGGTGGCCACCTTCGACGCGCTGCTTCGGGGAATGGCCCCCGACCTCGTGGCCCGGCACAGCGTCCACGAGGAACTCCTCGCCGAGGCGCGGCGCACGGGGATCACCAGCGCGCTCGCGCTCCGCGTCCGGGATGTCGTGCTTGCCACCGCGTCTGAACCCGGCGCGCTCGTGGTCTGCACGTGCTCGACGATTGGAGGCTGCGCTGAGCGCGCGAACGAGGATCGGCCGGGCGTGGCCATGCGGATCGACCGACCGATGGCGGAGCGCGCGGTGATCCTCGGTCCGCGCATCTTGATCGCGGCAGCGCTCGAAAGCACCCTCGAGCCCACGCGGTCTTTGGTGGAGGACGCGGCGCACGCCGCCGGACGCCACGTCCGGACAAGTTCGCTGCTGTGTGAGGGCGCATGGGCCCACTTCGAGCGAGGAGACTCCGAAGGCTACCTTCACGCCATCGCGGAGGCGCTTTGCCGGGACGCGCGCGACGCCGACGTCGTGATCCTTGCGCAGGCCTCCATGGCAGGTGCCGCATCGCTGTGTGCGGAGCTCCGTGCGCCTATCCTCTCGAGCCCGCGGCTAGGCCTCGCCGGCGCGCTCGCGCGTTACCGCGCGCGATAGAGGATGACGCTGCGGATCGCGTCGCCGGAATGCATGAGATCGAACGCGCGATTGATCTCTACAAGGGGCAGCGTCGCCGTGATCATCTCGTCGAGCCGAATGCGACCCGCCATGTACCGGTCGACAAAGCGCGGAAGCTCGGTCCTGCCCTTGACCCCTCCGAATGCCGTCCCCTTCCACTGCCTTCCCGTGACGAGGAGAAACGGTCGCGCACGGATCTGCTCGCCCGCCCCCGCAACCCCAATGATCACGGATTGGCCCCAGCCTCGGGCCGTGCACGCCAGCGCCTGACCCATCACCTCTACGTTTCCGATACACTCAAAGGAGTAGTCAACGCCACCCTCCGTCATCTCGACAAGGGTCTGGACGATATCGCCT
>DATFYN010000141.1:0-3362 GCA_035315025.1 Myxococcota bacterium
TGCGTGCACTGCAAGACCTGTGATATCGCGGATCCCTACCAGGTCATCACCTGGACACCGCCCGAAGGGGGCGAAGGACCAGACTACACACAGATGTAGTCGCGAGAGACCTTTGCTACGAGGCGATCCCCGCGGCGGCGAGGGCCTCTTCGAGGGCGTCCATGTCGTCTCCGCGGGCGGCCACGAGGAGCGCTCGCGCGGAAGCGGCGAGTTCCAAGGGGAACTCTTTGCCGGACTCGCAGCGGACGAGCGCCCCCGCCTCGGCGGCGATCAGCGCGCCGATCCGGCCGCGGGAGCTGATGCCCTTGTGCCGGCGGGCGATGCGCAACCCCGCGCGAACCCCCGGCACGAGCGGCGCGACCGCAATCGCGCCGCCCGCGGCATGGACGACCTCGTAGCCGCGTTGACGGAGCTTTTCCTTGGCTGCGTCCGGCAGCTCATGCGACACCAGAACGCGAGCGCCCGCCTCGGGTGAGGGGAGCCGCACGACGCGTGGGACTCCACCGGCGCGCGCGACGCGAGCGCCATTGCCGTGCGTCGCGTCAAAGAAGAGCCCCTCGCGCGGAAGCGCAACGAGCGCAGCTTCCATGCGGCCGGCGACGGCGAGCCCCACCATGATCGCGTACGGTCCGCGGCCCTCGAGGTAGGAGTGCAGCGTGCCGTCGATGGGATCGATCACGACCCGCGCCTCGGCGTTCAGGGGAAAGCGGTGGACGGTCGGCGTGTCTTCTTCGGCCTCGAGCGAGACGAACGGAAAGCGTTCCAAGAGCGTGACCAAGAGGGTCTCTTGCGCAGCGGTGTCGGCCACCGTGAGGGCGGCCTTGCTGGGCGTCGCCTCTCGCTTTTTGGGGCTGTTGACGACGCGCCCCTCCAGCGCGCGCGCGACCGCGGCGGCCTGCCGCAGCGCCGGCAGCATGGCCGCCACAAAGGCCCGGGAGGCCGGCGTCGTCACGATCCGCGCAGCTTCGCTGCGTGGCGCAAGTTCTGCGCCTCGATCGCGAGAATCACGTCCTCGGCGATATTGGTGGCGTGATCCCCCACGCGTTCGAGGTTCTTGGCGATCATGATGAGATCGACTTCCTGGGAGGTGAGCTCGGGGTGCGCGCTGATCTCCAGGATCGCGTCGCGCACCACGCGGTCCTGGTCGTCGTCGATCCGGTCGTCGGCGGCCAAGACGGCACGCGCCTTGGCAGGATCGCCGTCGGCGAAGCTATCGAGGGCGTCTTTGAGCATGCGGCGCGCTTCGTCCGCCATGTCCTCCAGCTTTGGAGGGAGCGCTACGGGAGGACGCTCGGCTAAGCGCAGCGCGCTCTTTGCGATATTGCGCGCGATATCCCCCACGCGCTCCAGGTCCGTCGCGATCATCTTGATCGCGATCACCTGGCGCAGGTCCTCCGCCACGGGCGCCTGGAGCGCCAGCGCCCGCAGAACTCGCTCGTCGATCTGGACGTCAAGACGATCGATCTCGAGGTCGTCTTGCCGGACCTGGGCTGCAAGATCGGCCTTGCGCTCCCAGACCGCCTGGACGGCCTTCTCAAGAATGGACTCGGCAAGGCCGCCCATGCGCAGCAGGCTCTTGCGTAGATCCTCAATGACCGCGTCGAAAAGGCGGGTCATCCCGTCTCTCCCGGCGAGCGCAGCGGCGAAGATATAGCCGCCGGAGCGCCTCTGCGTGACAAGCTGCAGCCATCGCCCTTCGATTCGTCACGGAGACGTCACTCGAACGACGATCTTGCGTCATGTATCACACGGATCTTCGCCTGCCATCTAGCCGCGGCGGTGCCGGGGCCTGCGGCAAGACCATAAGAACGGGGGGATTTATGAGCAGGGGCCTTCGAGCGGTTCTGGCCGCGCTGGCGGTGGGCCTTGCCTCGGGTGCGGCCCATTCGCAGGCGATCGAGCCGGACAAGGCGATCCCCGCCTACAGCAAGACGAGCGGCATCTCCGGGAACTTGAACTCGGTGGGCTCGGATACGCTGAACGACCTCATGGGCTACTGGGCCGAAGGGTTCCAGAAGCAGTACCCGAACGTACGGATCCAAATCGAGGGCAAGGGCTCCTCGACTGCGCCGCCCGCACTGATCGCCGGGACGGCGCAGCTCGGCCCGATGAGCCGCGAGATGAAGCCCTCCGAGACGGACGAGTTCGAGAAGAAATACGGCTACAAGCCGACTGCGATCCGGGTTTCGATCGACGCTCTCGCCGTCTACGTGAACAAGGACAATCCGCTCACGCAGCTCACGCTCCCACAGGTCGACTCGGTGTTCTCGAAAACGCGGCGCTGCGGCGTCCCGGCCGAGGTCACGACGTGGGGCGAGCTTGGGCTCACCGGTGCCTGGAGCTCGCGCCCGATCAGCATTTACGGCCGCAACTCCGCCTCCGGCACGTACGGCTACTTCAAGGAGCACGCGCTCTGCAATGGCGACTACAAGGACAGCGTGAAGGAGCAGCCGGGCTCGGCGTCGGTCGTGCAGGGCGTGACCGAGGACATCAACGGGATCGGCTACAGCGGGATCGGCTATAAGACCTCGGGCGTGAAGGCCCTTGACCTCGCCACCAAGGAGGGCTCGCCCTTCGGCAAGGCGGACGCCGCAGACGTGTACGGCGGCAAGTACCCGCTCTCCCGCTTCCTTTTCATCTACGTGAACCGCGCGCCCAACAAGTCGCTTGACCCGCTGGTGCGCGAGTTCCTCCGGTTCGTGCTCTCTCAGGAGGGCCAGCAGCTCGTCGTGAAGGCGGGCTACCTTCCAATCGCCCACGACATCACGCAGCAGGAGCGTGCAAAGCTCGAGTAGACGTGGCCGCCACCACCGCCCCCACCCGACCCGTACGCGCCTTCCTTTCGGTCGGCGCCTCGCGGCGCCGCCATACGGTGGACCTCGTGGCCAAAGCGGTCGTCGCCGCCGGCGGGCTGGCCGTGATCGGGAGCATTCTCGCCATCCTTGTGTTCCTGGTGGTGGAGGTCTGGCCGCTTCTCGAGTCCGCGCGCGTGCGGGCGGAGCAGAGCGTGCCTGCCCCCGCCCCCGGAGCGCGCGCCCTTTTGGTCGACGCCCATCACACCCACGTCGCGCTGCTCGGTCCGGATGGGGTTGTACGCGTGGTGCGGCTCGCCGACGGTGCGCTCGCGCTGGAGCGGTCCCTCGTCCCGGGGGGTGCGTCGCAACCCGTCGCCGTGTCTACGAGCCTATCAGGTCAGCCCTACCTCGCCGCCGCGACGCAGGACGGCCGCGTTGCCGCTCTGGCGGTCGACTTTGCGGAGTCCTTCATGCAGGACGCGCGATCGATCACGCCGCGGCTCGGCGAGGCCCAGGTCTTCGAGCTTGACCCCGAGCATCGGCCCCTTTCCGCATTTGCCGCGCGCC
>DATFYN010000142.1:0-6466 GCA_035315025.1 Myxococcota bacterium
TGGTCACCACTCCCACTCCCCACCAGAAACACGCCCTCGACCTCTTGCGCGTCCGCTGTTCCCAGTAACGAGCCGGCGATTCTCCTCGACTGCGAGAAGAATCAACCGCTTACGCCCAAACGCCCGGGGAACTTCTGACTAAGCGAGTGGAAGCCCGGGACGCCGCCCTGGCTCCACCAGCACGCAGTGCGTTCCGCGGTAGATGGTCGGCATGCAGCGATTGCAGTGGATGCAGAGCGCCTCCCGCGCCTCGCCACGGCGCCAGCGCTCGACCAGGTCGGGCTCGCGCAGGAGCGCACGGCCCATGGCGACGAACGCAAAGCCCTCGCCGAGCGCGTGTCGGACTGTCTCGATCCGGTTGATGCCGCCGAGGAGGATGAGCGGCATCCGGAGCTCGGCGCGAAACTGCCGCGCGTAGGGCAGGAAGAAGGCTTCCTCGAAGGGATAGGTGCGGAGGAAGCGGCTGGCCGTGAGCTTGAACCCGAAGCGCAACGGTGGAGGAAAGGCCTTCGCCATATCCTCGATCGGCGCTTCGCCGCGGAAGAGATACATCGGGTTCTGGAAGGAGCTCCCGCCCGTGAGCTGCAGCGCGTCGAGGGCGCCGTCCGCTTCGAGCAGGCGCGCCACCTCGACGCTCTCGTCGAGCCAGAGACCGCCGGGAACGCCGTCCGCCATGTTGAGCTTCGCCGTCACCGCGGCGCGCGTTCCCACGGCGTCGCGCACCACCTTTGCCACGTCGCGTGCGAGGCGCGCGCGGTTCTCGAGGCTTCCGCCCCAGTGGTCCTTGCGACGGTTGAGCTTCGGGCTTAGGAACGCGCTCACCAGGTAGCCGTGTCCGAAGTGGAGCTCGAGCACGTCGAAACCGGCGCGCACCGCGAGCTGCGCGGCGCCCGCGAAGTCGCCTGTGATCCGCGCGAGATCAGCGGTCGTCACCGCCTTCGTGAAGCGAAGCGCCTGCGGCGCGAAGACCCGCGACGGTGAGAGGCCCTGGCGTCCCGTTCCCGCCGAGACCGGTCCGGCGTGGCCGAGCTGAATGGCGGCGGCAGCTCCGACGCGGTGTACCGCATCGGTGAGTCGCTGGAGTCCAGGCAGAGCAGCCTCGCGCACCACGATCTCGTTGGGCACACCCTGGCCGTCCTCCGAGACGGCGCAGTAGGCGAGCGTCGTGAGGGCGACGCCGCCCTCGGCCATGGTGCGGTGGAAAGCCACAAGCCCGTCCGACACGAGGCCGCCCGGCGCCATCCCCTCGAACGTCGCGGCCTTCACGAAGCGGTTGCGGAGCGTAACGGGACCGAGGGTCGCGGGGGCGAAGGGGTCGGGTCGGTCGGGGAGAGCTGCGGGCATCTGCACCCTCTCGTTCTACCCGATCGGGCCCGCCGCCGCACCACCGGAAGCCCCGCCCGCCCGGCTGGGCGCAAGCGGAGCCTCGCGCGATCTGCGCTACGAATCCGCGACGAAGGAGGCACGATCACGCGATCGAGGAACCCTCGACTACCCCACCTTTTCGCAGTTCCGTTCGTCCGCCGGCTGGCGGCCGGTCCCTGACAGAAGGCGACCGATGTCCCAGCGGCGCCTGGGGTAGGGGGATACGATCTCCATGGAATTGAGCCCGCAGAACCGTGACCGCTTGGTGCTGTACGACAACTTTGGCTCTCCGTGCGCACGACGAGTGCGAATCACGCTTCTCGAGAAGAGCCTCGTCTGGGATACGCAGATCATCGATCTCTCGCGTCTCGAGCACCGGCGCCCTGACTATTTGCTCATCAATCCCAACGGCTTCGTGCCGGCACTCGCCCACGGCTCACGCGTCGTGTTCGAGTCCAACGTCATCACTGAGTACCTTGATGACCTCTTCCCAGAAAGCTTGCTCTATCCCGTTGATCCCTGGCACCTGGCACAGGTGAAGATGTGGCAGGCCGCCGAAGGTGCGATGGCGAAGGATTACCGAACGCTCATGTATCAGCGTCTCATGGGACCCGTGGTTCGTCTCACGCGCACGCTTCCAGAGGCGCTCGCAGCCGCACGCCGGTACACGCAAAGCCCCCCGGATCTCGCCTGGGAGGAGCGAGTCTGGCGACTCGAGGTCCTCTCGCCCGAAGAAGAAGCGCAGTATGAGAATCGTCTCTATCGGTGGCTCGACCGCGTTGAGCGGGCACTCGAAGGACAGGAATATCTGGTGGGCGGCCGCTTCTCGCAGGCGGAGATTTCGCTATTCCCGCGCATCGAGATGTATCCGTTCGTTGGATTGTCCATTGAGCAATCGCGCTACCCGAACGTCCGCCGCTGGCTTGCTCGCCTTTCCCCGCGCAGCTCGTTTGCGAAGACGCACAGTCGGGAGTACGAGGGAATCTCGAGGCTCGCCCGCACACCGGTTCTTCCTTGGATCCGGCGAGTCATGCGCAAACCCGAGGCCGAGTGGACCTGGCTCCAGCGCGTTGGGACAAAGGTTCTCGGCACCACTCTGCGCGCGGTGCTGAAGGAAAAGCCGGTTCCAGCGGGCACTCCCGCCGACCGTCGTCCGATCCATGTCCCGAGCGACGGACCGATGCCTCCGCGCAACCCGCCGGCCCGATGCTTCGTGGGATCTGCGTCTGGGCCTGCTCGCGAGGCCCCAATGACGCTCTACGGTGCGGCTCTCTCACCTTGCACGCAGCGCATTGTCCTCGTCCTCGCCGAGAAGGAGCTCAAGGCGCGATGGGTTGAGATCGACATCGCCCGGATGGAGCACAAAGCCGGCAGCTTTCTGGCGCTCAACCCGAATGGCGAGGTTCCCGTATTGCTGCATGGAGAGCGGGTGATTTATGAGAACCTTCTCATCGCAGAGTACTTGGACTCACGCTTCCCCGATCGGGATCAAGAACTCCTGCCGCGCGATGCTTTCGGCGCGGCGCAGGTCCGGATGTGGCTTGCGCTTGAGGCAGGGACTCACAAAGAGTTCCGCCCTCTCTGGTACCTCCACCTCGTGCGCCCCGAGCTCAAGCGGCGAGGGTTCGACCGTGCTTCGCTCGCAGCTTCGCTGCCGCCGGACGTCGATCCCGCCCACCGCCAGTGGATCCTCGACACGCTCGACGGCCAGCCCCGTTTCGACACGAGTCCGGAGCTTGCGAGGCGGCTGATCGAGAGCAAGCTCGAGCGGCTCGAGGAGCGTCTACGGCGTGGCGCCTTCCTCGTCGGGGACCAGATCTCCTACGCCGACTTCGCCTGGTTCACGCGGGCGGCGCAGCTCGAGGTCATTGGGGTCGAGACAGGTCCAGACCGTTATCCGGGGCTTTCGCGCTGGCGGGAGGCGATTGCTGCACGGCCTTCGATTCGCGCAGCGTCTGCAGAGGGTGGACTTTGGGCGAGCGCCGCTCGAGTGGAGCTACCTCGCGGAGTTTGACGCCCAACCGCGGCCGTATTCGCCCCCTGGCGCCCTTCGTCTTGGAGGAGTGTCTCTCTAGAACTTCTCCTTGAAAGGTCTCACGTCCAGCTCTTGGGTCCAGGCACTTGGATCCTGGTGGGCGACGTGCCAGAAACTTTCCGCGATCGCCGCTGGACTGAGCATGTCTTCTTTTTTGAAGTCCGGACGCAGATTCCGGATGAACGGCATGTCGATCGCGCCATCTATATTCACGTACGCGACATGGATGCCTTGCGGCCCAAGGTCGCGGGCCATCACCTGAGCGAGACCGCGCAGGGCGAACTTCGCCGGACCGAATGCGGCCGATGTCGCGAAGGGCCGTGAACCTGCAGTTGCACCTGTGAAGAGGATGGCGCCCCGCCCTTTGCTCAACATCGCTGGCACGACTTCTTGCGAGCAGAGGAAGCCGCCGAATGCATTCACGCGCCAGGTCTTCTCAAACGTGCTGGGCTTGGTTTCCATCAGCCGTCCAAAGGGCCGCATCGCCGCGTTGTAAAGCAGCACGTCCACATCGCCCAGCTCTGCGCGAATTTGCTGGAAAGCAGCGTGAATCTCTTCGGCGTTGCTCACGTCCGCTGAAACCGCGAGCGTGCGGCCGCCCGCAGCGTCGAGTTTTTCAGCCAACTCCTCCAGCTTGCTTTTGTCGCGTGCGACGAGCGCCACGTCGTATTTACTCGCAAATCGCCGAGCCAGCGCGGCTCCGAGGCCCGCACCGACCCCGATCACCGCAGCGACGCCCTTTCTCTCTTGCGTGCTCACCCCTTTTGCCTCCTCAGACGCGACGCAGCGCCCGCTCCACAAACGTCAAGCGGTCGTTGCCCCAGAACATCTCGTCGCCGACGAAAACCGTCGGCGCACCGAAAACGCCGCGCCGAACGGCTCCTTCTGTGTTTCGCCGCAGCTCGTCCTTCGTCTCTTGCGCTTCGATTGCATCGAGCAGTGCTCGCGGGTCGATCGCCGCATGCTCCAATAGCCTGCGGAATACCGCTCCATCCCCGAGATCGAGCGGTTCCCCCCAGACCGCTGGAAAAACTGCGCGGTGATATGCGCGAAACACATCCAGCCTCTGGCTCGCCACCGCTCCTCGCATCAGCCGCAAGGTGTTGGAGCGAAAAGAAAAGGGACTCGCCCTAAACGGAACGCCATATTGCTCCGCCCAACGCCTCAAATCGAGGCCCATGTACGCCCCCTTGGCCGGGACCGCCATCGGCGAGGCATTGCCGGTCGCTTTCAACACCGCGCCCAGGAGCATCGGTCGGTACGCGACCTTTGCCTCGCTGCTCTTCTCCACGTCTGCCATTTGCGTGTCGGCCAAGTAACTGAAGGGGCTCCCATAGTCGTAGAAAAACTCGACTGATCTCGTCACCACCCATGCTCCCTACGTGCGCTGCCCCGAGCGATCACCTCACGTGGCGGAGCTGCTCTCACACCGCAGCTCCGCGAGCGCTTCCTCGAGAGTCTCATAGACTTGCATTCTAGCGATCAAGTCGCCGCGGAACGTGTACGCGTGGGTGACGTGCTGCTCCCCGACCTGATCTGTACGTAGGTCACGTACAACTTGGCGCACGTCTACGATGACCATGCTGCCGTGCGGGGTAAAGTGTGTCGGTTCCACGTGGGAGTTGATGAGCTGGAACTGTCCTTCCCAGTACTCCCGGACCGCTCGATGCCCGCGGATGAACCTTCGTTCTAGCATGTTGGGCCAACTGACCTCGGGGTCGAGCACAGACAGAACTTCATCGATCTGGCGCCGATTGAACGCATCATAGGTGCGCTGAAGGAGAGCGATCCGCTCCTCGAACGTCTTCATACTGCGACACTATCGCGATCAAGAGGCGCCGCTAGAGCGGACGAGGCCCTCACTCGAGGCCCCGTGCAGATGAATCGCTGGATGAACGACCAGACGGCAAAAGGGGGGTCGATGAGGCCAAGCAGATTGGCGCAACGTAGTCGCCCAGAAGAAACGGTAGCCGCGCACACGACTTGCAGAGCCAACACCCAGAACGCATCCGCTGTGACATTCCGGATCTTGCTTCTGATCTTCGGCTTGTAAGTCAATCTTGATCTGCCGAAAGGGTGGCTGCGGGGGGGGCGCGGCCTGCATCGGGTTGGCGCTTGGGCCCGTTGTGCCGCTGGCCACTTATGGAGATTCGCGTACCCGCCGCGTGAGCGGACGAGGAGCCGATTCCCTACGAGCGATCCTCGGCGGCCCCCCGCCGCGTCTCGCAGCAAGCTCGAAAATCCGACGAAGGGAGACCAAGAAAGGGAGCATTCCGCTCTCTGCGAGTACCACCGGGCGCGCAGGTTGCTCCGGCGATCTCGCTCACTCAAGCGTACTACGATCTACATGCCGGAGTGGTAGGCGACCGTCGAAAGGATTGTGGAGACAAGAATCAGCAGCATCGCGATGTAAGGGTGGGGATCGTCTCCCCTTTCTACCTCCTTGATGCAGACGTAGATCCCCGCCGCCGTGCCGATGAGAGGGATGACCGATACCAGCATGCTCGCCCCCCGCTGAAAAAGACCACCCGGCCCGGAGACCTGGAAGGGTGTGGTGCCTTTATCGGCGGAACCGGCCACCGGGCTTACCACGCTGGCCCTCGACGTTTCGCGCCGAACCCGAAAGGGAGGGATTCACCCCGACTTCCCCAGCCCCACCGCAGGAGCGCAAGAGGGGAACCTCGGGCCCCGGAAGCCGCCCGGTTTCAGCCGGTTGGCCGGGTTCATGCCGCTCGAGTTCACCTGGCGGGGTGCCCTCCCGTAGGTCGAGGAGAGAGGGGCCTTCTGCGCCGTCGACCCTTGACACCCACCTCGCCGTTCATTGACGATGCCTGACCATGAAGACCCCCACGGTGCTGCTCGACGGTCTTGCGTTCGCCGAAGGTCCGCGCTGGCACGACGGCAAGCTCTTCTTCTCGGACATGCAGGACGCCAAGATCCGCACCGTCGATCTCGACGGTCGCGTGGACACCGTGGCAGAGGTGCCAGCCTTGCCCTCCGGGCTCGGCTGGCTTCCCGATGGGCGACTTCTCATGGTCTCGATGGAGGACCGTCGCCTCCTGCGCC
>DATFYN010000143.1:0-2141 GCA_035315025.1 Myxococcota bacterium
ACTGGGTGACCGTAGAGCACTGCTCCAGTGCCGATCGATAGTCCGCCCCGGAAATTCCACGACATCACGCGCCATCTTCTAGTAGTTCCGCCGAGTTTGGCAATCATCGCGTCGCAGACTCGGGAAACGAACGCGAGCAGATCCACGAAGGTGGCGATCACAAACGGGACGGCGTGGACCATAGGATCACTGAACCGCAGATCGCGGGCGTTCTTGGACTCGGGGTTGTTCGGCAAGAAAAGCACAAGCAGAGGCTCGCCCGTCACGGAGGGGACGATGCGAACATCCGACGAAATGATTGCGTGATGTTCGGCCAGGTTTCGGTAGTCCTTCACACGCGAGCCAGAAGCCTGCCAATACTCCACTACGAGCTGATCGAGCTCGGGGTCGGTGACTGTTTCGCCTTTAGCGATCTTCCCCGCCACTTTCGCAAGGCTGCTCGGGATCGATTTCTTTAGGCCAATACTGAGATATGGGATGACGGCGTTCTGGGCGCGACGAGCCGCCGTAAAGTAGGCGTCTACAGCCCAAGCAAGTGGATCACGCTCCTCGGACGTATGGATGAGGATCATGGGACCTCCGCCAAGTTGCGCGCGTCCGCTATCTAAGAGGCTCTGCGAGCGGGTCAGTAGATCAACGATTGCTGTCTGGGCTGCGCCAATAGCGTATGGCAGCTGTTCAAGAAGCAGATCAGCATCCGCATTGAAGGGCCTCGCCGGCGGATCGTATGCGGCCGCCTCTTCCGCGGTGGTCGGCAAGGTCTCCAGATGGGGTGCCGTGAGATGAGTTCGCAGCGTCTCAAGCTGAGGGATGAGTGCCGTTGCCTGCATTAGCTTTCCTTCTGACTGCTTACACTAGCACGCAAGACCACCGCCTACGCAATTGATCGCAATTGGGAATCCAGCGCTATACACAACCGTGTTAAGATCGGCCGCAGACCCACCGATAGAGGCCCCATGAGCACCGCGCCTTACGACTTCGAGAAGCGCGACGAGCTCGTGCGCGCGCTCAAGGCCGCTGCGGTGGCCGCGAAAGCTCCCCGGCGCCACGAACTCCGCCGATGGTCGCACAGCCTGCCCGGCTACTTGCTATTCGTGCTCGGGCTCTTCATCTTCGTCCCCACGGCGGCCCTCCTGGGCGTCGGACCCGTACGCGTGCTCGCGCCCTCCGCCGTTAAGGGTTCGGCGGGGGGCGCTTTGCGCTTGGCGCTTGGTCTGCGGGGGTCCTCGCGCGCGGCAGGGCTGGGCTACCCGCCGTGGCGACGTGCTTTGCGCGTTGCTTTGAGCGTCAGCAGCCCAAGCAGAGCTAGCGATAGCGTCGAGGGTTCCGGGACCGCGGCCACCATGTCGGTTCCGAGAACTTCGTGGACCGTCGCGGTGGGATGCTCCGCGTCCCACCAAGAGTACTGGCTCGGATTCGTGCATAGAGATGCAATCGTGATGGGACCTCCAAAAGGAGTGTTGAGGATCACGCAAGGGCTGGTCACGTTGGTGAGTCCATACGTAGCTGGATTGGAAATCACGGTGTTGAGAGCGTCGTACGTATCAAAAGACATGAGGTTCGAGGTGGGTAGCTGCCCACGAAGCGTACCGAGCGCTGTTGCCAAGTCCGAATTAAATAACAGAACCAGACTATGAGTATACGCCTGTGCGGCAGGCCCTAGCGCGATCGCGGACGGCGACAAGGACCAGTCCAGCCAGTTGGGTATGAGGAAATTCCGAGCGCCAGCTGCGGCGAGCTGCGTGACCTCGGCGGACAAGTTGCTAACCGCCTGAGTAACCGCCTGGCTTGTCGGAGACAGAACGAGATCATTCCCACCGCCCCACAGCACGAAGAGCGATGTCGCGGGGTTGAAAGCCGGCGGAGCACCCGTGAAGCTGTTTACCTGATTTTGCATCCCCGTGTTCGCAAAGGCCCCGATGCCGCCGGCTGTCAGAATGTTTGACGTGCCTGTGGTGGCACCTGCAACGGCATAGTCTCTACCACCCGTCGCCGACGGTCCGAGCGGAATGCCCAGATTAGACGCGAGCACATTGACGGCGACCGGACCGTTTGACCACCACTTCTCGTACGGAGGGCTCGCTGGGAACGCGCTTCCATCTATGCTGTAAGAATTGCCATCGTCGGAGAGGCTATCGCCA
>DATFYN010000144.1:0-4915 GCA_035315025.1 Myxococcota bacterium
GCCGACCGCGTCAGCCAGACGCGCCGCCGAGCGGACACGAGCGAGAAGCGTCTTCCTCCACCGCGAAGCGGTTTAGTTCAACGGGTTTTACCCAAGCACAGGTCCGCGGCAACGATTTCTCTCGGCCGCGGCGATAGAGCCGCGCTCGGGCTCGGCTGAATGTGGTGGGTGGGGGCCTGGTCCCCAGGGGGATAGTGAGGTGCTCAGGGTTCTGCCGATCGCGTCGGTAGCTCTTGGGCGGAAATATCATGCGGGTCGAGGAATTGCCGAGATCATGGGCGCGTGCTTAAGTCAGAGGAGCGCTGGACGACGACCGCCAACCCCACCTTCCCCAACGCCGTCTCCTCGTGACCGGTGGCAATTGACGGTTACGCCGTTCAGCATCTTCGTAACCCCTGCCGGTCGCTTGACACCCTTCTACGACATCCTGTCCACGCCGGGTGCGCTGCATCGCGCACGCAGGTCCGGGCTCTGCTGCGACACGTTCGGCACGTTGGTCTGACAGCGTCGAGGGTGAGTGGCGCGCTCCTCAGCGCCAGTTCGACCGCACCAGGGGTCGCCCTGAGCCTGAGGGGACGCTCACCGCTCAGCTGCGGAGATCCTTTGCCGCACTCCCAAGGCGAAGTCGCTCGACGCGCAGGCCTTCGCGCGCCCCTTACCTTGTCTGACGGCTACCACCCCTGATGGCCAGAAAGACCACGAGCACGACAAATACGATCACGAGCGGCTTAATGAACTGATCGGGAGTCATCACGCCTTCTCCTGGTTGGTACGCAGCGTGGGGCCCCTTTGGGCTCCCCCCGTTGCCGGCGCCGGAACCGGCCAAACACGCGCCAACCGATCTGGGTGAGGGCGCTGTGCTGGCTCGACCGCGCCGCGCCTCCGCGAAACTGTCGCCGCGAGGCCTGAAAACAGCATACGCCGCGGGCGAAAAACAGGTGGGAATTTTATATGGCTGCGCACCGTGCCCGGTCTGCGGCCGATGGGGTCGATGGGCAGGGACAACGGCGTGTGGGAAGTGCAGCGGTTTCGGGCGGAATGGCGCACAGTCCACACGGTCGGATATCGGAAGTGGTCTCGTCTTGAGATCGATTGACTTGTGCCGTGTAGAGTACCTCCGGTCGACCACCCACCTCGGCGGGGTTCATGGTTCCGTCCGACGGGTGGTCGCTGCCTACCCACCGAGTCTGGTCCCTTCGAGCTGAGCGATGTGGAAGGCGGCCGCTTCTTGATCCTTAATCGATGGATGGTCCTTGCAGATACACCAAACGACAACGCAGGCACTACGAACCTGACGCAAAACCGTTAGAGCGGCTGCGTCGTGTCGTGGCAATAGCCCGCTCTCGGAAAATGCGCTGAGATCCCATTCGATAGGGCCTCGACACGCCGACTCGAAATCGAGCCAGAGCGGCCCGTCCTTTGTGAACAGAAGGTTGCCCAGGTGGGGATCCCCATGGAGGGGGCGCGAGACAGCGTCTCGTGCAGCCATGCGATCGGGAGCGGCGTCGAGCACGCGACGCAGGAGATCCATCTGAGACGCCGTGAGCCGGGGAACAGAGCCACTACGCAACGCACGAGCACATTCAAGGATCGGGACGGCGTAATCGGGCAGATCACCTGCGTAGGAATCGAGCGCCTCTCGAAGCTGCAAGTAGGAGCTGGTGCCTGCCTCGATGTCCAAAGGCGGAGTGAGCGCGGGAAAGTAGCGCCAGAGAGTAACTGCGAACTCTGCCTCGCGGTGGGGGCCTACCGCGAGACTGTCAAGCGGCGGATCGGCTGGGCCGCCTGCCATCGCGACATGCCGTGCGACCGCGACTTCTCTTTCGAGTGCTCGGTAGCAGGACCCGGCAGCAACCTTTGCGACGACGGGTGCCGGAAGAAGTCGGATCACCGTGCGGCGGCCCAAGGCGAGAATATCAGCCGAGTCGAACTCTACGCCGACACGGCGGCCAACCAAACTGGCAGCTTCGGCAACTCGGTCGTGAAGCGGCTCGGCGTCCGTGGAGCGGTCCATGATGGCGACCATGGAGTGTCAGGCAACAAGTGTACCCGGCGATTAAAGCATCTGGGCGCCAGGAAGGAACACACCTCGCACTCTTGCCTCGCGATTTCCGTGACCTCAGCCTCTAGACCGCGCTCCGAGCAGTACGCCTTATTGGGCTCGGTTGGATAGAGATCACGCCTTCTCCGGGTGCTACGCAACGACAGGACTCCGTGCGCTCCCTGTTCCCAGCGCCGGTGCTCGCCAAACAGGCACTGTGCTGGCTCGACTGGGCTGGGTTTCCGCGGAGTGGTAGCCCCGAAGCTTGAAACAGCATTCGCGGCAAGCGCAAAACGGGCAGGGATCGTATGGCTGCGCATCCGACGTGGTCTCGAGGCCACCCTTCCCGAAGCACTCGACGAGGTGCGGAGCCCCTGAAGAGGGCGGCCCTAGTGCACCGCCGTCGAGATGAGATCAATCATGCGACGGTGTGAGCGGATAATCGCGCGCGCCGGTTTGGTCCACGCGAACGGGGTGGGGTTGTGATTCCAGGCACGCATGTAGGCCTCGAGGTGCGCGCGGAGGGCGCGGGTGGAGTGGAAGTCGGTCAGGCTGAGGGATGGCTTCCCGAGGATGGCGAAGAAGCCCTCCACTTGATTGAGCCACGAGGCGCTGGTGGGCGGGTAGTGGAAGCGGCCGGCAGAGAGGACCGACTTCCTCGAGATCGGGAGCGAGCCGGATTTGCTTCGGCGACGTGGATCGACGTCGTGCGTGTGCGGACAGCGAGGGTCCGGAAGATACGGCACGAACGAGGCCGGCGCCGAGAGCCCAAACGAGGAGGGACTGGCTACCCGATGGGCTCACAGCGCCGGCGGCCCTCGCGGATTAGCGCCAAGGCCGAGAACATGGTGGCCAAAAATACGGAAGGTGTCTGTGACCTCAGGCACGGCAGCGCATAGGCAACTGCGAATGAAACACCGTGGTGTGGGAAGATCACTACGAAAGAAGCTCGCGGAGACGGGCCGGAGGGATATGCGGATGAACAAGCATGAAGCGATCCAAGTGCTGAAGATCTGCGCGTCCACTACGAGCATCTTGCACGACGGTGGGTACTTGCAAACGACGTGGCTCTCTCGTTCGACCAGCAGCAAAAAATCCGCTGCGAGTATCTCTAGAAAGTTGAAGTGCTGTGCATCGCCATCGTGGCGCTCAAGGCGCAGGAGCGAGCGGAGGCATGAAACCCGATCCCCGCCGCACGCGTAGCTGCTACTTCTCGTCTGGAAACTCGGAAGTCGTCAAAGATAAAGAGAAATAAGCGCAAATACCGCCCCAGTTTTGTGTCTGGTTCGTGTACGATGTGGTGGTACAACTGACCGGATCACCACACGAATTGCCAATCTGGGGGGGTGAGGCAATGCGCGATTTCCGAAACATCCAGCTTGCGCTGAGACCCAGCTGGGGCCCGCACTCTCATGTCCAGGAGCTCTCCGCGGCCGGCGAGATTCTGGATCGCCATCCAGAGATCGGGGAGCTCGTGCATCGGGACGTGGTGGGGGTGGCGCGCTCCGACACCGGCCGCCCCGGACTCACGGGCGACTAGGTGCTCCGGGTTGCGCTCCTCAAGCAGATCCATGGCCTGAGCTACCGCGAGCTCGAGTTTCATCTGCAGGACTCGGCGGCCTTCCGGAGCTTCGTGGGCCTCGGGCTCGAGGATCGGCCGAGCTTCCAGACGCTGCAGGCCAACGTAAAGCGGATTCGCCCGCAGACCTGGGAGGCCATCCATCGGGTCTTGATCGGGATGGCTCGGGCTGAAGGCATCGAGCGGGGCAAGACGATCCGGGGGGACACCACCGTGGTGGAGGGCCACATCCACGAGCCGAGCGACTCTTCCCTGCTGTGGGATGGGGTCCGCGTGGTGATGCGGCTGCTTCGACGCATGGCGGAGCTTCGTCCTTCGCTTCGCAAGCGCTTCCGGGATCACACGCGCCGAGCCAAGCGACGGGCTTACGAGATCAAGTTCTCCGGGCAGCGCAAGGATCGACGCCGCGGCTATCGGGACCTCATTCAAGTGGCCGAGACCGTTCGCGATCACGCCTCGGGAGTTCTCGAGCTCGTCGACGGAGCGGCCCCGATCGCGCTGCAGACGCTCGCTTCAGAGCTCCGGCAGACGCTTTCGCTGCTGGACCGGGTGCTTGGCCAGTCCCGGCGGCGCGTGCTCGAGGGTGAGAGCGTCCCGGCTGCGGAGAAGATTTTCTCCATCTTCGAGCCCCACACCGACATCGTGGTCAAGGGCCAGCGCGACGTCTCCTACGGCCACAAGGTCTGTCTGAGCGGTGGACGGTCCTCCCTCGTCCTCGACTGCGTGATCGAGGCAGGCAACCCCCCGGATTCACAGCTGCTCGAGCGGACGCTCGAGCGACACATCGCGCTCTTTGGAAAGGCCCCTCGGCAGGCCTGCTTCGATGGCGGGTTCGCGTCGAAAGCGAACGTGGAGCGCGCCAAGGCACTCGGGGTCGAGGACATCACCTTTCACCGCAAGGCTGGGATCACGATCGCCGAGATGGTGCGGAGCGCCTGGGTGTTCCGGCGGCTGCGGGACTTCCGCTCCGGCATCGAAGGCGTCATCTCGACGCTCAAGCGTGCCTTTCAGATGGATCGCTGTACGTGGCGGGGCCTCGAGTCCTTCAAGGACTACGTCTGGTCCTGCGTGACGAGCTTCAACCTGATCGTCCTCGTCCGACACCGGCTCGCCCAAACCTAAAGATCGCCTGCACTACTTCCCCAGCGCGTCCTGCGGCGCGGCAGTCGTACGCGCGGAAATCGGATCGCCGCAGGCTGTGCATCTTCCGTGCGGGGCCCTGCGCGCCCGCAGCGCGGCAAAATCAGCCCCCCGCGCTTCCAGGCCCCGCTCGATCCGGCGAGCAACGCCGCAGA